>NZ_CP076060.1:2414545-2716363 GCF_018729255.1 Cupriavidus sp. EM10
GGCTTCCACCAGTGCGGTGTTGAAGACCTTGGACTTGTCCTTCAGGTGGATGTTGTTGGCACGCTCCGCCACTTCCAGGATGCGCTCGACGCCTTCGTCCATCAGCTTCTGCGTACGGAACACGCCGGCATGCGACTGCATGTTGCGGCGGATGTCGTTGGCCACGTCCTGGGTGTATTCGCCCGAGGTCGTTGCCTGCAGCTTGGCCAGACGGGCCATGGCGCGGTCGGCGGCATCGGCCGGCAGCGGCTTGTGTTCCTTCTGCTTGCTGGCGTTGGCGACGATGTGGTTGCCGGCCGCACGGCCGAACACCACCAGGTCCAGCAGCGAGTTGGTGCCCAGGCGGTTGGCGCCGTGCACCGACACGCACGAGCATTCGCCGATCGCGTAGAAACCGTTGACCACTTCGTTCGGGTTGCCGTTCTTCGGCACCACGACCTGGCCGTGGAAGTTCGTCGGAATGCCACCCATCTGGTAGTGGATGGTCGGCACGACGGGGATCGGTTCCTTGATCGCGTCGACGTTGGCGAACTTCATGCCGATTTCGCGGATCGACGGCAGGCGCTTCATGATGGTCTCGGCACCGACGTGGGTCAGGTCGAGCAGCACGTAGTCGCCGTTCGGGCCGCAGCCACGGCCTTCCTTGATTTCCTGGTCCATCGAGCGCGACACGAAGTCACGCGGCGCCAGATCCTTCAGCGTCGGCGCATAGCGCTCCATGAAGCGCTCGCCATCCTTGTTACGCAGGATGCCGCCCTCGCCCCGCACGCCTTCCGTGATCAGCACGCCCGCGCCGGCCACGCCGGTCGGGTGGAACTGCCAGAATTCCATGTCTTCCAGCGGCACGCCGGCACGCGCCGCCATGCCCAGGCCATCACCGGTGTTGATGAAGGCGTTGGTGGAAGCCGCGTAGATGCGGCCGGCACCGCCGGTCGCGAACAGCGTGGTCTTGGCTTCGAGGATATAGACTTCGCCGGTTTCCATTTCCAGCGCGGTGACGCCCAGCACGTCGCCTTCTTCGTCGCGGATCAGGTCCAGTGCCATCCACTCGACGAAGAAATGCGTCTTGGCGCGCACATTACGCTGGTACAACGTGTGCAGCAGCGCATGGCCGGTACGGTCGGCGGCGGCGCAGGCGCGTTGCACCGGCTTTTCGCCGTAGTTGGCGGTGTGGCCGCCGAACGGACGCTGATAGATCGTGCCATCGGCGTTACGGTCGAACGGCATGCCGAAGTGCTCGAGCTCGTACACGACCTTGGGGGCTTCACGGCACATGAACTCGATGGCGTCCTGGTCACCCAGCCAGTCCGAGCCCTTGATGGTGTCGTAGAAGTGGTAGTGCCAGTTGTCCTCGCTCATGTTGCCCAGCGAGGCACCGATACCGCCCTGCGCCGCAACGGTGTGCGAGCGGGTCGGGAAAACCTTCGACAGCACGGCCACGCTCAGGCCGGCTTCCGCGAGCTGGAGGGATGCGCGCATCCCGGCGCCGCCCGCCCCGACGATGACCACGTCAAATTTGCGACGCGGCAATCCAGTCTTGACTGCGACCATTTATTACACCCTCCAGAGAATCTGAGCAGCGTAGCCCGCGCAACCGACGAGCCACAGAATCGTAAGAACTTGCAGCACGAGGCGCACGGCCATCGGCTTCACATAGTCCATCCAGATGTCGCGAATGCCAATCCAGGCGTGGAACAGCAGCGACAGGATGGTCAGGAACGTCAGGAGCTTCATCCATTGGTTGGCGAAGAGACCCGACCAGCCTTCGTAAGAAGGGTTGCCGAAGGCGAGATACACCACGGCGAGCACCACGGTGAACACCACCATGATGACTGCGGTAACGCGTTGCGCGAGCCAGTCTTTCAGACCGTAGTGCGCACCGACGACAAGACGCTTGGGACCGATATTGTTATTTGCCACGTGACTCTCCTCAGAACAGGCCGAAAAGCTTCAGCCCGAAAACCAGGGTGAGCAGCAGGCTGACGACCAGCACGGCCTTGGCCGACGTGGCCGAGGCGGGCTTCGAGACGCCGACGTGAACGTCCAGCAGCAGGAAGCGGATACCAGCGCAGAAGTGATGCAGGTAACCCCAGATCAGCGCCAGGATCACCAGCTTGACGAAGCCGTAGGACAGCAGGGCCGAGAACTTGGCGAAGCTCAGTTCGGAGGTGACGCTCTGTTCGAACAGGTACAGAACGAAAGGGAGGAGGAGGAACATCAAGGCACCGCTTACGCGATGCAGGATGGATACCTTGCCGGCCCAGGGCAACCGGTAGCGCGAGATTTGCGCGATACCGATGTTCCGGAACTCCGGCCTGGCTTGTTTGGCGGCTTCAGCCATGCGAGACCCCATTTGCGATGAAAAGAAAACTGCAAAAGAACGACACTGCCATTACCCCCGATTGCATTGGCGCCGCACAGCGGTTACCGTGAATGCACCAGATTGCATCAAGCGTGTGGGTCCGCTGAATGCAAATGGATGCAGGGGAGCAAATCGACGTGATTTTAGCGCCTTTGTTGCGCGCCGCACCAATAATTTTCGCCTATCACGCACCAGCGCGACGTGCCCGACAATCGCACGCGACAATGCGCGCACCACTCCGGACACGAAATATCCGACCATTGCATTCATGAATGACAATGGTGGGCGCGCGTCCCATCTACGCAAGACAATAGTCAGCGTACGGGACAGACTTTCCATTGTCATGACACCTTAGCTCAGGTCGTTCTGATAATAGTGGCGCGTCGTGACATAAAGCCCACGGCGAACTTCCACCGGGCGGTCGCCGTAGGTGAACGACACACGTTCCACCGACAGCAGCGGCGTACCAGGTGCCACGGACAACAACTCGGCAGCCGTATTATCGGCAGGTACGGCACGAATCTTTTCCGTGGCGCGGATCATCCGTGTGCCGAACTCGGCTTCGAAGAGCGCATACATCGGGCCCTTCCACTCGTTCAGCTTCTCGGCCGTCAGGCCCTTGAAGTTGGCGCCCAGCAGCCAGATTTCGTCCAGCACCGTGGCTTCGTTGGAGAACGTCAGCACGCGGCGGATCTGCACGACGCTGTCGCCGGTGCGGATATCGAGCAGCCGCGCGATCTCGGCCGGCGCCCGCAGCCGCTTGCATTCGAGCACGCGGCTGGCGCCGTAATGGGGTTCACCCTCGTCGGGTACCAGGCGCAGGAAGCGGAACTTGACCACGTCCTCGTGGTGGGTGGTCACGAACGTGCCCTTGCCCTGGCGGCGGGCCACCAGGTTGTCGGCGGCCAGTTCGTCGATCGCCTTGCGCACCGTGCCCTGGCTGACCTTGTAGCGCGCGGCCAGGTCCATCTCGCTCGGGATCATCTCGCCGGGCTTCCACTCGCCGGTCTGCAGGCTCTGCATGATGAGCGCCTTGATCTGCTGGTAGAGTGGACTGAACGTGGGGGATGGCGCGGCGGCCGGCGTGCTGGCCGGGGCCGTGGTATTTGACGAAGATGCGGGCGGCTGCGTCCCGGCACCGCTCTGTGGGGCGCCAGATTCCGGCGCGCCATTGGCAGCGGCGGCGGCGAGCTGGGACGTAGGCAGGGAAGACATACCCCGGATTCAACCACAAAAGCGAGAATCGCGTCCAGCGCGCTATGAAATGTCTTATGTCTTATATAAGACATATGAATTGACATCAATCAGGGCGCACCCTACACTCGCGCAGGTCCGCGCCGCCGCTCCCCCGCCGGGTCTCTCCCCGGGCTGCCTGCCCACCTTTTGAAGCCTTGCGGATGCGGCGTGCCACATAGCAGTAGTAGACTTACGCCTTGTCGCCCTCGACGCCTGTCCACGGCCCGCGCGCTCCTCGTCGCGGCCCCACGGCAAGCCGCGGGCTGCCGGCGGATGCCAGCCTGCCCCGTGGCGACACGCGAACCAGCTCCCGGTGATGCGCCGGCCCCCTCCATACCCTGGATGGCCAGTTGCCACCGACCGGTTACCCCCTCTTTTCGTTTGGAGACTTACTCATGGCTAAAGCCCCAATGCGCGTCGCAGTCACCGGCGCCGCTGGCCAGATCGGCTATTCCCTGCTGTTCCGCATCGCCAACGGCGACATGCTCGGCAAAGACCAGCCGGTCATCCTCCAACTGCTCGACCTCCCGCAAGCCCAGGCCGCCGTCAAGGGCGTGGTGATGGAACTGGAAGACTGCGCGTTCCCGCTGCTGGCCGGCGTGGTCATCACCGACGACCCCAAGGTTGCCTTCAAGGACGCCGACGTTGCCCTGCTGGTGGGCGCCCGTCCGCGTAGCAAGGGCATGGAGCGCAAGGACCTGCTCGAAGCCAACGCCCAGATCTTCACGGTGCAGGGCAAGGCCCTGGACGAAGTGGCCAGCCGCGACGTCAAGGTGCTGGTGGTGGGCAACCCGGCCAACACCAACGCCTACATCGCCATGAAGTCGGCGCCGAACCTGAAGCGCGAGAACTTCACGGCCATGCTGCGCCTGGACCACAACCGCGCCCTGTCGCAAATCGCCGCCAAGACCGGCAAGCCGGTGGCGTCGATCGAGAAGATGTTCGTGTGGGGCAACCACAGCCCGACGATGTACGCCGACTACCGCTACGCCACCGTCGACGGCAAGAGCGTCAAGGACCTGATCAACGATCCGGTGTGGAACAACGACGTGTTCCTGCCGACCGTCGGCAAGCGCGGCGCCGCCATCATCGAAGCGCGCGGCCTGTCGTCGGCTGCCTCGGCCGCCAACGCCGCCATCGACCACGTGCATGACTGGGTGCTGGGCTCGAACGGCAAGGTCGTCACGATGGGCATCCCGTCGAACGGCGAATACGGCATTCCGAAGGACGTCATGTTCGGCTACCCGGTGACCACGGCCAACGGCAAGTACGAAATCGTGCAAGGCCTGGAAATCGACGCCTACAGCCAGGAAAAGATCAACATCACGCTCAAGGAACTGGAAGAAGAGCGTGCCGGCGTGCAACACCTGCTGGGCTGATCTTCCTCAAGAGCTTCCCGCTCATGAAACCGGGGTCCGCATCGATCTGAAAATCGGCGCGGACCCCGGTTTTCATTGGGGCAGCCGTTTTGTCTTCACAATCATCCCCCGCTCCATACGTATATCAACGTGCATCCATCCGAGGTCTTGTTCCAGGGCGAAGCCATTCCGGTGCAACTGCCGGTCTGTGACCACTACGCGGGCAGCGAAAAGCTCATGCGCAAATCGCTTGCCCTGCAGCAAGCGCTTGGCCCCGTGTTCGACATTACGTTCGACTGCGAGGACGGCGCCGCCGTCGGGCTGGAGCGCGAGCATGCCCTGCTCTGCGCGCAGCTGATCAACAGCGCCGACAACCTGCACAACCGCGTGGGCGTGCGCATCCACGACCCGGCGCACCCGGGTTGGCGCGACGACGTGGATATCCTGGTGTCCGCCGCCGGCGCCCGCCTGGCGTACGTAGTGGTGCCGAAGGTCACCGACGTGGTCGAGGTGGCACGCGTGACCGATCACGTCAACGCCGTGGCCCGCGCCGCCGGCATTGCGCGCCACATCCCCATTCATGTGCTTATTGAGACACATTCCGCATTGGAACAGGTCTTCGATATTGCGTCGCTGGTCCAGGTGGAATGCTTGAGCTTCGGGCTGATGGATTTCGTGTCGGCACACCACGGCGCCATTCCCGGCGATGCCATGCGGTCGCCGGGACAGTTCGAGCATCCGCTGATCCGCCGGGCCATGCTGGAGATATCCGCCGCCTGCCATCGCCACGGCAAGGTGCCTTCGCACAACGTCAGCACCGACGTCCAGCAGCCGGAGCGCGCGGGCGACGATGCATTGCGCGCCCGCGCCGAGTTTGGCTACCTGCGCAAGTGGAGCATCCATCCGGGCCAGATCGAGCCGATCGTCGCGGCATTTCGCCCCAGCGACGCCGAGATCGGCGCGGCCAGCCAGATCCTGCTGGGCGCCCATGAGAACAACTGGGCGCCGATCCGGCACGAGGGTCAGCTGCATGACCGCGCCAGCTATCGCTACTACTGGTCGCTGTTGCAGCGGGCCCACGCCACCGGCACGCGACTGCCGGCGCCGGTAAGCGAACTGTTCTTTGATTGACCGTAACGCGCTGCGATCACACGCGAAAACTGCTCATTTCTGTCAGCAAGTGGCCGATGGCAAACCATCCGCGTGCGATTGTGTAACCAATGTCCGACGGGCTTCGCCCCGTCAGACAAATCGTAGAGAATAGCGGCGGAAAGTTGCAGGGACGCCCCGTGAACCTGCGGAGCGCCCCCCGGACTGTTCACCACAACGAGCCCCTTTGACTACCCAAGCAATCCGGAAGGAACCCACATGAAACAACTCGTGCTGGCAGCCTGCATTGGCGCCCTGACCCTGACCACCGGTGCCGCGATGGCCCAGGAACCCGCCAAGAAGCCGGCTGCCACCAAGAAGGCGCCCGCCAAGAAGTCGACCAAGGCCGCCGCTGCCGCGCCTGCCGCCGTGCAGCCGTCGGGTGAAAAGTGGCAGTGCGAACTGGGCCACGCCATCTGGATCAGCGGCAACATGCAGCGCGACGAAGTGATCACCGTGCATTGGGACGGCCGCAACTACCGCCTGCCGCGCCAGAGCACCGTCACCGGCGCCGACCGCTACTTCGACCAGGCATCCGGTCTGGACCTGGTCGTGATCCCGAGCAAGGCCATGCTGTTCAACAAGAACCTGGGCCAGCGCCTGGCTGACGAATGCCAGAACGCCGACATGCAGGCAGGCGGTTCGGCCCCGACGCAGGCCGGCGCGCTGCGCGCCCCGGTGTCCACGCCGCTGCTGATGGCGCCGGCCCAACCGGCTGCCCAGCCGGCCGACGCCGCCCAGCCTGCTGCACAAGCCGCGCCGAAGCAGTAAAGTCTCACCTTGCCCTACCCCGCGCGGCGCTGCATTGGCGCCGCGCGGGCACCAGCTGCACCGAATCGTTGTAACGGTGCGCGTCCGGGTCTTGCCGGCCGCGCCGCATGCATGGCGGCGGAACCCTTTCGCGCACCGGGGTCTGAAGAAAAAGCATCCACAAGCAGAGTCCCGCGTCATCCCTCGATTGGAGTCAGGCAATGCCCCACAATCTCAATAACACCCTCCAGGAATTCAAACTCGCCACGGGCGGCTCCGGCCAGTACTACTCACTGCCCCAGCTGGGCAAGGAACTGGGCGTCAGGATCGAGCGACTGCCGGTCTCCATCCGTCTGGTGCTGGAATCGGTGCTGCGCAACTGCGACGGCAAGAAGGTCACCGAGGAACACGTCCGTCAGCTTGCCAACTGGCAACCCACCGCCGACCGCGTGGACGAGATCCCGTTCGTCGTGGCGCGCGTGGTGCTGCAGGACTTCACCGGCGTGCCGCTGCTGGCCGACCTGGCCGCCATGCGCAACGTGGCCGAGAAGATGGGCAAGAATCCCAAGAAGATCGAGCCGCTGGTGCCGGTCGACCTGGTGGTCGACCACTCGGTGCAGATCGACCACTTCCGCGAGAAGAAGGCGCTGGACCTGAACATGCAGCTGGAATTCCAGCGCAACAACGAGCGCTACCAGTTCATGAAGTGGGGCATGCAGGCGTTCGACACGTTCGGCGTGGTGCAGCCGGGCTTCGGCATCGTCCACCAGGTGAATCTGGAATACCTGGCGCGCGGCGTGCACAACAAGAACGGCGTCTACTATCCGGACACGCTCGTCGGCACCGATTCCCACACCACGATGATCAACGGCATCGGCGTGGTGGGTTGGGGCGTGGGCGGCATCGAGGCCGAGGCCGGCATGCTGGGCCAGCCCGTGTACTTCCTGACCCCCGACGTGGTGGGCGTGGAACTGAAGGGCCGCCTGCGCGAGGGCGTGACCGCCACCGACCTGGTGCTGACGATCACCGAGATGCTGCGCCGCGAGAAGGTCGTGGGCAAGTTCGTCGAGTTCTTCGGCGAAGGCACGGCCAGCCTGTCGACGCCGGACCGCGCCACCATCGGCAACATGGCCCCGGAATACGGCGCCACGATGGGCTTCTTCCCGGTCGACGAAAAGACCATCGATTATTTCCGGGGCACGGCCCGCACCGAAGAGGAAATCGCCGCGTTCGAGGGCTACTTCCGCGCCCAGGAAATGTTCGGCGTGCCGCAAGCCGGCGACATCGACTACACCAAGACGCTGACGCTGGACCTGGGCACCGTGGCGCCGTCGCTGGCCGGCCCGAAGCGTCCGCAGGACCGCATCGAGATCGGCCATGTGAAGAGCACCTTCGCGTCGCTGTTCTCGAAGCCGGTGGCCGAGAACGGCTTCAACAAGGACGCCGCCGACCTGGCCCGCGAGTTCGTCAACGCCGACGGCGTCAAGGTCAAGAGCGGCGATGTGCTGATCGCGGCCATCACGTCGTGCACCAACACGTCGAACCCGAGCGTGCTGCTGGCCGCCGGCCTGCTGGCCAAGAAGGCCGTGGAAGCCGGCCTGAACGTGGCGCCGCACATCAAGACGTCGCTGGCCCCGGGCAGCCGCGTGGTGACCGAGTACCTGACCGCCACCGGCCTCCTGCCCTACCTCGAAAAGCTGGGCTTCGGCGTGACCGCCTATGGCTGCACGACCTGTATCGGCAACGCGGGCGACCTGACCCCGGCGCTTAACGAGGCCATCGTCCAGAACGACATCGTGGCCGCCGCCGTGCTGTCGGGCAACCGCAACTTCGAAGCCCGTATCCACCCGAACATCCGCGCCAACTTCCTGGCCTCGCCGCCGCTGGTGGTGGCCTACGCCATCGCCGGCACGGTCACGCGCGACCTGATGACCGAGCCGGTGGGCAAGGGCCGCGACGGCCGCGACATCTGGCTGGGCGATATCTGGCCGACGTCGGAAGAAATCCACGGCCTGCTGAAGTACGCGATGGATGCCAAGACGTTCAAGGGCAACTACGAGCAGGTCAAGAAGCCCAGCAAGCTGTGGGCCAACATCAAGGGCACCAAGGGCCAGGTGTACGACTGGCCCACGTCGACCTACATCGCCGAGCCGCCGTTCTTCCAGGACTTCACGATCGAGCCGAGCAACGAGGCCGTGACGATCCGTGGCGCCCGCGCGCTGGGCGTTTTTGGCGATTCGGTGACGACCGACCATATCTCGCCGGCCGGCTCGATCAAGGACACCTCGCCGGCGGGCAAGTACCTGCTGTCGCACGGCGTGCTCAAGGCCGACTTCAACAGCTACGGCTCGCGCCGCGGCAACCATGAGGTGATGATGCGCGGCACGTTCGCCAACGTGCGCATCAAGAACCTGATGATCCCGCCAAAGGCCGACGGATCGCGCGTGGAAGGCGGCATCACGCTGCACCAGCCGACCGGCGACGAGATGTCGATCTACGACGCCGCGATGAAGTACATCGCCGAAGGCACCGCCACGGTGGTGTTCGGCGGCGAGGAATACGGCACCGGATCGTCGCGCGACTGGGCCGCCAAGGGCACCCAGCTGCTGGGCGTGAAGGCCGTGATCGCGCGCAGCTTCGAGCGGATCCACCGTTCGAACCTGGTGGGCATGGGCGTGCTGCCGCTGCAGTTCAAGGGCAGCGACAGCGTGCAGTCGCTGGGCATCATCGGCAACGAGACCTTCGACGTGGAAGGCATCGAGGGCGAACTGAAGCCGCAGCAGGACGTGGTGCTGGTGATCCACCGCGCCAACGGCGACACGCAGCGCGTGCCGGTGCTGCTGCGCATCGATACGCCGATCGAGGTCGACTACTACAACCACGGCGGCATCCTGCCGTTTGTGCTGCGTCAACTGCTGGTGGCGTAACAGGCGCCCCCGGGCAGCAAGAACCGCCGCTCCCGCTCACGCGGGCGGCGGTTTTTTTGTGTCTCCGGCCGGGGCGCCTTGCGGGTAATCCCCACCCCGGCACGTAAGTTCCGCGCAAGGCTGCGCTGCCAGACTGGTTCGAACGCGCCGCGCCTTGCGGCGCGACCCATACCTACAGACCCGGAGACAAAAGATGGCCAAGATCCTGATCGCATTCGTCGTGGTGGCCGGCGCGGCGCTGTACCTGCTGACCAAGGGCGGCGGCGACGTGTCGATGGGCGGCGAATCGCACAGCACCGAATCGCACGCCCCGGCCACGCAGAAGTAAGCCGTAATTCAAGGGTTCGCGACAACTGCGGCTGTCAACGCAGCGGGTAGAATACCGTTTTACGAAAAAACGGACGCTTTCTATCTATGGCAGGTTTTCGCCCCAAGTCTTCTACCCGACTCTCGCCCGACGCCGAGCGCCTGGTGGCCGATGCACTGGCCCTGGACGCCTCGGGCAGCCGCATGGAGGACGGATACTGGGAGCGGCGGCTGTCCCAGCGGCTCTATCGCCTGCTGAAGAACGGCAGCCAGACCGCCCTCGACGCGGCGCTCGAACACCTGTTCAAGCACAATGCCGATGCGTCCGACGTGCTGGCCGAGCAGGCCGAGACGCTGGCCGAATCGGCCACGATCGAGATCGACGGCGTCAAGCATGACGCCCTGCTGATCGCCGCCCCGATCCTGGCCCACACGCGCTACGCCATCCCGTCCGGCGCCCTGAAGCCCGAACTGGCCCAGACCCTGGCGGTGCACCTGCAGGCCCACGTGCTGGCCAACAGCACCAAGGTGGCCCTGTCACCCTACCTCTACAGCATCGACCAGCTGCCGCGCAGCCATAGCGACACGTTCGCGCTGACGCACAAGCTGGCATCGGCCGCGCTGGCCGGCGCGATGCCCAAGGTCGACCTGAAGGACCTGCCCGAGACGGCCCCGATCCTGGCCGATCCGCGTTACCTGCTGGCCGTGGTGGTGGCGCCGCACGAGGGCGCGCTGTTCCGCTGGCAGGAAGACGCCAAGGAGCACCACGCCGAGCGCTCGGTCTGCCTGGAGCAATGGCGCAACCAGGTGCAGCCGACCGTGGCCGTGCTGCTGCCGGGCTGCGAGTTCGAACTGCTGCCGCCCGACGCGTTCTTCCTGTCGTGCCGCGAATCCGACAAGAGCATCCGCCCGCTGACCGTGCGCGCCGCCGTGAACTACCTGTGCGGCACGCTTGACATCCCGGCCGGCCAGCTGGCCGCCGTGGTGGCCGGCTTTGGCGAGGAAGTGGTCGAGGAATACCGCGTCGGCTTCACGATGCGCGGCGAAAAGGATGTGATCTACGGCATTGTCTGGCCCGTGTACGGCCGCGAGTCCGGCGAGATCGATGCCGAGGAGAAAGGCAATCCGGTGGAGCAGATCTGCGAGGAACTGCGCAACGCCGGCGTCGAGGACATTTTCCGCCACGCCGCGCTGTTCGATCCGGAATACTGCGAGGACTGCGGCACGCCGCTCTATGCGGACCGCTCCGGCGAGATCGTCCACGCCGAACTGCCCGAGGACGCGCCCACCCAGCAGCCGCTGTTCCACTGACGACCAGCGCCGACAAGGCATCGCACTTCAACGAAAAACCCGCCGACTTCGGCGGGTTTTTCATGGCTGATGCATGCCACGCAGGTTGGTGCAGCGCCACAGACCCTGGCCGGAAGCGCCGTACTTGCGTTCGAACGGCGTCATGGGCGTGTCCGGCTGCCAGGCTTCGGTCTGGGTCGGACGGCCCAGCATCGTCAGCGCCGCCGCGAATTCGTCGATATAGATCTTCCAGTTGCTGCGGCACTCCAGGTAGTCGCCGCACGCGGCCAGCGCGGGAAACACCGCATGGCCCTGCCAGCGCCGGCCCAGGTGGCCGATCTTGGGCCATGGATTCGGATAGAGCACATAGTGCCGCACCACGGGCACTCCGCCCTGCTGCAGCAGGCGCCAGACATCGACAAGGTCGGCCCGCGCCCAATGAAAATTCGCCGGCATCTCGGCGTCCCACCAGTCCTTGCCGGCGGTTAATCGCTTTTCGGACTGATCGATGCCAATCACGTAATGGTCGGGAAACGCCGTGGCCAGCCGCAGCGTGCTCTCGCCGATGCCGCAGCCGGCGTCGATAATCAGGGGCTTGCCGCCCGCACGCTGCCAGGCGTCGATGGCGGCATCAAACGCCTGTTGGCTTGGCGCCCCGACAGGCTTGCGGAACGGCTCGGCCAGATGACGCTGGACGCGCGCGGCCAGATGCTCGTGGATATCGGTCTGCGCCGACGAAATGGTGCGGGAATTGGCAAACATGGCCGCGATTGTACCGGGCGCCCTGTCATGCTTCGTCCCCCGGCCCGGATCGATTCCGGATGTATCGGACATGGAAGTACATTTGGCGGCACAATAGCGCCCAACACCGTACGAGGAGCCCACGCATGATCCGCCGCACGCTGCTGCAAGCATCCGTCTCGATAGCGCTGAGCGCCGCCGCGCTGACGCTGATTCCCGTCCACGCCGCCCACGCCGAGGACCTGCGCATCGGCCTGGCCGCCGACGTGACTTCGATGGACCCGCACTGGAACAACGCGGGCCCGAACAACGCCATCGCTCTGCATGTCTTCGAGTCGCTGGTGTTCATGGACAAGAACGCCCGCTACATTCCCGGCCTGGCGCTGTCGTGGAAACCGGTCAACGCCATCACCTGGGAAATCAAGCTGCGCCCCAACGTGAAATGGCATGACGGCGCGCCGTTCACCAGCGACGACGTCAAGGCATCGCTGGAGCGGCCCGAGAAGCTGACCAACGCGCCGGGGTCGTTCACCAGCTACACCAAGCCGATCGCGCGCATCGACACACCCGACGCGCTGACGGTGCGGCTGACGATGAATGTGCCGAACTACGCCAACCTGGCCAACGACCTGAACAGCGTGCCGATCATGCCGAAGAAGATCGCGGCGGACCTGAACCAGGCCGATTTCGACGCGGGCAAGACCATGATCGGCACCGGCCCGTACAAGTTCGTCCGCTTCGCGCGGGGCCAGGAAATCGTGATGCAGCGCAACCCCGACTACTGGGGCCCGAAGCCCGAATTCGACCGCGCCATCTTCCGCATCCTGACCGATAACGGCGCGCGCACCGCCGCGCTGCTGGCCGGCGATGTCGACGTGATCGAGAGCATCCCGGCCGCCGATGTGGCCAAACTCAAGCAAAATCCGAAGTTCAAGATCGAGCAGACCACGTCGTGGCGCACGATCTTCTGGCAGATGGATCAGTCGCGCGACAATCCGCCCTTTGTCACCGACAAGGCCGGCAAGCCGCTGGGCAAGAATCCGTTCAAGGATGCCCGCGTGCGTGCGGCGATCAGCAAGGCGCTGAACCGCGACGCCATTGTCAGCCGCATCATGGAAGGGCTGGCCGTGCCGGCGTCGTCGATCGTCTCGCCGCAGATCTTTGGCCATCCGGGCACCAAGCCAGAGGCCTATGACGTCGA
This sequence comes from Cupriavidus sp. EM10, assembly GCF_018729255.1. Lineage (NCBI taxonomy): Bacteria > Pseudomonadati > Pseudomonadota > Betaproteobacteria > Burkholderiales > Burkholderiaceae > Cupriavidus > Cupriavidus sp. EM10. The sequence continues at coordinate 2,427,866 of NZ_CP076060.1, forward strand.
AGGCGCGAAAAAGCTGCTGGCCCAGGCCGGCTACCCGGACGGCTTTGCGCTGACGCTGCATGCCACCAACAATCGCTACCTGAACGATGCCCAGGTCGCCCAGGCCACCGCCGGCATGCTGACGCGCATCGGCATCCAGACCAAGGTGGAAACGCTGCCCGTGGCCGCGTACTTCACGCGGGCCCGCCAGGGCGACTTCGCCTTCGAGATGCTGGGCTGGGGTTCGGCCGCCGCCGACGTGGCGTTGCGTTCGATCACGGGCACGCCAAACCCGAAGACCGGCTATGGCACGTGGAACTGGGGCAAGTACAGCAATCCGAAGCTGGATCAGCTGATCGAGAAATCGCTGACCACGGTGTCGAGCGACAAGGACCGCGAGCAGAACGCCCGCGCGGCCGCGAAGTTCGCGCTGGACGACCACGCCATCATCCCCTCGCACAGCCAGCTGGCGATGTGGGCCATGCGCAAGGGGCTGAAGTACGAGGCGCGCACCGACGAATGGTCGCTGGCGCAGTTTTTCCACAAGGAGTGAGGCTTAACGCCTTCCCTCGTGGTTTCTCCCCTCTCCCACATAGTGGGAGAGGGGAGCAAACACTTGGGAGGTGGTTTAAATCACCAGCCGTTCTTCCTGCCTCGCATTCGCCGCGCGCAGCTTCTTGACCCAGTCGCGGGCCGGCAGCTTCGTCGAATCCTCGATCACGGCGGCCCGCGCCTCCAGCGCTTCCCATGACACATCGATCGCCGGCCCATTGAAGGCCAGGGCGATGATGTTGCCGTCGTGCACTTCCGGGAACACCAGCACGCGATTGTCGAAGGCGTCGCAAATCCGCTCGATGTTCTTCGGAAAGCTGTCGTGGTCGCCGAACAGGTTGATGGTCATCACGCCGGGCGCCTTCAGCACGCGTCGGCAGGCGCGATAGAACGCCGTGGTGTCCAGCACCGGGCCGCGCGCCGTGGCGTCGTACAGATCCACCTGCAGCGCGTCGATGGCAGCCGTGTTGGCGCCATCCATCACGTAGTCCCACGCGTCCTGCTCGCGCACCGACAAGCGGGCGTCGTCTTCGCGCAGGCCGAACATGCTGCGGCCCGCCACGATCACCGCCGGGTTCAGCTCCACCGCCGTAACCTGCGCCTTGGCGAAATGACGATGGCAGAACTTGGTCAGCGCCGCCGCGCCCAGGCCCAGCTGGGCCACATGGAAGTCCGCCGACGACGGCGACAGGAACAGCAGCCACGCCATCATCTGCTGGGCGTATTCCAGTTCGATGGCCTCGGGCTTGCGCAGGCGCATCGCGCCCTGTACCCATTCGGTGCCGAAATGCAGGTAGCGCACGCCATCCATCTCGGAAAACGTCACCGGCGCGAAGCGCGGCTTCATGCGTTTTTCGTCTGCGTCCTTTGAGAGATTCTTGCGCGAGGACTCACGGTTGCCACGTGCGGGGCGGCGCGAGGCCACGGCCTCGATCGATTTGCGTTTCAGAAGCGTCATGGAGGAAAGAAGTGCGCCCAGGGCGCGGATCATTGGCCCAGCGCGGTTTGCGCGCGCTGCAGCCATTCGCGATTATGTTCGCGGGCATGGCGCGGCCAGTGGCGCGCGTCATGAACGATTTCGGAATACAGCGACTTCGCGCGTTCGCGGTCGGCCGCCTCGGGCTGCCTGGCCAGCCAGTCGGCAAACAGGCAGCGCGCGGCCACGTCGCTGGCATTGGTCAGCGCCCGCTCGAAGGCGTCGCGCGTGCCGGGCGCACCCTGCGCGGCCAGTGCCTGGGCATACAGCAGCGACGGATCGGATTGGTCGCGGGCGCGTGGATTGCCCGCAAACAGCTTTTCCAGCGTGGCCTGCGCTTCCGCATGACGGCCCGTGGCCAATTGCGCGCGAGCCAGTCCTTCCAGCAGCGCCGGGTCCGATGCGAACGGGCCGTTGGCCGCCGCCTCGTAGTGCTGCAGCGCCTCGGCCGGGTTGCCCGCGTCGAGCAGCGCGGCGCCCAGGCGCATGCGGTGATCGACGGTGGGCGCGCGGTCGAAGGCCTGGCGCGCCTCGCGCACGGCCCGGCCAGGGTCGACGATCTGGTTGATGGCGCGCTTGGCCACCTGCGCGCCGCGCGACTGGCGCAGGCCGGGCAGGTAGATGGCAAAGAAATAGACGATGCTGCCGAGCCCCGGGAACAGGAACAGCAACAGCAGCCAGTACATGTTCTGGTGGGTACGGACGGCATGCACGGCAAAGAAGATCGCCACGATGACATGCAGCCCAATGCCGCCAATACCGCCGAGACCAAGGGAAGACAACATGGGAATCCAGTAAGGTGCGGGGTGTCCGAAAAGCCGGACAGCCGCGATTGTGACAGATGACGGTCAGACCGCGCCCGCATCGCTAAAGTTTTCGCGGCAATCGACCGAAGAAGGATGTGGGCTCTCTCTTCGATCTGACTCCAACCATGACATCCATCAGCAGCGTTACACCCCAGGTCCTGGTGGCCAGTGACGCGACGGTCACCAATACCCGTCGCTTCACCCAGGCCACGGACGGCACCACCACGCAAACGGCCGACGGCCAGACCACCGGCTCGGCCGCAGCCAGCTCGGGCTCGACCTCCACCTCTTCCGCAGACGCCGGCGGCCGCATCGCCGGCCCGGCCGGCGCCGGCAAGACTGGCGGAGCGGGCGGCGCCGACAGCAGCAGCAGCGAAGACACCGAATCGGTCGTCATCAAGGCCCTGAAGCAGCAGATCGAGGCGCTGCAGAAGCAACTGGCCGCGCAGATGGCCCAATTGCAGGCGGCCCAGGCCGCCCCGGGCGACGACCAGACCAAGACCAGCACGGTTGCCACGCTGCAAGCCGGCGTGACCGCCACCCAGGCCGCGCTGTCCGAAGCCATGGCCAAACTCTCGGAGGCCTACCAGGAAGCCACGGGCAGCAGCACCGGCAACATCGTCAACACGACGGCCTGAGCCGGCGGTCACTTTTCTCTTTTCGAGAGGCCTGACGTCCGGGCCGGACCTTGCTCCCGGCCGGACGCTCTTCCATCCCCGCCCCCGCCCCCGCCCCCGCCCCCCGCCCCCGCCCCTTCAGTTGTAACATCCCTTGCCCTTCATTTAACCAATGCGTTAAATGACGACATGCCGAATCCCAACGACACCGATCCGCTTTCGTCCGTCTTCGCCGCACTGGCCGACCCTACGCGGCGCGCGATTCTGGCGCGGCTGGCCGAAGGCGAGGCGCCGGTCAGCGAGCTGGCGCGGCCGTTCGACATGTCGGCCCCGGCCATCTCGCGGCACTTGCGCGTGCTGGCCGATGCAGGGCTGATCGAGCGCGAGGTCAATGCTCGCTGGCGCATTTGCCATCTGCGGCCCGGCGCGCTGCGTGATGCGCATGGCTGGCTGGAGGCGTATCGCCGGCACTGGGAAGACAACCTCGACAGGCTGGTGGCCTTTGTCGAGCAGGCGCAATCCGACACCGATGTCATATCGAAGCAGGGGAACAAGTCATGAGCGAAGCCGCGACCTTTCATCTGGAAATGACCCGTCAGATCCGCGCGCCGCGCGAGCGCGTGTTCGATGCCTTTACCGACCAGGCCGCGCTGGCCAGCTGGCATTGCCCGCGCGGCATGAGCGTGGTCGAAGCCCGCGCCGACGCCCGGGTGGGCGGCACGTACCGGCTTGTGATCGGCGCCCGCGATGGCGAGAAGCACATCGTCAACGGCGAATACCAGACACTCGACCGCGCCAATTTCCTGGCCTACACATGGGAATGGGAAGGTGGCGCGGAACTGCCGCCCGGCATGCGCACGCTAATCGAGGTGACCCTGACCGACAAGGACGGCGGCACCCACATGCATATGCGCCACAGCGGCTTCCCCGATGCGGCGATGCGCGATGCGCACGTCACCGGCTGGCAGTCGGTGTTCAACAACCTGCTGGACTACCTGGACCCCGAAGGCAGCGCCGCCACGCTGACCATCTACGGCGATGGCCGCAGCACCTATGTGCGCACGGTGCGGCTGGCGCTGGAGGAAAAGGGGCTGCGCTACACGCTGGACCCGCTGACGCCGCGCGACGACGCCCTGGTTGCCCACAACCCGTTCGGACGCATCCCGGCCTTCGCCGATGGTCCGATCGAGTTCTACGAAACCCGGGCGATCCTGAGCTATATCAACGACGTCTTCGGCGGCACCAGCTTGGTTCCACAGACCGGCCCCACCGCCCGCGCACGATGCGAGCAGTGGATCAGCCTCATCAACTGCCACGCCTACGACACCATGGTGCGTCGCTACGTGCTGCAGTACGTGTTCCCGAAGGGCGAGAACGGCCAGCCCGACCGCCAGACCATCGACGCTGCCGTGCCAGAAATGGAGAAACAGCTAGACGTGCTGGAGCAGGCGTACGGCGGCAGGGATTTCCTGGTAGGCAATGCGCTGTCGATGGCGGACCTGTTTCTGGCGCCAATCGTCGAGTATCTGGGGATGTTTCCGGAAAGCCAGGCCCTGCTGGAAACGCGGCCCAATATCCGGCGCGGCCATGCGGTCATGCGTGCGCGGCCGAGCTACGCGGCGACGCAGCCGAAATTCGACTGATCAGGCCAGCCACTCCCGCAGCGCCTGCCACGCAATCAGCTTTTCCGCATAGGCCAGCGTATAGGCCGGGCTGCTGGATGGCAGTTTTACGATGGCGTGCTGGTCCGCGTGTTCGCCGAGGGTCTTTTCTCCGATCTTTGCCGCCGTGCCGCCGTTGAAGGCAATCGCCCGCAGCTTCGGCAGGGTGGCAATCAGGCCGATCAGGTCGTTGCCCTGGTGATCGCGGATGCTGCTGTCGAGGCTGCCCTCGCGGCGCGCTTCGGCCACGACATCCCACAGGCCCACGCGGTGCTTGCGTAGCGTGGACAGCCGCTGTTCATAGTCGAGCGCGACCAGGTCGACGCCGAGCACGTCGCCCATCAGGTGCCAGAAACGGTTCTGCTTGTGCGCGTAGTACTGCGATTGCGCCAGGGACACTTCGCCCGGCAGGCTGCCGAGCACCAGCACGCGGGTGTGCTGGTCGACGACCGGGGGGAAGCTGCGTTTGGTGGTCATCGGATTGCGGGTGGTTGGGAGGCTTTGCCCTCACCCCCGCCCCTCTCCCGGAGGAGAGGGGCGAACACCACGGGACATCAAATGCCTCGGTTTTGCTCCCCTCTCCCAATGGGAGAGGGCCGGGGGTGGGGCCAGCATTTCAAGTAGCGATATCGCGCCTCAGGCCAGCAGCCGGTTCACCCGTGCCACATAGGCCGCCGGATCTTCCAGCATGCCGCCCTCGGCCAGCAGGGCCTGGTCGAACAGCACGCGCACGCGGTCGCTGAAGCCATCGCCCTCGGGCTGGTCGCGCAGCTTCTTCACCAGCGCGTGCTCGGGGTTCAGTTCCAGGATCGGCTGGGCGTCGGGCGCCTTCTGGCCGGCCTGCTTCAGCAGGCGCTGCAGATAGCCGCTCATGTCGCCCTCGTCCGACACCAGGCACGAAGCCGAATCTGTCAGGCGCAGCGTCACGCGCACGTCCTTGGCCTGGCCTTCGAGCACGGCCTTGGCGCGCTCCACCACGTCCTTCCATTCGGTGGACGCCTTTTCCTGCTCTGCCTTCTCGGCTTCGTCGGCCAACGCGCCCAGGTCCAGGTCGCCACGGGCCACGGACACCAGTTCCTTGCCCTCGAAGTCGTGCAGGTACGACAGCATCCATTCGTCGACGCGGTCGGTCAGCAGCACCACTTCGATGCCCTTCTTGCGGAACACCTCAAGGTGCGGGCTCGACTTGGCCGGCGCCCAGGCATCGGCCGTGACGTAGTAGATCTTGTCCTGGCCTTCCTTCATGCGGCCCACGTACTCGGCCAGCGACACCGACTGCTCGGCCGTGTCGTTGTGCGTCGTGGCAAAGCGCAACAGTTTGGCGATACGCCCGGCGTTGGCGTGGTCCTCGCCCATGCCTTCCTTGAGCACCTGGCCGAACTGTTCCCAGAACGTCTTGTACTTGGCGCGGTCGGCTTCGTCGTCGCTATCGGCCAGCGTCTCCAGCATCGACAGCACGCGCTTGGTGCAGCCTTCGCGGATGGCCTTCACGTCGCGGCTTTCCTGCAGCAGTTCGCGCGATACGTTCAGCGGCAGGTCCGCCGAATCCACTACGCCCTTGACCCAGCGCAGGTACGACGGCAGCAGCTGGTCGGCGTCGTCCATGATGAACACGCGCTTGACGTACAGCTTCAGGCCGGCCTTGCGGTTGCGGTCCCACAGGTCGAACGGCGCGCGGGCCGGGATGTACAGCAGCTGCGTGTATTCGCTGCGGCCCTCCACGCGGTTGTGCGTCCAGGCCAGCGGCGCGTCGTGGTCGTGGGCGATGTGCTGGTAGAACGCCTGGTACTGCTCGTCGGTGATGTCGGACTTGCTGCGCGTCCACAGCGCGCTGGCCTGGTTCACGCTCTCCCACTCGCCGGTCAGCTTCTGCTGCTGGGCCTCGGCATCCCATTCTTCCTTGGGCATGCGGATCGGCAGCGAGATATGGTCCGAGTACTTGCGGATGATGTGCTGCAGGCGGTACGACGACAGGAAATCGTCCTCGCCTTCGCGCAGATGCAGCGTGATCGTGGTGCCGCGCTCGGCGCGGTCGATCGCGTCAATCGTGAATTCGCCATCGCCGGCGCTTTCCCAGCGCACGGCCTCGCTGGCGGCCAGGCCGGCGCGGCGCGTTTCCACAGTGACCTTGTCGGCGACGATAAACGCCGAATAGAAGCCCACGCCGAACTGGCCGATCAGCGCGGCGTCCTTCTGCTGGTCGCCCGACAGCTGCTGGAAGAATTCCTTGGTGCCCGACCGGGCGATGGTGCCCAGGTTGCGGATCGCCTCGTCGCGGCTCATGCCGATGCCGTTGTCGGTGATCTTCAGGGTGCGGGAGGCCGGGTCGGCCTCGATGCGGATCGCCAGGTCGGCGTCGTTCTCGAGCAGGGCCGGATTGGCGATCGCCTCGAAGCGCAGCTTGTCGGTGGCGTCCGAAGCGTTCGAAACCAGCTCGCGCAGGAAGATTTCCTTGTTGCTGTACAGCGAGTGGATCATCAGGTGCAGCAACTGCTTCACTTCCGCCTGGAAGCTCATCGTTTCGTGCGGTGCGGTCATGGTTCTCCTCTTAAAACGGATCTAAGCGCAAGGTGCCCTGCCCCGTGCGTCCGGAGCGGGATCGATGGCGCAGGAAATAGGGACGGGACGGGCCGATTTCAAGGCCCCGACCCCAGGCTCGGGTGCCGACTCAGGTACCAGAGCTGGCCGGCAGGCCCGACAGGCGCTCCATCTGGCCGGCCAGGAAGCGCAGCATGCCCGGATCGCTGCTGCTGGCCACGTTGAAGCGGGTCCAGGTCGACGGCATCTGCGACGGCGAGAACAGGCTGCCCGGGGCGAACAGATACCCTTCCTCGTGGCCGGCCGTAGCAATCACATTGGTATCCACGCCGGTATCGGCCCACAGGTACATGCCGGCCACCTGCCCGGGGAAGATGCGCAGGCCCAGCCGCTCCAGCTGCTCGCGCGTTTCGTCGCGGGCGCGGTCCAGCCGCACCCGAACGCGCTCGGTGTGCTTGCGGTAATGCCCCTCGGTCAGCACCTTGTAGACCACGCGTTCGTTGATTTCCGGCGTGGCCATGCCCGTCACCAGCTTGCTGTCGGTCAATGTCACGGCCAGTTCCGGGCTGGCGGCGATATAGCCCACGCGCAGGTTGGCGGCCAGCGTCTTGGAAAAACTGCCCAGGTAGATCACCCGCTTGAGCTGGTCCAGGCTGGCCAGCCGCGTGGCCGCATGGCCGGGCGGGCAGAGGTCGCAATAAATATCGTCCTCGACGATCGTGAAGCCGTACTGCTCGGCCAGTTGCAGCAGCCGGAACGCCCGCGCGGCGGACAGCGACGTGCCCGTGGGGTTGTGCAGCACCGAATTGACCACCACCAGCTTGGGCTTGTGCGCCTGCGCGATGCGCTCCAGGGCCTCCAGGTCGGGGCCGTCGGCCGTGTAGGGCACGCCGATCACGTTGGCACCCTGCGTGGCAAAGCGGGCAAACATCACGAACCAGGCCGGATCGCCCACAACCACCGTATCGCCCGGATGCAGGAACTGGCGCGCGATCAGGTCGAAGGCCTGGGTGATGCCCGACGTCATCACGATCTGCTCGGGCGTGACGCCGATTTCCAGTTCCTCCAGCCGCGTGCGCAACTGCTGCCGCAGCGGCAGGAAGCCCATCGGCGTGCCGCTGGCCAGGAAATGGCCGCCGGGCTGCCGCCCCAGGCTGCGCATGGCGCCCGACAGCAATTCGCCATCGAGCCATTCGGTGGGCAGGAATCCCCAGCCCGGCGCCTTGTGGCTCTCGGCGGAATGGAACATGCTGCGCAGCAGCCACGTGACATCGACATTGCGGATGGCCGGCGAGGCCAGCGGCGCCGCCACGGACGGATGGGGCACGCGGTCGCGCACATAGAACCCCGAGCCGCGCCGCGATTCCAGATAGCCCAGCGCCACCAGGCGCTCGTAGGCTTCGACCACGGTAAAGCGCGAAATCCCCTTTTCCGATGCCAGCTGGCGGATCGACGGCATGCGCATCCCGGCCCGGAACACCCGCTCGTCGATGCGCAGCCGCGCCCATTCGGTCAGCTGTTCGACCAGCGTCATCTGGGCGGACGGGATCGGGTCGGGCAACTGGGGATGGCCGGCCGCCGGCATCACCAGGCGCAACGGCCGCGTGCCGGTGGATGTGGCATTGACATTACGATCATTGCCGCCCCGATGCTTCTGATGGCCGTCCATGTGGCGCTCCCGCAACTGTACTGAAGACGATTTGCTCAACTGTATCGGTACTGTACCGACAAGCTTGACTACCATCAACCAACGATGAAACTTGCCATTGACCACCTCGTGATTGCCGCCCCGATCTGGAGTCGGGCAGCAGGCATGTCGCCGACCTGCTCGGCGTGGCCCGCAAGGCGGCGGCGCCCACCCGCGCATGGGCACGCACAACCGCGTACTCGGCCTGTTCGGCGGGATGTACCTCGAAGTGATCGCGATCGACCCCGCCGCCCCGGCGCCCGATCGGCCGCGCTGGTTTGGCCTGGACACCGACCTGATGCAGCAGCGCCTGCGCGATGGCCCATTCCTGGCGCACTGGGCCGCCCGCGTGGAGCGCCCCGCCGACCTGTCGCGCTGGCAAGCCCAGTATCCGGACCGCATCGCCCGGCCATCCCGATGGATCGCGGCGCGCTGCACTGGCGCCTGACCGTGCCCGACGACGGCAGCCTGCCCGCATGGCATGGCGAGGCGGCCAGCGCCGGCGACGGCCTGTTTCCGACGCTGATCCAGTGGGACGTGGCCAACCATCCCGGCATCAGCTTGCCGCGTCAGGACCTGGCGCTGCGCCGGCTGCGCGGCCGGCATCCGCATGCGGAACTGCTGCGGCAGGGCCTGGCATGGCTGGGCGCCGCCGACCTGATCGAGATCGAACAATCCGATGGGCCGCCGCAGCTGACGGCCGATATCGACACCCCAGCGGGCACCAAGACCCTGCGCTGACCCACAACACAGAACCATCCAAAGGAGTCCCCCGATGTCTGCCACCACCGCCAAACGCTTCGACGACGACGCGTATCTCGACCACTGCCAGGCCACCGTGGTGGCGGTGAGCGACGCGGGCATCGAGCTGGACCAGACCGTCTGCTACGCGCGCAGCGGCGGCCAGGCCGGCGACACCGGCACGCTGACCACCGCCGATGGCCGCGTGGTGATGCTGGCGGACACGGTCTATGCCGATGACCGCACCCGCATCCTGCACGTGCCGGCTGCCGATGTTGCGCCCGATATGCCTGCGCTGGCCGTGGGCGACCGCGTCGAAGTCAGGATCGACTGGGCACGCCGCCACCGGCTCATGCGCCTGCATACGTGCCTGCACCTGCTGGGGTCCCTGATCCCGGTGCCGGTCACGGGCTGCGGCATCTCGCCCGATTCGGCGCGCATCGACTTCGACCTGCCCGAATCCACGCTCGACAAGGCCGTGCTGAACGAACAGCTCAACGCGCTGATCGACGCGAAGACACCGGTCAATATCGACCGCATCACGCCCGAGCAACTGGCCGCCCAGCCCGACCTGGTGCGCACCGTGGGCGCCGCGCCGCCGGCCGGCACGTCGACCATCCGCATCGTGGAGATCCCCGGCGTGGACCGCCAGCCCTGCGGCGGCACGCATGTGGCCAATACCGGCGAGATCGGCGCGATGATCGTGACCAAGATCGAGAAGAAGAGCCGCACTAACCGGCGCGTGGTCGTCAACTTCGCATGAGCGGCATGGAAACCTGGCTGACGGGCCTGACGATGGCCCAGTTCCTGGCATTGGTGACGCTGCTGGCCGTGGGCGCCTTCACGCCCGGCCCGAACACCACGGTAGCGGCGGTGACCGGCGCCAACTTCGGCCTGCGCGCCACGCTGCCGCATTGCGTGGGCGTATCGGTCGGCTTTGCCAGCATCATCGCGCTGTGCGCCACGGGCGTGGGCGCGCTGATCCTGGCCAGCCCCATGCTGGCGGCGGTCATCCGCGTGGCCGGCGTGTTGTACCTGCTGTGGCTGGCGTTTCGCATTGCGCGCAGCACGTCGCTGGCCGAAAAGAACGTGCTCAAGCCGATGAACTTCTGGCAGTCCGTAGCCATGCAGTTCGCCAATATCAAGGCGTGGATGCTGGCGCTGGCCGTGGCCGCCTCGTATATGGATGGCGCGCCGTCGCTGGCCCATCGCGTGGCGCTGGTCAGCACGCTGTTCGCCACGTTCGGCTTCTTCAGCAATGGCGCGTACGGCATGCTGGGCGCGTCGCTGCGACAGTGGCTGATGCACGGCAACCGCGTGCGCTGGTTCAACGGCACGATGGGGCTGGCGCTGGCCGCCACGGCCGTATGGATCGCCATCGCCGGCCAGCCGCACTGAACCGGCCCGACATCGTCATGACGCAGCACGCGCAGTCCCCTGTTCCCCTCATTCCGGCGGCATGCTGCTGGGCTTTGTCGGCGTGGCCATCTTCAGCCAGACGCTGCCATTCACGCGGATGGCCGTGGCCGAGCTTGATGCCACCTTCGTGGCGCTGGCGCGGGCCGTGATCGCGGCGGTGCTGGCGCTGGCCTTGCTGGCCGCACGCGGTGCGCTGGCGCCGGCCCGGCGGCCGCGCGGGCGCCAGTGGCCCCGGCTGGCCGTGACCGCGCTGGGCGTGGTGGTTGGGTTTCCGCTGTTCTCGTCGCTGGCCATGCGCGAAGTGCCGGCCGGGCACGGCGCCATCGTGATCGGGCTGCTGCCGCTGGCCACGGCGGTGTTCGCGGCGTGGTTCGGCAACGAGCGCCCGTCGATCGGATTCTGGCTGTCGGCGCTGGCCGGCAGCGTGCTGGTGGTGGGCTTCGCGCTGTGGCAGGGCGCGGGCGGCCTGCAGCATGCCGACTGGTTCCTGTTCCTGGCCGTGGTGCTGGGCGCACTTGGCTATGCCGAAGGCGGCAAGCTGTCGCGCGAACTGGGCGGGCTGGAGACCATTTCCTGGGCGCTGGTGGTGTCGCTGCCGGTGCTGTTGCCGGTGGTGGCGTGGCTGACGCTCGGGCATGCCGGCCAGATCGCCGCTGCCTCGCCGCGTGCCTGGGCTGGCATGGCGTATGTGTCGGTATTCTCGATGTTCATCGGCTTTCTGTTCTGGTACGCCGGGCTCGCAAAAGGCGGCGTGGCCCGCGTAGGCCAGATACAATTGCTGCAGCCGTTCCTCACGCTGGCGGGCGGCGCAGTGATCCTGGCCGAGCCCCTCGATGCCGCCACCATCGCTTTCGCAGTGGCGGTGATCGCCGTGGTGGCCTTGGGCCGCCGCGCCGCCGTGCGCAACACCGCACCCGCCACGCCGCCCGCCCCCGAGGCCGGAGAAACGCCCCCATCGTTCCAGGACGCATTCACTGACAGGAGTCACCGCATGTCCGTCTACGACACCCTTGCCAAACTCGGCGTGGAACTGCCCACCGCCGGCGCCCCCGCCGCCGCCTATGTGATGGCCGCGACCACCGGCAACACCGTTTTCCTGTCGGGCCATATCGCCCGCCGCGACGGCAAGCCCTGGGCCGGCAAGCTCGGCAAGGACATCGACACCGCCGCCGGCCAGCAGGCCGCGCGCAGCATCGCCGTCGACCTGCTGGCCACGCTGCACGGCCATATCGGCGACCTGAACCGCGTCAAGCGGATCGTCAAGGTGATGAGCCTGGTGAACTCCACGCCGGAATTCACCGAGCAGCATCTGGTGACCAACGGCTGCTCCGAATTCCTGGTCGAGGTGTTCGGCGAAAAGGGCAAGCATGCCCGCAGCGCCTTCGGCGTGGCGCAGATTCCGCTGGGCGCGTGCGTCGAGATCGAGATGATCGTCGAGATCTGAAGCCGTCCCCGCAGGACCATACCTGTTAGATAGAGACATCGCCGGGCCCGAGTGCCCGGCCCTGAATTCCCCCACCACGAGACCAATCATGAAATGGGCCATCTCCCGCCGGGCGCAGCAACTGACCAGCTCGGCTATCCGCGAAATCCTGAAAGTCACCGAGCGTCCGGAAGTCATTTCCTTCGCCGGCGGCCTGCCCTCTCCGGCGTCATTCCCGGTAGCGGCCATGGAAGCGGCGGTGGCCCGTGTATTCGCCGATAACCCGCAAGGCGCCCTGCAGTACGCCGCCACCGAAGGCTACCTGCCGCTGCGCGAGTTTGTGGCAAAGCGCTACAACGTGGGCGTGGAGCGCGTGCTGATCACCACCGGCTCGCAGCAGGCGCTGGACCTGATCGCCAAGATCATGATCGATCCGGGCAGCCCGGTGCTGGTGGAAACGCCCAGCTACCTGGGCGCGCTGCAGGCGTTCTCGCTGTTCGAGCCGGAGTTCGTGTCGATCCCGTCCGACGACCAGGGCCTGATCCCCGAGGCGCTGACCGCCGAACTGACCGCCAACGCGCGTTTCCTGTATGCGCTGCCGAACTTCCAGAACCCCACGGGCCGCCGCCTGCCGCTGGAGCGCCGCCAGGCGCTGGTCAAGCGCGCGCAGGAACTGGGCATCCTGCTGGTGGAAGACGATCCGTACGGCGAACTGAGCTACACCGGCAACACGCTGCCGACGCTGCTGTCGATGAACCCGGACGGCGTGATCTACATGGGCTCGTTCTCGAAGATCCTGGCCCCGGGCATGCGCCTGGGCTTCGTGATCGCCCCGCCCGAACTGCATTTCAAGCTGTGCCAGGCCAAGCAGGCATCGGACCTGCACACGCCGACCTTCACGCAGCGCATTGCCTACGAGACGGTCAAGGACGGCCTGCTGGACACCCATATCCCGACCATCCGCGAGCTCTACGGCAAGCAATGCGCCTGCATGCTGGACGCCCTCAAGCGCCACATGCCGGCCGGCGTGACCTGGAACGCGCCCGAAGGCGGCATGTTCATCTGGGTGGAGCTGCCGGAACGCCTGAACAGCATGACGATCCTGGAAGAAGCCGTGCGCCGCAACGTGGCCTACGTGCCGGGCGCGCCGTTCTACGCCGGCAACCCGCGCATGAACACGCTGCGCCTGGCCTTCGTGACCGTGCCGCCGGAGCGCATCGAACAGGGTGTGTCGATCCTGGGCGAGCTGTTCCGCGAAGCCATCGCCAAGGCTGCCCCGCAGCCGCGCGCAGCCTGAGGACGGGCGCCGACATGGATCTGGAGGAGCCGCAAACCATGCTGCGTATCTGGGGCCGCCTGTCGTCGATCAACGTGCAGAAGGTGGTCTGGTGCGCGCGCGAGCTGCACCTGGACCACGAGCGCATCGACATCGGCAACCACAAGGGCGAACTTGACGCGGAAGCGTACGTGCGCCTGAACCCGAACCGGCTGATCCCGGTAATCGAGGATTTCCGCGACACCGACGTGGCCGGCGAGCCGTTCGTGCTGTGGGAATCGAATGCAATCGTGCGCTACCTGTGCGCGCGCTACGGCGCTGACACGCTGTGGCCATCGGACGTCAAGGCGCGCGCGTCGGCCGACCGCTGGATGGACTGGCAGACCACCACGTTCAGCCCGGCCATGGTGCAGGCCTTCCTGCAGATGGTTCGCATGCCGGAAGACCAGCGCGACCAGGCTGTGATCGACAAGTCGTGCGAGCGCACCGAGCCGCTGGCGAAGATGCTGGACGAGGCCCTCGCCGACCGCGAATTCATCGGCGGCGACCGTTTCACGATGGCCGACATCTCGCTGGCCTGCGCCGCGCATCGCTGGATGGGCACGCCCGTCCAGCACGCACCCCGGCCGAACCTGGAGCGCTGGCTGGCCGCCATGCGCGCCCGCCCGGCAGCGCTGAGCATTCTGGTGCTGCCGCTGAAATAAGCATCACGCGTTGTCTTGCTCCCCTCTCCCACGGGGTGGGAGAGGGGAGCCAATAGCGACGGCTACTAGCGCTACACCAGCCCCAGCAGCCCTGCCCTGCGCCCAGACCCACCAGCAGCAGCGGGTGGATCTTCGTCTTCAGCATCAGGCCCACCGTTACCAGTGTCACCGCCACGGCCGTCCAGCTGTGGTCGACGCTGGTGGCCAGCACCCAGCCCGTCGACATCAGCAGGCCGATGGTCAGCGCCGACAGGCCGCGCTTGATCAGCACCGGCCAGACCGCGTGCGGCGAGCGTCCCGCGAAATATTCGAAGCCCAGCGCGATCACGCTCGATGGCCCGCAGATGCCGAGCATCGATGCAAACGCGCCGGCCGCGCCGGCGACCTGCCAGCCGAACAGCGCCACGAACAGGATGTTCGGCCCCGGCGAGGCCTGCGAGATGGCATAGAGCGCGGCGAACTGCTCGTCGGTCATCCAGTGGCGCGATTCCACCAGATATCGATGCATGTCGGGGATCACCGTGCCGCCGCCACCCACGGCCAGCAGCGACAGCATGCCGAAATGGCCCAGCAGGTCGCGCAGGATCTCGGGCGACGCCATCATGCCCCCTTGCGCATCGCGCGGTATTCCAGCACCAGCGCCACGGGCACCAGCACGGCCATGACCGGCAACAACGGCCAGCGCAACCAGCCAATGGCCAGGAACGCCGCCACGCCAATCACCAGTGCGCGCACCGAGCGCGGCTGGCTCTGCGCCAGCTTCACCCCGGTCGAAAGCACCAGGCCGGCCGCCACGGCGGTCATGCCGGACAGCATCTGGCGCACCTGCGGCACATCCTGGTAGCGCAGATACAAACCCATCGCGCAGAGCACCACCACCATCGGCACGAACACCAGTCCGCTGAACGCCGCCACGGCGCCGCGCAGGCCGGCGAAGCGCAGGCCCAGCATCAACGCCAGGTTGATGACATTGGGCCCCGGCAACACCTGCCCGAGACTGAGTATTTCGACGAAATCACGATCGTTGAGCCAGCGGTTGCGCTCCACCACCGAGCGCCGCACGAACGGCAGCACGCCGCCGAAGCCGGACAGGCCCATGCGGGCAAATTCGAAAAACAGGGTACGGGCGGTGGGCGGCGGGGCGAGCTCGGGCTCGGCGAGCAGGGGCGTGGCGGACATGATCGTGAGGAAGATCGCCTGCCATGCGGAATGGGCAGGGTGCCGACATGGTACGGCAGATACCCGCCGCCGGGCGGGCGCGAGGCATCACGAAATGGCAAGAGGGGGTCGCGGTTGGCGATGGCGCGCCCACTCCGCTGGTTTGCTCCCCTCTCCCACAACGTGGGAGAGGGGTTGGGGGTGAGGGCAAAGCGGCTCTGCTTGCCGACCTGGCGCAATTTGAATCACCGCGCCCTCACCCCGGCCCCTCTCCCGCCAGGCGGGAGAGGGGAGCCAAACCAGCGACAGATCGAACTTAACCGTCGATCTTCACCGCTTCCAGCTTCACTTCCTTCAACCGTGGCTCGATCGCCTTGCCCTTGCGGGCGCGCTTGCCCACGTACGGCAGCAGCGTCTTGCCGGCCAGCTTCTGCGGCGGCACCTTGCCGCCACGCACGCCGGTGCCGGAGATCAGCAGGCCAGGCGCGCCCACCGGCACGGCCTGCTCCAGCGTTTCCTTGGGCTCCAGTTCCATCAGGATCACGCCGCGGCCGCCGGCCGACAGCACCTTGACTTCGTCCAGACCCACCAGCAGCAGGCGGCCATTGGCCGAGAAGCACGCCACATGGGTGGCTTCCTCGCCGATCGGCGCCGGCTGCAGGATCGTGTCGCCGTCGTCGAGCGTGATGAACGCCTTGCCGCCCTTCTGGCGGCTGATCATGTCGCCGACCTTGGTGGCAAAGCCATTGCCGCCGGCCGTGGCGATCAGCATGCGCTGTTCCGCGCCGCCAGCGAACGTGTGGGCGATCTGCGAACCCGCTGCCAGGTCGATCAGCGTGGTCACCGGCACGCCATCGCCGCGTCCGCCCGGCAGGCCGGAGACGGCCACCGAATAGACCCGGCCATTGCTGCCGAACGCCAGCATCGTATCGACGGTGCGGCATTCGAACGTTGCGTACAGGCTGTCGCCGGCCTTGAACGTGAACTGCGACGGATCGTGTCCATGGCCCTGGCGCGTGCGCACCCAGCCCTTGCCCGACATGATCACGGTCACCGGCTCGTCGATCACCTTCACCTCGGCGGCGGCGCGGCTGGCTTCCTGGATCAGCGTGCGGCGCGGGTCCTTGTCTTCCGGGCTGTATTGCTTGGCGTCCTGCTCGATCTCCTTGATGATCTTGCGACGCATCATGGTCTCGGACTTCAGCAGCACGTCCAGCTCGGCCTGCTCGTCTCGCAGTTTCGCCAGTTCCTGTTCGATCTTGATCGCTTCCAGCCGTGCCAGCTGGCGCAGGCGGATTTCCAGGATGTCCTCGGCCTGCCGGTCGCTCAGCCGGAACGCCTCGATCAGCGCGGGCTTGGGATCGTCGCTCTCGCGGATGATGCGGATCACCTCGTCGATGTTCAGCAGCACCAGCATCCGCCCTTCCAGGATATGGATGCGGTCTTCCACCTTGTTCAGCTGGAAGCGCGTGCGGCGCGTGACGGTGGCGAAGCGGAACTCGATCCATTCGCGCAGGATTTCCTGCAGGCCCTTCTGGCGCGGACGCCCATCGGTGCCGATCATCACCAGGTTGATCGGCGCACCCGATTCCAGGCTGGTATGGGCCAGCAGCGTCTGGATGAAATCCTGCTGCTCGGTGTTCTTGCTCTTGGGCTCGAACACCAGGCGCACCGGGGCATCCTTGCCCGATTCGTCGCGCACGGCGTCCAGCACAGACAGCAGCGTGGTCTTGAGCTGGGTCTGCTCGGGCGTCAGCGCCTTCTTGCCGGTGCGGATCTTGGGGTTGGTGATTTCCTCGATTTCCTCGAGCACCTTCTGCGCCGACGTGTTCGGCGGCAGCTCGGTCACCACCATCTGCCACTGGCCGCGCGCCATTTCCTCGATGGTCCAGCGCGCGCGCACCTTCAGGCTGCCGCGGCCGTTCTCGTAGATCTGGGCGATTTCCGACGCCGGCGAGATGATCTGGCCGCCGCCCGGATAGTCCGGACCCGGCATGATCGCCAGCAGCTCGGCCAGCGAGATGTTCGGGTTGCGGATCATCGCCACGGCCGCGCCCGCGACTTCGCGCAGGTTGTGCGGCGGGATTTCGGTGGCCATGCCCACGGCAATGCCCGATGCGCCGTTCAGCAGCACGAACGGCAGGCGCGCGGGCAGCAGCTTCGGCTCTTCTTCCGAGCCGTCGTAGTTGGGCAGGAAGTCCACCGTGCCCATGTCGATCTCGTCGAGCAGCAGGCGCGAGATCGGCGTCAGGCGGGCTTCGGTGTATCGCATGGCCGCCGCGCCGTCGCCGTCGCGCGAGCCAAAGTTGCCCTGGCCGTCGATCAGCGGGTAGCGCAGCGAGAAGTCCTGCGCCAGGCGCACCAGCGCGTCATAGGCCGACTGGTCGCCGTGCGGGTGGAATTTACCCAGCACCTCGCCGACCACCCGGGCCGACTTCACGGGCTTGGCGTCGGCGCGCAGCCCCATCGCCTGCATCGCATAGAGAATGCGGCGCTGCACGGGCTTCTGGCCGTCCGCCACTTCGGGCAGGGCGCGCCCCTTGACCACGCTCACGGCGTAGTCCAGGTAGGCGCGCTCGGCGTACCGCGCGAGCGTCAGCGAATCGGCCGGCTCTTCGGGCTGAAACGTAGTATCTGCTTGATCCATGGTTGGCAAGGGTTCGGCATGCCGGGCGCGGGCGCGCCGGACATCCCGCTTGTTTTGCGGTCAGCGTGGGATTCTAAAGGAAGTGGATGACGATACCGCCGGAAATAGCGCCCGAAACGCGCCCAGGCCGCATCAGGGCATGGGCCGGCGTCCGCCGCCGATCACCATGCGCACGCGGTCGGCCGCCACGCCGGTGCGGATCACGCCGCCCGCCGCCGGCTGGTAGCGCCGGTAGAACTCCAGCACGGTGCTCACGTACTGGCGGGTCTCGGGGTACGGCGGGATCTGGTTGTTGTAGCGCTGCACCGCGCCCTCGCCGGCGTTGTACGCGGCCAGCACCAACTCCAGGTTGTCCGGGAACAGCTCCATCAGGAAGCGCAGGTAGCGCACGCCGGCCGAGATGTTCAGCTTCGGGTCGGCCAGCTTCTGCTCCACCGTGCGGCGCTTGTCGGCGGCAATGCCGAAGCGCGTGCCAGTGTCCGGAATCACCTGCATCAGCCCGATGGCGCCCTTGGGTGACACGGCCGACGCGTTGAAGCCGCTTTCCACGGCCATCACCGCCTTGACCAGTGCCGGGTCCACGTTCTGGGCCTCGGCCACCTGCGCGATGATCGGATCGACCGTGCGCAGGTTGGGGTGATTGAGCAGGTACTGGAACAGCTTGTCGCGCGACGGGCTGGTCTTGTCGGTCAGCGTGATCACGCCACGGTGCCCGAGGTTGCTGGAATCGAACTGGCCGCCGTCCTTCATGAACAGCTTGTAGCGGCTGTCGAGCTTCGTATCGGCGAAGTGGGCCACGCCCTCGCCGTCGATATAGCCCCACAGCTCCGCATGGGCCGGCGCCGCGATGCCGAACGTGCCGAGCACGGCCAGCGTGCAGGCCAGGCGCTTCGCCTGTGCCTTGATCCGCCTGATCCGCTGTTGCCCTGCTCGTTCCTGCATCGTCGTTTCTCCAGATTTGGCGCCGCGAGACTAGATGTCGGCCACCACCTCGTTGCCCTTTTCCTCTAGCCAGGTACGGCGCTGCGACGCCTCGCCCTTGCCCATCAGCATGTTCATCATGGTGACGGTCTGCGGCAGGTCGAATTCGCCCAGCGCCACCGGCAGCAGCCGGCGGGTATCCGGGTTCATGGTGGTTTCCCACAGCTGCTCGGCGCTCATCTCGCCCAGGCCCTTGAAGCGCGAGATCTGCCAGGCGCCGTCCTTGACGCCATCCTTGAGCAGCTTGTCCTGGATGGCCTCGAGTTCGCCTTCGTCCAGCGCATAGAGCTTTTGCGCGGGCTTCTTGCCGCGCGCCGGGGCATCGACGCGGAACAGCGGCGGGCGCGCCACGCAGACGTGCCCCAGGTCGATCAGCTTCGGGAAGTGGCGGAAGAACAACGTCAGCAGCAGCACCTGGATGTGCGCGCCATCCACGTCGGCATCGGACAGGATACAGATCTTGCCGTAGCGCAGGTTCGACAGGTCGGGCTCGTCGTCCGGACCATGCGGGTCCACGCCGATGGCCACGGCGATGTCGTGCACTTCGTTGTTGGCGAACAGGCGGTCGCGCTCGGTTTCCCAGGTGTTCAGCACCTTGCCGCGCAGCGGCAGGATGGCCTGGAATTCCTTGTCGCGGCCCATCTTTGCCGAACCGCCCGCCGAGTCGCCCTCCACCAGGAAGATCTCGTTGCGCGTGATGTCGGTCGATTCGCAGTCGGTCAGCTTGCCGGGCAGCACGGCCACGCCGGAGCCCTTCTTCTTCTCCACCTTCTGCGCGGCGCGCGTGCGGGCCTGCGCCTGGCGGATCACCAGTTCGGCCAGCTTCTTGCCGTAATCGACATGGTGGTTCAGCCACAGCTCCAGCGCCGGACGGCTGAACGTCGACACCAGGCGCACGGCGTCGCGGCTGTTCAGGCGTTCCTTGATCTGGCCCTGGAACTGCGGGTCCAGCACCTTGGCCGACAGCACGAACGAGGCCCGCGCGAACACGTCCTCGCTCATCAGCTTGACGCCCTTGGGCTGCAGCGAGTGCATCTCGATGAAGCTCTTCACCGCCAGGAACAGGCCTTCGCGCAGGCCCGACTCATGCGTGCCGCCGGCCGGCGTGGGAATCAGGTTGACGTACGATTCACGCACCGGCGCGCCGTCCTCGGTCCAGGCGACCACCCACGACGCGCCCTCGCCTTCGGCAAACCCTTCCTCGCCGGCGTTCTTGTCCGGATCGGCGAAGTGCTCGCCCTCGAACATCGGAATCACCAGTTCGGCGCCGCTGCCCTGGGCCAGGGCTTCCACCAGATAGCCCTTGAGGCCTTGCTCGTATTGCCAGACGGTCTGCTCGCCGGTCTTTTCCAGGACCAGCGTGACCTTGACGCCCGGCAGCAGCACAGCCTTGGAACGCAGCAGGCGCTGCAGTTCGGCCATCGGGATGGCGGCCGAATCGAAATACTTCGCGTCAGGCCACACCTGCACGCGCGTGCCGTTCTTCTTCTCGCCGCGCTCGATCTTGCGCGATGCCAGCGCCTTCGTGACTTCGCCGCCGTGCTCGAAGGTCAGCGCCGATTGCGAACCATCGCGCCAGACGGTGACGTCCAGCCGCGTGGCCAGCGCATTGGTCACGGACACGCCCACGCCGTGCAGGCCGCCCGAGAATGCGTAGGCGCCGCCCTTGCCCTTGTCGAACTTGCCGCCCGCGTGCAGGCGCGTGAAGACGATCTCCACCACGGGCACGCCTTCTTCCGGGTGAATGCCCACCGGAATGCCGCGGCCGTCGTCTTCCACGCTGATGCTGCCGTCCTTGTGCAGCGTGACCAGGATCTCGGAGCCGTGGCCGCCCAGCGCCTCGTCCGACGCGTTGTCGATCACCTCCTGCACGATATGCAGGGGGTTATCGGTACGGGTGTACATGCCTGGGCGCTGCTTGACCGGTTCCAGGCCCTTCAGGACCCGGATGGAAGATTCGCTGTACTGACTGGTTTTGCTCGCCATGGAGTCGATACGGATATTGGTCTTGCCGGCCGTTGGCGGCCGGGATGCGCTGCATTGTAATGGATGGGCGCGGCGGCCCGTTTTCCGGAAATCGACAGAAATGCGTAGTCCGGCAGGAAAACGGGGCCGGCCTTAAACTAGGCGCCGGCTGCAAAGGCGCCCCCGTGCCGGCAAGTGCAGATCGCAAAGAACAAGACGACAAGCAGATAAAACAATAGAGACAATACCGAGCCCCGACATGACCGATCGCAAACTATCCCTGACCACCGTGCTTGTGTGCGGTGGCCTGCTCGTCACCCTGTCCATGGGCATCCGGCATGGCTTCGGGCTGTTCAACCTGCCGATCACGCAGACGCACGGCTGGAGCCGCGAGACCTTTGCCTTTGCGCTGGCGCTGCAGAACCTGATGTGGGGTGCCAGCCAGCCGATTACCGGCGCGCTGGCCGACAAGTTCGGCGCGACGCGCATCATGATCGTCGGCGTGGCGCTCTATGTGGCCGGGCTGGTCGTAATGGCGCTGGCCACCAGCGGCACGGCCTTCGCCACCGGCGCCGGGGTGCTGATCGGCATCGCCCAGTCCGGCACCACCTACAGCGTGGTCTATGGCGTGATTGGCCGCGTGGCCAGCGCCGAGAAGCGCGTCTGGGCCATGGGGATCGCCGCGGCGGCCGGGTCGTTCGGCCAGTTCCTGATGATTCCGGTCGAACAGACGCTGATTTCCACCACCGGGTGGCAGAACGCCCTGTTCATCCTGGCCTTCCTGGCGTGCTTCATGCTGCCGCTGGCGCTGACGCTGCGCGAGCCGAAGATGGCAGCCAGCACCACGGGCCACCAGCAGACCATCGGCGAAGCGACGCGCGAAGCCTTTGGCAACCGCAACTTCCAGCTGCTGACGCTGGGCTACTTCGTGTGCGGCTTCCAGGTGGTGTTCATCGGCGTGCACCTGGCGCCGTACCTGAAGGACCGGGGCCTGGTCGACGTGAAGATCGCCACCGTGGCGCTGGCGCTGATCGGCCTGTTCAACGTATTCGGTACCTATACGGCTGGCGCGATGGGCCAGCGCATGCCCAAGCGCTACCTGCTGTCGTCGATCTATATCGCCCGTTCGGTGGTGATCGCCGGCTACCTGCTGCTGCCGCTGACGGCCTGGAGCACGTGGATCTTTGCCGCGCTGATGGGCTTCCTGTGGCTGTCCACGGTGCCGCTGACCAACGGCATCATCGCGCAGGTGTTCGGCGTGAAATACCTGTCGATGCTGTCCGGCGTGGTGTTTTTCTCGCACCAGATCGGCAGCTTCCTGGGCGCCTGGCTGGGCGGCTACCTGTTCGACCGCACGGGCAGCTACAACACGGTCTGGCTGCTGGCGATCGCGCTGGGCGTGCTGGCCGCGCTGGTCAACCTGCCAATCCGCGAGCACGCGCTGGTGCGCCCGCAGCCGGCAGGAGCGTGAAATGACCTGGGCACGCGGCGCCGGCTACCTGGCCCTGGCGGTGGTACTGACGCTGGGCTTCCTGGCCTACCTGCGCCCGGCGTTCATGGTCGACCTGACCAATATGGTGCTGGCGTGGTGTGGATGAATTCGA
The DNA here is from genome assembly GCF_018729255.1 of Cupriavidus sp. EM10. Taxonomy (NCBI): domain Bacteria; kingdom Pseudomonadati; phylum Pseudomonadota; class Betaproteobacteria; order Burkholderiales; family Burkholderiaceae; genus Cupriavidus; species Cupriavidus sp. EM10. The sequence goes on from NZ_CP076060.1 coordinate 2,450,600, forward strand.
TGACGCGCTGACCGGGCTCCCCTCTCCCACGCCGTGGGAGAGGGGAGAACACCGAGGCAAATGGTGGTTTATACCGCTTCGCCCCTGGTCTTCTTCTCAAGAAGCTCCCAGCGCTCCAGCGCTCCCAGCAGTTCCATCTCGATGTCGTCGTGGCGGGTGGCCAGTTCGGCGGCGCGGGCGGGGTCGGTTGCGTACAGCGAGCCGTCCTCGAGTTGCGCGGCGATGGTCTTCTGCTCGGCTTCCAGGTTCGACATCCGCTCGGGCAGCGCATCCAGCTCGCGCTGTTCCTTGTACGACAGCTTGACCGTGCGGTTGGCGCCGCGCGCCTCGCGGGTGCTGGCCTTGGGGGCCTCGGCCGCCTTCGGCTCCGTCCTGGCGGACTGCAGCGCCTCGGCGCGCGCCGACTGTTGCTCCCAGTCGGAGTAGCCGCCCACCGACTCGCGCCACTGGCCCTCGCCTTCGGCGGCAATCGTCGACGTCACCACGTTGTCCAGAAACGCCCGGTCGTGCGATACCAGGAACACGGTGCCGCTGTAGTCCTGCAGCAGTTCTTCCAGCAGTTCCAGCGTGTCGATGTCGAGGTCGTTGGTCGGTTCGTCCAGCACCAGCACGTTGGCCGGGCGCGCGAACAGGCGCGCCAGCAGCAGCCGGTTGCGCTCGCCGCCGGACAGCGACTTGACCGGCGACCGCGCGCGCTCTGGCGCGAACAGGAAGTCGCCCAGGTAGCTCATCACGTGCTTGCGCTGGCCGTTGACTTCCACCCAGTCGCTGCCGGGGCTGATGGTGTCGGCCAGCGACTTTTCCAGGTCCAGCGCCGTGCGCATCTGGTCGAAGTACGCCACCTGCAGGTTGCTGCCGTTGCGCACCGTGCCCGAGTCGGGCGCCAGGTCGCCCAGGATCAGCCGCAGCAGCGTGGTCTTGCCCGCGCCGTTCGGGCCGATCAGGCCCACCTTGTCGCCGCGCATGATGGTGGCCGTGAAGTCGCGCACCACCAGCTTGTTGCCATACGACTTCGACACATCGACCAATTCCGCCACGATCTTGCCCGAGCGGTCGCCCTGCGACACCTCCAGCTTGACGTTGCCCTGCACCTCGCGGCGCTGGGCACGTTCGCTGCGCATGTCCACCAGCCGCTGCACCCGCGCCACGCTGCGCGTGCGGCGTGCTTCCACGCCCTTGCGTATCCAGATTTCCTCCTGCGCCAGCAGCTTGTCGAACTTGGCCTGCTCCACGGCCTCGTTGGCCAGCAGTTCGGCCTTGCGGACCTGGTACGCGGCAAAGTTGCCCGGGAACGACAGCAGCTTGCCGCGATCCAGTTCGACGATGCGCGTGGCCACGCGGTCCAGGAACGCGCGGTCGTGGGTAATCAGCAGCACGCTGCCCCGGAAGCCCAGCAGCAGGTCTTCGAGCCAGCGGATGGCTGCCACGTCCAGGTGGTTGGTCGGTTCGTCGAGCAGCAGGATGTCCGGCTCGGCCACCAGCCCCTGCGCCAGCGCCACGCGCTTCTGCAGGCCGCCGGACAGCGCGTCCACGCGGACGTGCGGATCCAGGCCCAGCCGGGCCAGCGTGGTCTCCACCCGGGTGCGAAGCTGCCAGGCGTCGGCGGCGTCGAGTTCGGCCTGCACGCGGTGCAGCTCGGCCAGCGTGGCGTCGTCGTGATGGGTTTCCAGCCGGGCCAGCGCGGCGTCATAGCGCAGCAGCAGGTCGTGGGCGGCGCCCATGCCCTGGCTGACCGCATCGAACACGGTCAGGCCGGGCGCGAACTGTGGCTCTTGCGCAACATAGGCCGACGTCACGCCGCTCTGGCGCGCGATGAGGCCGTCGTCGGGCGCGGACGTGCCCGCCACGATCCGCAGCAGCGACGACTTGCCGGTGCCGTTGCGGCCGATCAGGCCAACGCGTTCGCCGGCTTCGAGCGAGAAATCGGTATGGTCGAGCAGCGCCACGTGGCCAAAGGCCAGCTGGGCATCGGTAATGGAAAACAGGGCCATGATTGCGAGGAAGGGTAAGCGGCGCCGGACCGGGAGGCGGGCGCGAAGGCAGGCCCGAATTGTAGACGACGCGGGCGCCGGGGCGCTGCTTGCCGCGCGGGGAAGGCAGCCGGGGCGGGTTGGCGGCAGGTTGCCAGGCCGGCGAGGCCCGCAAAAGAAAAGGCCCGTTCGCCTGAACGGGCCCCAAGAGTCTCTCCTCGGTGCCCTGCTCGCAAGGCACGACTGAAGCATAGCCAGCGGCGCCCAACACCTGAAGTCGGACAAATCCGTAAGGGAAAATCCTCGTCAACCCGCCGCCTGCCGGAGCGTTGCGTCCCGGGGACGTTGAACGGGCGCACTAGCCGCCGCTGTTGTGCCGGGATGGCCGCCCGTGGAACAATCCGGAGCACATCGGAATTCTCCGAAATTCCCAAGAAGCATAAAAGCACAGCGACAGCAGTACCCAAGCAGCAGCAGTCATAGAGCCGGACCCCATCCGGCCAGCGGCGCCGCAATCGGGCGCCAGGGTTGTTCCTGGAAATAATCATTTTCGACGGGTGTCATTCATGACCAATTCGGGCCTGCCGCGCCGTGCCTCGCAACGAGGCATGGCGTCTGTCGTACTTTCCCTAGCCGCGCTGCTCTGCCTGCCGGCCGCTCCGGCGGCGCAGGCGGCCATGCCAAATTCCGTGGTGCTGCGCATCCAGCAGACCGGGGCCATTCGCATTGCCCACCGTGAAAGCTCGGTGCCTTTCTCGTTCGTGGCGGACGGCAAGCCGATGGGCTACGCCGTCGACCTGTGCCTGAAGGTGGCCGATGCCGTGCGCACGCAGCTCAAGCTGCCACAACTGCGGGTGGAATGGGTGCCGGTGACGCCGGCGTCGCGCATCCCGGCCATCGTCGACGGCAAGGCCGACCTGGAATGCGGATCGACCACCAACAACCGCGAGCGCCGCGACCAGGTGGCCTTCACCATTCCGCACTACATCGCCGGCAGCCGCATGCTGGTGAAGGCGGACTCGGGCATCCGCAAATGGGGCGACCTGCGCGGCAAGACCGTGGTGTCGACCACCAAGACCACGCCGCTGGAAATGATCCGCAAGATGGACGAATCGGGCGCGATGGGCTGGAAGGTGGTAGAGGCCAAGGACCATGCCGAGGCCTTTGCGATGGTCGAATCGGGCAAGGCGGACGCCTTCGTGATGGACGACGTGCTGCTGTTCGGCCTGCGCGCCAACGCCAAGAATCCTGCGTCGCTGGCCGTGACCGGCGACCTGCTGACGATCGAGCCGTACGCGGTCATGCTGTCGAAGCACGACGCCGAGTTCAAGAAGATCGTGGACAAGGCCATGGTCGCGTCGATCTACGACCAGGAAACCCAGAAGCTCTACCGCAAATGGTTCCTGCAGCCGATCCCGCCCAACGGCATCACGCTGGACATTCCGATGAGCTACCTGCTGCGCGACTCGTTCAAGTTCCCGAGCGACAAGGTGGCCGACTGACGTCGGGCCTCCTGCCTCCTGCTTGGCTCCCCTCTCCCACAACGTGGGAGAGGGCTGGGGTGAGGGCATGGAGGCCCTGCTTGCCGACATGGCGAATATTTGAACCGCCTGGCCCTCTCCCCGCCCCTCTCCCGCCGGGCGGGAGAGGGGAGAAAAACCTCGCGCGCCCCGCATCCCGTGCGAAGATACCGGCCCACGCCTCCAGTCCGCTTCCGCACGACACCCATGACCCCCGCCCCACCATCCGGCTGTCCGACCTTTCCGTTTCCACGCTGGTGGCCGGGCTGATCGCCATGCTGACCGGCTACACCAGTTCGCTGGTGCTGATGATCCAGGCCGGACAGGCGGCGCACCTGACCGATCCGCAGATTTCGTCGTGGATCTGGGCGCTGTCGATCGGCATGGGCGTGACCACGCTGGGCCTGTCGCTGGCCATGCGCGTGCCGATCGTGGTGGCCTGGTCCACGCCCGGGGCGGCGCTGCTGATTGCCAGCCTGCCCGGCGTGCCCTACCCAGAGGCCATCGGCGCCTTCCTGATGGCCGCGCTGCTGATGACCGCCGCCGGGCTGACCGGCTGGTTCGACAAGCTCATGAAGGCGCTGCCGGCCAGCATCGCATCGGCCTTGCTGGCCGGCATCCTGTTTCGTATCAGCGTGGATGTGTTCGTGCAGGCCCAGCACCAGACCGCGCTGCTGCTGGCAATGTTTGCCGCCTACCTGATCGGTCGGCGCTGGTGGCCGCGCTACGCGGTGCCTGGCGTGCTGGCCGTGGGCGTGGTGCTGGCCGGTGCAATGGGCCAGCTACATTTCGAACAATTTCATTTCGCGGTGGCGCTGCCGGTGTGGACGACGCCGTCGTTCTCGCTGGCGGCGTTCGTCAGCATCGCCGTGCCGCTGTTTATCGTCGCCCTGGCTTCCCAAAACATTCCCGGCCTGGCCGTACTGCGTGCTGACGGCTACCTCGTGCCGGCCAGCCCGCTGATCGCGGTGACTGGCATCGCGTCGGCCGTGCTCGCGCCGTTTGGCTCGCACGGCGTCAACCTGGCGGCCATTACCGCCGCTATCTGCACCGGCCCGCAGGCCGACGCGGACCCGCGCCGCCGCTACATGGCGGCCGTGGTCTGCGGCGTCGGCTATCTGGTGATGGGCGTGATGGCGGCCAGCATCGCGGCGCTGTTCGCGGCCTTCCCCAAGGCGCTGGTGGTGGCCGTGGCGGCGTTTGCGTTGCTGGGATCGATCGCCAACGGGCTGACCGTGGCCATGCAGACGCCGGCCGAGCGCGAGTCGGCACTGCTGACGTTCATGATCACGGCGTCGGGCATGACGCTGGCGGGGGTGGGCTCGGCCTTCTGGGGCGTGGTCGGCGGCATGCTCGCGCTGCTGGTGCTCAAGCCGCGCGAGCCCAAGGCTGCCTGACAGGCTCAGAGCAGCAGGAAAGCCACCTCGGCGGCGCCGATCCCGGACACCGGCACGCCCTTGCGCCGCTGGAACAGCACGTGTTCCAGCACGCGGTCGCGGTGCTCGGCAAACACGGCCGGCTCGAAGCGCAGCGCGGCCGTGCCATAGTGTTCGGCCAGCAGCTTGTAGACGCGATGCCGCACCAGCAGCATCTCGTTATCGGCCTGCAGCCGCGTCATTTCGGTGGTGTGGTCTTCCTCGAGCTGGCGCATGCCGACCACCACGCGCGCATGCATGCCGCGATAGCGATCCAGCTCGGTATGCGCGCGGCGCAATTCCTCGCGCAGGGCCCGCACTTCGTTCTGCAGCTTCAGGTTCTGCTGGACACCCCGCTGGATGCGGGACGCTTCCTCCAGCGCATGATCGGCGGCGGCGATGGTGTTCTGCCAGACGCCTTCGCCGGCTTCAGTACGGTGGTCGGACGTTCCCTCGACGTCTGCCGGCCGCGTGATGACAGGCCACGTCGTGGCCGCATCCAGATCGGTCTTCATACAGCTCCCCTTTGATCCCGTCTACCCTTGTCCCGCCACCGGCGCATCGTTGTTGGGTGCCGGCATGGTCAGTCCACGGGTCTGTTTGTCGCCGCGACGTTTATGGTTCGCTGCCTCGATTATCTTTCCGGGCAACTATGGCGTACACATTGCATTCAAGACCTGTATTGGCTTCGGCACAACCACCGCGTGGAAGGGTATTCCAACTGCCCGAAACCCGCGTGGATACTGGATTTTCGGCGTTTTTCGCACCTATTTGCAGACCCCTTTTGAGGGCATCTTGCATAATGGTGCCCCGAGGCGCCTTAATAAGCGCTTTTACGGTTCCGAACGACGTTTCCTGCTGTTTCGCCCCTGCCATGAACGGTTATCTGCTTCTCGCCCTGGCCATCGTCGCCGAAGTCATCGCCACCAGCAGCCTCAAGGCCGCCGAGAATTTCACGCGGCTATGGCCCAGCGTACTGGTGGTGGCCGGCTACGCGGCCGCATTCTGGCTGCTGATGCTGGTGATGAAGACCGTGCCGGTGGGCGTGGCCTACGCGATCTGGTCCGGCGCGGGCATCGTCCTGGTGACGCTGATCGCCGTGGTGCTGTACCGGCAGGTGCCCGACCTGGCGGCCGTGGCCGGCATCGCCCTGATCATCGCCGGGGTGGCGGTCATCCAGCTGTTCTCGAAGATGGGCCACTAGGAGACCCGCTCTCCGGCCCGGCCGGCGCTCAGGTCTTGGGCGGCAGGGTACGCAGCAGGCGATTGACCTGGACCAGCGTCTCGCATTCGTCAGCCTTGCGCTTGCGGCGCTCGTCGACAATGTCCAGCAGCGCCCGGATCTGCCCATTCTTGGCCTCGCAGGCGTCCTTCCCATCCTTCGGACAGACCACATCGATCTCGCCGCGCAGGCTTTCCTGGACGATATCGATCAGGGCGGTGCACCCGGACGTGTCGTTCAACGCCGGATCGGACGCAGGCTGCACAGCCACCACGGGGGCCGCGGCAATCATGGCTAGCGCTGGAAGCCAGCGCGGAGGCGTCCGGAAAAAGGGCATGGATCGGCAGATTTGAGCAGACAGCCCGCCGCGGCTGCGGCGTGCGGGCTACATGATAGCGGTTTGCCTGGTTAGGATTGGGGAATTTGGGGGACTTTCGTGGGGACCGGAGCAGAAATGAGAACAGGCCACGCTAGGGTGGCCTGTTTCAGAAATCCATATGGTCCCGCCGACAGGAATCGAACCTGTATCTAGCGCTTAGGAGGCGCTCGTTCTATCCATTGAACTACGGCGAGCGGACCGTCTGCACCGTATCCGCGCCGCGCTGGGGCGGGTAGACCGGAAGACGGGGCGGAGTATAGCAAACTCCGCCGGCGCCGGATCGTGGCGCTGCCGTTGGCGTCCCGATTCGCGTCCTCTTTCACGAAGCGGCCGGTTGGCGTCCCGGGCCTGCCCGCAGGCGCGGTGGCAGGCACGGCCGCTGCGTGCGGTGCAGCTTTCCCAATCGATCAGTCCGGTCATGGCGGGCCCCTTTTGTGTTGGTTAATGTCTGCGCATCAGGCGGCGTGCAGGCTGACGAGGTGGATGCTCGACAGCAGGGCCAGCGCCATATGCAGCACGGTGGCCATCGCGATGCCAGGGTGGCGCAGGCAGGTTTCCACCTGTTCGCTGCGGGCCTGGCCCAGCAGGCACCATGTGCAGAAGTGTTCGCAGTTGTTGGTCAGCAGGTGATAGCGGTTTTCGCCGAGGCGGCTGCGGGCGCGGGACACGGCTTCGGTGCCAAGATAGCGGGCGCACGGTTCGGACTTCGCCGTTACGCCATGGCCGCCGGCAAACTGTTCGAGCGTGGTTTCCTCGACCGGGCCAGCGTGCAGCGCCTGGCAGAAGCCGGCGTAGTGGATGACCCGGCCCTGGCCGATGTAGATGCCGTGATGGGCGTAGCCATTGCGTTCCGTCACGAGATGGGCGCCGGGCAGGTAGGCGTCTTCCAGGCTGCTGATTTGTTGTTGGTCTTGGGCGTTCATGGCAGGTCTCGGTTCGGTGTCGGTGGCTGGCAGCCAGGGCTGCGTGGGTGCCTACCCAACCGCATCAAGCGTGCCAGACGGCCACATCGACGGCGGGACAACGGTTTGCGGGAAATCGGGGCAGCTGCGGGGCCCAGCTTCGTCGGGACTGGCCCAACAGAGTCTCTCTGATTGTGTTGGTGGAAGGCCATCAATCGGATTCCGCCAGACCGCTGCCGAAGGTTGGCGCGGGGACGACGCCCGGCTGATGGTGCCAGCCCACCAGTGCCTCCGATGCTGTTGGTGGCCCGCCAACGCCACATATGCGTCATACGGCACTTTTTCCACGACATCACGGCGGTTTGGTGTATACCAACCACATCCGCCCTGTGGCACACCGCTTGCTCCTTACTGGCACACCCTCGAAGCCAGTCTCAGGAGACCATCATGGCGACGCTAACCATCCGCGACCTGAATACCCGCCGCGAACTCGATTTCCGCGCCATGTCGGCCGTCCGGGGCGGCGGCGCGCCCTGGGTGTTCGGCTGGATCCAGCCCTACGTGGCGTCCCGGCCGAGCACGTTACCGGTCGTGAACTTTTACGAGATCAATTACAGCTTCTATGCTGATCAGATGAACAACCAGTTCCAGAACGTGAACGTCCAGAACACGGCGCCGAATTCGAACATCACGGTCGACGCCAGCATGGACGCCCGCAACAAGGGACGGCTGGTCTGAGCCCTGCAGCATCCGGCAGGGTTTTCGCGGTGACTTCCAAATACCCGGCGCCCCGGGGGCGCCATACGCGCGAGCCGGAATCGGCCCGCGCTGGAGCATGCCGTGACCTGCGTATCGCAATTCCGCTGGACCTCCGCCGCCTGCACAGACGTCGGCCGGGTGCGTACACGCAATGAAGACGCCTGCCTGGCCGTGCCCGAGCGCGGCATCTGGGCGGTGGCCGATGGCATGGGCGGCCACGCCGTGGGCGACTTCGCCAGCCGCGCCATCATCCAGGCGCTATCGTCGCTGCCCGATCCGGACAGCCTCGATGGCGCCGCGGAAAACGCCCGGCTGGCCATGCAGACCGTCAACCAGCTGCTGATCGACGAAGCCCTGCGGATGAAGGTGCGCGTGATCGGCAGCACCGTGGTGATGCTGCTGGCCTGCGAGCGCCGCTGCAGCTGCCTGTGGGCCGGCGACAGCCGCTTGTACCTGCTGCGCGACGGCCATCTGAAGCAACTATCGCGCGACCACAGCCAGGTGGAACGTCTCAAGGCGCGCGGCCTGATCACGGCCGAAGAGGCCAGACATCATCCCGCCCACAACACCATCACGCGCGCCGTGGGCGCGGCATCCACGCTGGACCTGGAACAGCTGACGCTCGAAATCGGCGACGGCGACGTGTTCCTGCTCTGCAGCGACGGGCTCAGTAACGAAGTCGAGGACGACCAGATCGCCGGCCTGCTGGCACCGGCCAGCATGGACCCGGCCGCCGCCGCCGACGCACTGCTCAAGCAGGCGCTGGACAACGGGGGCCGCGACAACGTATCGGTCGTCGTGATCCGGGCCGAGGATATCGGCGGCGGATCGGACATGACGCTGCTGAACCCGGAGGTTTGAGGCAGCTCAAGAACACCGCAGATTACAGACGTTTCGCACGGCAATTCAAGAATCGTCCGCTTGTTTCAATGCGCCTAGTCGAAGATGCTCGGCGAGCGCCGAGGTGTGTGTTTCGCGCACACATCCCGGCTTCTTGCTATTTCGACGCCAGGAGAATTCTGCAATGCATTTGCCCGCAAGGCTGTGCCATCGCGGCGCGCGATTCTGCGTTGTCGTGGCGGCCCTATGCGTAATTATCACGACCTTCTCGAGCCATGCCGCGCCACCGCGCGAATACTGGTACAGCCCTCCGATTGACGAGTACTTTGATACTCCGGAAGGAGCCTGCGCCAACCTCAACAACTTTCAGTTTTCCAAGGAGAATGGACGTACGACGCTGCCGATCGCCGATGTGTGTCGTACTGCTGTGCGCGCCTCGTTCATCGCACCGCGCGTTGCCCGCCCAACGCATCAGAACCCGATATCGGTCCGGAAGACGAACGATGCGGAGGACCGTTCTTCTGGTCGAAGTCGACGCCAGCTCGGGAGATCGAGGACGAGAGCTGTCACATTGGCAACCCCATTGCCGTAGGAACTGGACTGAAGACGCAGACAGAACCAGATATTCCCGCCACCGGGCATGTCCCGGGCCTGGAACGCACTTACCGGTCTCAAATACGCTTCGCGGCATCCGACAGCTTCGGTCCGAACTGGACACACCAGTGGAACCGCCAAATCCAGATATCCTCGCCATCGAGCGAAACGGTCGCGGTGTTGCGGGGCGATGGATCCGCCAAGACATTTCAAAAGTCTGGCGCTCATTGGATATCGACATCCGGGCCGGAAACGATTACCCAAATCTCCGCCGACGGCAGCGTTACCGGGTGGCGGTACTTCGATGCTACCGAGGATTCCGTCGAGAGCGGCCACATCGATGCCAGGCACCTACACGCCATCGCCTTGGGACGACTTGGCACCGGGAACCGGATCCAGGCGTCCGTGGGAATGGCTGGCTATCTGGACGCAGCGGGCGGTCGATGTTTGTACTGGGAAGAAGCGGCAGAAGCACCGAGGACGAATCCAGGCACAAGGTCCCGGATACTCAGACCCGGGAATTGGTGACGTGGTCAGTTGGGGTCCCCAACCTGAGCCCCCGACAGTGTCAAATGGGCTAGCAATGCTCTATGCGCTGCAGTCCCGCATGAACAAGCGTCAGTATATGGATAGAAGCGAAGCGCTTGACGATGCACGACGCTTCATCATCAATGCCGGAGAATCGGGTGGAGCGGCACCACCAGGAAAGTCTTTCCGAAATCGGTCCGTTCGAAAACAAGATGGACACGAACGTATTGATGTTGAAATAAAGTCTGGCATTGCGTTTGTACCGTGACCATCAAAATGGCGAAGACATATCAACTGTGGGAAGCAACCACCCCATCCGGTGGATCTGAAATTTCACTATTGGAACCTTGGCAGTTTGAAGCACAGAAACATTTGTTCAGCGGCGCACCTGTTCTGCTCGCTACGTTTCAAGCTCAAAACTATGCGGAAGCTGCTCAAATGCGCAACGACTTCTTGGGCTGGGGAAAGTATCACCCGATGGATGAAGATCTTGATGACAACTATGACAAATAGAATCTATGAGATTTGGGAAGCCATTTCGCCTACAGGCGTCACCGAAGTCGCACTACTGGAGGCAGGGCAAATTGAGGAGCATCGCGCACTGTTTGTCAGCGAGCCAACTCTCCTGACTTCCTTCGAGGCCGACAGTTACATCGAAGCAGCTCAGAAGAGAAACGACTTCTTCGGCTGGGAAAAATACCATCCAATGAAGGAAGATCTGGATGACAACAATGACAAAGAAGATCTATGAGATCTGGGAAGCCATTTCCCCCAACGGCGTCACGGAAGTCGCGCTACTGGAGGAGGGACAGATAGAGGAGCATCGCCCTCTCTTTGTCAGCGAGCCAACTCTTCTGACTTCATTTGAAGCGGACAACTATAACGAGGCCTGTCAGATCTACAACGATTTCTTTGGGTGGGGAAAGTACCACCCGATGGATGAAGATTCACAGGAAAGCGATGGTAGGGAAGACGTATGAGATCTGGGAAGCAACAACCCCATCCGGTGGCTCTGAAATTTCACTACTGGAACCTTGGCAATTCGAAGCACAGAAGCATTTGTTCAGCAGTGTACCCGTTCTGCTAGCTACGTTCCGAGCTCAAAACTATACTGAGGCAGCTCAAATGCGCAACGACTTCTTTGGCTGGGGACCATATCATCCAATGAAGGAAGACCTGGAGCACAACGATGGCAAAGACAACATATGAAATCTGGCGAGCCATCTCTTCCGATGGAGTAGCTCAGGTCGTCCTGCTCCAGGCCGGCCAAATTGAAACAGAGCGCCCATTGTTAGACGGCGTACCAATCCTTTTGACGACCTTCGAGGCCAACAGCTACATCGAAGCAGCTCAAATGCGCAACGACTTCTTCGGCTGGGGAAAATATCATCCCATGAAGGAAGACCTGGACGACGGCGATGCCATCGACGAAGGCGAATAGCCCCCCTACTTCCCATCCACCTGCCGGTTGTTCCTGAAATCCTTCGAGTGGATGCCGTGCTTTTTCAGCAGCATCTGGATGTGCGACCGGTTCATGTCGAAGCGGCGCGCCAGTTCGGCTACCGTGCCGCCCACTTCCTGCAGCCCGCGTTCCAGGAAGGCCCGTTCGGCCTCGTCGCTGGCGGCGCGCTTGGCCTCGCTCAGCGACGTGGCCGTGCTCAGGTCGGTGACCGTGGCCTTGCCGCCGGCCGCCGCCACCGCCTGCAGGCCTGCCGGCCGGGGCGGATGTCCTGCGGCAGGTGGATGAAATCGGCCGTGTCGCCGGCCAGGCATGACAGCCGATACATCAGGTTGCGCAGTTCGCGGATGTTGCCCGGGTACTCGTAGTGCAGCAGGAAGTCGCGCAGGCGGGGCGTCAGCTTCAGCGGCCGCCGCTTGAGCTGCCCGGCGGCTTCATCGCCGAAGTAGGCCACCAGCAGCGGGATTTCGTCGCGCCGTTCGCGCAGCGCGGGCAAGGTCACGTGGATCACGCTGAGCCGGTAGAACAGGTCTTCGCGGAAGGTGCCTTCCTGGCTCATCCGGCGCAGGTCCTTGTTGGTGGCGGCTACGATGCGCGTATCGACGGCGATCACCTCGTCGGAGCCCACGCGCTGGATTTCATGGGCTTCCAGCACCCGCAGCAGCTTGACCTGCCCGGTCAGCGGCAGTTCGCCGATCTCGTCCAGGAAGATGGTGCCCGTGTGCGCGCTCTCGAACTTGCCGCGCCGGTCGTTGGCCGCGCCGGTGAACGCGCCTTTCTTGTGGCCAAACAGTTCCGATTCGAGCAGGCTGTCAGGAATCGCCCCGCAGTTGACCGAGATGAATGGCTTGTCGGTGCGCAGGCCGTTGGCGTGGATCACCTTGGCCATCAGTTCCTTGCCGGTGCCGCTTTCGCCGTCAATCAGCACGGGCAGGTCGGTGGGCGCCGCCTTTTCGGCGATTTCCAGCGCCTCCAGCAGCTTGGGGTTGTCGCCGAACGTGCCTTCGAAGATGAAGCTGCGCTCCATCAGCGCCTGGCGCCGTTCGCGCACCGACATCTCCACCGGTTCGACCACCGCCTCCTCGACCTCCGCCTCGCCCGTGGACGATGCCGCCGCCACGAAGCGCTCCTTGTGGGACAGCCCCATCACCTCGTCTCGCAGCGTGGTGGCCTGCTTGAGCAGCTTCTCGATGTCGGGCCGCTCCAGCCGCGACGACCAGCGCAGCGTGGAACGCAGGATCTCGATCCGTTCGATCAGGCCCGCGAACGATACGGCGGAGGTGACGGGGGTGGGGTTGTATAGCTTCATGCCGCGCTCAACTGCTTCTGGACCAACTGGTAGTACATGCCGCGGCGCTCCAGCAATTCCTCGTGCCGCCCCTGCTCCACGATGCCGCCTTCGTACAGCACCAGGATCTTGTCGGCCTGCATGATGGTGCTGAGCCGGTGCGCGATGATCACGGCCGTGCGGCCCTTCAGGATCTCCTGCATGTTCGCCAGGATGTTGCTCTCCGACTGCGTGTCCAGCGCCGACGTGGCTTCATCGAACACCAGCAGGCGCGGATCGTGATACAGGGCCCGGGCAATGCACAGCCGCTGGATCTGCCCGCCCGACAGCCCGATGCCACGCTCGCCCACCACCTGCTCGTATCCCAGCGGCAGCTTGGAGATGAACGCGTGGGCATCGGCCATCTTGGCCACTTCCTCGATGCGGCGGCGGTCCGGGCTGTCGTCGCCGCAGGCAATGTTCTCGGCCACCGTGCCCGAGAACAGCAGGTTGGTCTGCATCACATAGCCCACCTGCGCGCGGAAGAACTCGGTGTCGATCACGTTCATGTCGTAGCCGTCCACCTTCATCGTGCCGTCGGTAGGCTTGTAGAAGCCCACCAGCAGCTTGGCCAGCGTGGTCTTGCCCGACCCGCTGCGGCCGACGATGGCCACCATCTCGCCGGGCCGCATGTGGAAGCTGATGTTCTCCAGCACATACGCGGTGTCTTCGCCGCCGTAGCGGAAATACACGCCATCGAACTGGATCTCGCCCTGCAGGTCCGGCAGCGACACCCGCGACATCACGTCCTGCGGCTTCTGCTCGGGCTCCAGGTCCAGCACATCGCCCAGCCGCTCCATCGCCACGCCGGCGTCGTTGAGCTGGCCCCACAGCGCCACCAGCCCCATCAGCGGCGCCAGCACGCTGCCCATGAACGCGTTGAAAGCGATCAGCTGGCCGATGGTCAGCTCGCGCTCCAGCACCAGCGTGGCGCCCACCCACAGGATCGTGATCGTGGTGGCCGCGTTCAGCACCTGGCTCACCAGCCCCACGAGGATGTGGAACGACTGCGCCTGGTACTGCTTGTCCAGCGCCTTGGCGTACTTGCGCTCCCAACGCAGCCGCACGGGCCGTTCGATGCCCATGCCCTTGACCGTCTCGGCGCCGCCCAGCGTTTCCATCAGATACGCCTTGGCGTCGGTTGACGCGGCGAACACCTCGCGGGCGTAGCCCTTCACCTTTGGCGTGACCACCACGGTCAGCGCGGCAATCGGTATCACGAAGGCAATCAGCAGCAGCGTCAGCTTCACGTTGTAGAGAAACATGATGCTGAAGTAGATGAACACCATCAGCAGGTTCAGCGCCGTGGTCACCGTGGACTCGGTCAGGAACGCGCGGATGGTCTGGTTCTCCTGGAAGCGCGCGAAGATGTCGCCGGTTTTGCGCTTGGCGAAGAACGACAGCGGCAACGACAGCGTGTGCTTGAAGAAGTGCGACATCATCGCGAAGTCCATGTTGCGCACCATGAAGTTCGCCAGGTACGCCCGGATGGTCACCATCAGCTGCGTGAACACGTTCGAGATCACCAGCCCCAGGATCAGCAGGTGCAGCAGCCCGATGTTCTGGTGCACCACCACGCCGTCGAGGATGTTCTGGATGATCAGCGGCGGCACCACGCCCAGCACCTGGATTACGAACGTAGCCAGGAACAGATGGGCCAGGATGCGCTTGTACGGCGACAGATAGCTGATAAAGCGCAGCCACGGCGAACGCGACACCGCCAGCTCGTTCATCTGCGTGCCGGGCGAGAACAGCAGGCAGGTGCCGCTCCAGCCGCGCTCGAACTCCTCGGTGCTCATCTTGCGGAAGCCGATGGCCGGGTCCGCCACCCACACGTACTGCGACGACACGCCGTAGACCACCACGTAGTGGTAGCCCTCCCAGTGGATGATGAACGGCAGCTCGAAGCCGGTCAGCGCGTCGCGCGTGCATTGCACGCCGCGTGTGGTGAATCCCAGCGATTCGCCCGCCCGCGCCAGGCTGTCCAGCGTGGCGCCGGCCGTGGTCACGTTGGCCAGCTCGCGCAGCTTGCCCAGCGTCATCGGGATGCCGTAGTGCCGGCAGATCATCGCCAGGCAGGCCGCGCCGCAGTCCATCTCCTCGGCCTGCTCCACCAGCGCGAACCGGCGGATCAGCCGTTCGCCGAATTCCGGCTTCGAATGCAGGTCCAGCAGCACCGGGCGCTTGCGGCGCTCCGCCAGCTTCTTCTGCCGGTGCAGTTCGCGGTCCACGGTGCGGATGCGCTCTTCCAGCACCTCGCGCAGGCGCGCGTTGCGCTCCAGAATCAATTGGACCGTTTTCTCGGGGATTACCAGCAGCCGGGTGTCGGTCTCGGCGATGGCCGACGCGATCTGCTCCTGGCGCATCACGCAGGCGCGCTCGCCGAAGATCTCGCCCTGCCCCAGCGTGGCCAACGGGAACGTATCGCCATCCTCCTCGCGGACGAGGCGCACCGTGCCCTGGCGCACGACGTACAGGCGCCGGTCCTCGCGCCCGTCCTGCTGCAGGATTTCCTTGCCCGCCGCCACCCGCTTGACGCCCACGCTGCGCACGGCGTCTTCCAGCTCCAGCTTGTCGAGCTTGCCGCGCAGGTCGAACAGCCGCGCCACGAAGCCGCCCGCCGAGCTGATCGCCACGTAGCTGGTGATAAACGCCAGCGCCGCCGGATTGCCGCCGACGGTCGGCTCGGAGGCGGCGCGCGGAATCGTGATCAGCTCTGTCTTGCCCGACGCCCGCACCGACGATTCATGCCGGTACTCGCGCAGCAGCGCAATATCGGCGAAGACCTCGCCGGTCTTGCGCACGCCCATGCTGATTTCCTTGCCGTGCTCCTCGTTGAACACACGCACGGAGCCACTGCGCACGATGAAAATGCCGTCGGCCGGCTCGCCCGCGTTGCAGACCGTGTCGCCAAAGCCGAAATGCAGCGTGCGGGCGCTGGCGGCCAGGCGCTCGATTTCGTCGCGCGACAGCGGCGACAGGATCTCCACCGTGGCCAGGAAATCGGCCAGCGACTGGCCGGGTGGCGCGGCGGCGGGCGCGGCGGTGGCCGCCACCTCGCTAGCGGGCTTCGATGACATGTTCCTGCGCCCTTGCCATCAGCCATTCCTCGCGCAGCAGCCGGCGGATCTCCACGGTCACGTCCGGGTCCAGCCGCGCCGGGTGCTTGGCGCGCACCAGGAACACCTCGAAGAACGACTTGTCCGGCGCCGGGAACGGCCCCAGCAGGTCGCCGGCCTCGGCGTTGAACACGCGGGCCTCGATATCGCCCTTGAGCGACCCGCGCAGCACCTTGCCGATGTCGCCGCCCTGCTCGCGCGTATCGGCAATCGAATGCTCGCGCGCCATCTCGGAAAAGGCGTCGGGGTCGTCCTGCAGGTACGACACCAGTTCCTTCGCCTTGCCTTCGGTGTCCACCACGATATGGCTGACCTCGATGCTGTCGAACTTGGGCGAATTGAGCTGGAAGTACGACTCCACGGCCTGGTCCGTGCACACCTGCTCCATCATCTTTTCCTGGTACAGGCTGTCGGTGATAAAGCTCTCGAACTCGTCGAGCGTGATGTTCAGCGCGTCCAGATAGTGGTTCATGTCGGCGGCCCGGTGCAGGCCGTGCACGCGGCGGAACTGGTCGGCGCGCTCCTGCACTTCGTCCGGGGTCAGCTTCACGCCATGGCGGCGCGCCGCGTGGGCGGTCAGCTTGTCGCGCACCAGCTGTTCCACCAGGCCTTCGAACTGCCCGGTCAGCTTCAGGACCCTCACGAATTCGTCGACGCCGATCATCTCGTCGTCGATGCGTACGATGGCTGTCATCGCCCTCTCCTCAATGTTCAACCCGCGACCTGCCGGAATGGATCGAGCCCCAGGTCGATCAGGCGTCTTTCCCGCACCACGATCTCGGCCGTGGCCGTCATGCCATAGCGCAGCGGATACTTGCTGCTGGCCACGCTGTAGTAGTCCTGCGCCAGGCTCGTCCTGCAGGTACGACACCAGTTCCTTCGCCTTGCCTTCGGTGTCCACCACGATATGGCTGACCTCGATGCTGTCGAACTTGGGCGAATTGAGCTGGAAGTACGACTCCACGGCCTGGTCCGTGCACACCTGCTCCATCATCTTTTCCTGGTACAGGCTGTCGGTGATAAAGCTCTCGAACTCGTCGAGCGTGATGTTCAGCGCGTCCAGATAGTGGTTCATGTCGGCGGCCCGGTGCAGGCCGTGCACGCGGCGGAACTGGTCGGCGCGCTCCTGCACTTCGTCCGGGGTCAGCTTCACGCCATGGCGGCGCGCCGCGTGGGCGGTCAGCTTGTCGCGCACCAGCTGTTCCACCAGGCCTTCGAACTGCCCGGTCAGCTTCAGGACCCTCACGAATTCGTCGACGCCGATCATCTCGTCGTCGATGCGTACGATGGCTGTCATCGCCCTCTCCTCAATGTTCAACCCGCGACCTGCCGGAATGGATCGAGCCCCAGGTCGATCAGGCGTCTTTCCCGCACCACGATCTCGGCCGTGGCCGTCATGCCATAGCGCAGCGGATACTTGCTGCTGGCCACGCTGTAGTAGTCCTGCGCCAGGCGCACGCGGCCCTCGTACACGGGCTGCTTGTCCGGGCCGGACGGCTTGGTGGCCGGCGAGATGTATTCGAGCGTGCCCGCGATCAGCCCGTAGCGCTGGTACGGAAACGCGCTGAACTTGAGCTTGACCGGCAGGCCTTCGCGCAGGAACGCGCGGTCGCGCTCGGCGATCTCGATCCGCAGCATCGGCCGGGCATCCTTGGGCGCGATGCCGCCCAGCGGCGTGTTGGCCTGCACCTTGTCGCCGCGTTGGGTGGACGTGACATCGGTGATCACGCCCGACACCGGCGCCAGGATCAGCAGAAAGTTGTCCTTGTCGATGTTCTCGAACTTGATGCGCGCCGCCGCGTCGGCCACCAGCCGGGCCGTCTGCACCTGCAGGCGCAGCTTGTCCTCGGTGCTGGTGATCTCGCGCACGGCCGCGTCGTACTGCACACGCAGACTGGCCAGTTCCTGCCCGCTGCCTTCCAGCTGCGCGCTGGCCTGCGTGAATTCCTGCGCCAGCCGCGCATCCAGTTCGGCCAGCCTCGACTGGGCCACACGCAGGGTGTTCTCGGCCTCCTGCGTCGCGGCGCGCTTGGCCTCGACCTGCGATTGCGACACCCCGCCGCCGGCGGGCAGCGCGAACAGCCGCGCGTAACGATCCTGCTCCTGGCGCGCGAATTCCCGGGCGCGGCGCGCGTTCTCCAGGTTGCTGCGGGCCTCCGAAAGCTGCGCCCGCTGCTGCTCGGCCAGCCGAGTGGTGCCTTCGGCCAGGCGGTTCTCGTGCTGCCGGCTGTTGAGTTCGATCTGCTGCTTCAGCGCCAGCGCGCGGCGCTCCAGCAATGCCTTGCGCTCCGGAAACTGCTTCCACTCGCGCTCGGCGTCTTCCAGCTTCAGCTGCGCCTGCAGCGCGTTGGCCGCGGCCTCGATGGCGCCACGCGCGTTGAGCCGCGCCACGACATCGTCCTTCGACACGGGCTGGCCTTCGGCCACGTAGAGATCGACCAGCTCGCCATCGACCGGGGCGTAGAAGCGCCGCACCTCGGACTCCGGCGCCAGCGTGCCCTGGGCGGTAACGATGACATCGGCATGGCCGAAGAACGACCAGAGCAGCGCGCACAGCACCAGCACGCCCGTGGTGACCACGGCCAGCATCGTCAGCTTGCGCGGCTCGGCACTGAGCAATGCGATGCCTTCGGCGCTGTGGTCTTCCAGCGCCTCGGTCAGCGGCCGCAGCTTGTTGTCGCGGTTCTCGTCCTTCATGGCGTGCTCCCCGCTTCCGGTTTCCGGGCGGCGGCCTTGCCGTGCTCCGGACTGCCCTCGCCCACCAGCGCCAGCTTGGCCTTGAGTACCGCCGGGTCCAGCACCATGCGCAAGTCATTGAGCGAGCGGCGCTGGGTGTCGATCTCGGCCTGGATGTCGTCGCGGACCTTGCTCCACTGCGCCGAATCCTCGATCTTCAGCTGGGCGTAGATGCGCAGCCCCTTGCGGGCGTCGTCCTGGGCTTCAGCCAGCAGTTTGGCTTGCGAACGGAACTTGGCCGAGATGCCCGATTCCAGCCGCTGCTCGCCGGCAATCAGGCCGTTGTTGCGATACTGGCGCCACCCGGTGGCCGCGCGGTTCAGCAACTGGTTGGCGCGGCGCAGGGCCGTGTCGCGGATACTGTTCACGTCTGCGTCGATATTGCTGGCGAAGTAGCCGTCGGTCTTCGGGTCCAGCGATTCGTAGAACGCCAGCAGCTGCTCTTCGTAGCCGGGCGACCCGCGTCCGGCCTTGATGATGGCGTACTGCGCCAGCACCTTTTCCTTGTGTGCCACGTCCTTGGCCACGTCGGCCGCCCAAGGTCCGGCCGTGACGGCCTTCAGCGCAGCCAGGGCGGCGGCCCCATCGCCCTGGTCCCATGCCTTGCTGGCCGCCAGATACTGCTTCTGTACCTCGTCGCCGGGCAGGCGCGCGGCCTTGAGCTTCTGATAGGCCGCCTGGAATGGTGGCGTGGCGAAGCTGGCCTTCTGCATCAGCGCCACGAGCGGGCCCGGCGCGCGATCGCGCAGCGACTCGATCATCGCCGTGTACTGGCGCAGGTCGCTTTCCACGCTATCCAGCCCGGACAGCCGCGCATACTTGTCCTTGTACTCGGCCAGCATCGGCTGCAGCGCCTCGGGCTGGTCGCGGCCCAGTTCCGTGCCGACGGCCGCATTGAGCCGGTCCACGGCGGCCAGCAGCACCGATTCATCGTTCTGCAGCCGGCGCAGGTCGCTCAGCGCGCGCGCGTAGGTGTCGCGAAACGACGGCACATCATTGGCGATGCGCCCGAGCAGGCGCTGGTGCGAGGCGGTGTCGTCGCCCCAACGCCGCAGGAGGTCGCGGATCTTCGCCTCGTCGGCGTACATGCGGACCGGCCCCTCGATGCCGCCGCGCTGCGCCACGTAGCGTTCCAGGTCGCCCACCCAGGCCAGCTGGCCGATCAGCGCCTGTCCGTCGGCATTGTGCTGGCTGCGTGCGCGCATCTCGTCGAGCACGGCCGTGGCGCCGGCGGCGTCGCCGGCCTGCAGGCGCGCCGACCATTGCGGCACGTAGCCGCGCATCAGCGCCTCGGCACCCAGCGCCTGGTAGCGCGCTTCGTCCGGATGTCGCGCCAGTACCTTGTCGGCCACTTCCGCCGCGCGCACATACTTGCCTTCATCGACCAGCGCCTGCAGCGACCGGTCGGGCGCGCCGCGCCACCAGATGTAGCCGCCGGCGATCACCAGCACGGCAATCGCCAGTATCGCCACACGTGCGGCGCGTTCCAGCTGGTGGCGGTCGTGCAGGCCGAAGCTGCGCATGGCCTCCAGCACCATCATCGTGATCCGGCCACGCCGCACCGGCGGATGGGCAGGATCGGCCGCATCGGGCATGGCTTCGGGGTTGACTTCGTCTTCCTGCGCGGCGCGGTAATCCATGCAGAAGATGTCCAGGAACGAATCGGCCGCGCCCACGAAGGTGGTCTTGTCGGGATCGACGTCCGGCCCGGCGCCTGCCCCATTGAGCGGGGTGCCGGTGGCGCGACGCCCGGCACCCCCGCGGCAGCCGGCAGGCCCAGCGACGTCCGCGTGGCGGTGGCATCCGCATCGCTCTCGCGCTCGATGCCTACGCGGTAGACGAAGTGGCTGCCGCCGAACGCCACCACGTCGTCGGGCTCCAGCCGCACCGACTGGTCGCGCAGCCGCACGCCGTTGACAAAGGTGCCGTTGGTGCTACCCAGGTCTTCGATCCACGGCACGCCGTGCTTCAGGTACACGTGCGCATGGCGGCGCGACAGATAGTTCACCTGGTGCGGATACTGGTCGCGATAGCGGGCAAAGGTATCGTCGGCCTTGTTGACCATGAATGGAAAGCCGGCGATGACCACCGGCTGCAGGCCCAGGTCTTCGCGCATCGGCGTCAGCGTGACGGCCACGCGCGGCGGCTCGGGATCGGCGGGGCGCGGATACAGCCGCACGCGGTAGGCCAGGTCGGCGCCGAAGCTGACCTCGTCGCCATCGCTCAGCCGCGCCGGTTGCTGCGCCACGCTGTCGCCGTTGACGCGCGTGCCGTTCTTGCTGCCCAGGTCGGCCACGTAGACCGCGCCGTCTTCCGAGAAAATGCGCGCGTGGCGCCGCGACAGCACCGACACGGCATCGGTCGGATACGCGGCAAACGGTGCCTCGCCGCGCCCGATTGCGAACAGGTCTTCGTCGATGCGGATCTCGCCGAGGTCCGGACGCGACACCGGCATCAACAGCACGTCGAACGCCTGGCCTGCCCGGGGCGCCATGACCGGCACATCCATGAAGGGAGCTTCGTCGCGCGTCATGTTTCACCTGAGCCAACAGTGCAACCTGTGGCGCGCAACCGCGCGCCAACGCGGCGACAGGGTCGGCATGCGTCGGCAAGGGGGCGGCAGGTCACGGGTAAGAACATAGTAGGCCACGCCTGAGGGGAGTCAATGCGCTGCGGCGCAGCGTTGCGCAAACGCCAGCGCCATGCGGGTTTCAGGGTTGAAACGCTTTGTGCGCCGCTGCGGCTAACGCGCCGCCTTGGGCGCGGCCGCTGCGGGCGGCGATGCGGCGTCGGCCGTGGTATTGGCGCGGCTGTTGCGCACGTCCACGTCGGGCCAGCCGCCGCCGAGTGCCTTGTACAGCGTGACGGTGTCGGCCAGGATTTGTTGGTACGCCGCCAACAAGGATTGCTCGGCGGTCAGCAGCGAACGCTCGGACTCGAAGACATCGAGTTGCGACGCGATGCCTTCGCGCGCCTGGGCGTCGATCTGCGCGCCCACCACGCGCAGCTGGCTGACCTGCTGCTGAAGCTCCACGCGCTGCTTCTTGTGGGCGTCGACGTTGACCAGCGCACTCTCCACTTCCTCGAACGCGGTCATCACGGTGCGGCCGTACTCGTTCTCCACCACGCCCACATTGGCCTCGGTGGTCTTCACGCGGGCCCGCACGTTGGGGTCAAGCATCGGCAGGTTGATGCTGGGCATGAAGCCGAACGTGAACGACTTCATCAGGTCGGACAGCGCGAAGCTTGCGGTGCCGCCGCGCGCCGTCAGGCTGATGCTGGGCAGTTGCGCCAGCCGCGCCTGGCCGACCAGGTCGTAGGCCGACAGCACGCGATATTCGGCGGCGACGACATCGGGCCGCCGCGCCAGCAGTTGCGAAGGCAGCCCGGCCGGCACCACGGGCACCTTGATGCGCTCCTGCAGCTTGCCCGGGGCACCTTGAGTTCGCCGGCGGGCACGCCGACCAGCGTGGCCAGCGCGTTCTCGGCCACGTCGCGGGATCGGCGCAGTTCCAGCAGGTCCTTGGTCAGGCGGTTGATTTCGGCCTGCTGCTGCATCACGCGGATCTGCGGCAGCAGCCCGTTGGCCAGCATGGCCTTGTACGTGCCCAGGATGTCGTTGTTGCGCGCCAGCGTATGGCGCTGCTGCGCCACCTGCTCGTCGAGCAGCAGGATCGTGAAGTACGTGATCGATACATCGGAAACCAGCGACAGGTATCCGGCACGCCAGTCGGCCTCGGTGGCGCGGAATTCGGCGGTCTGGGCCTGTACGCCCTTTTCCACCTTGCCCCAGACGTCGATATCCCAGTTCACGGTGCCGCCCAGGTTGTAGGTGCGGGACACCGGCTGGCCGGTGGTCTTGCTCACGTCCAGGCCGGCGCCGATATCGAACACGGGCAGCGCCCCGGCGCGGGCCTCGGCAATCTGCGCATTGGCCACGCGGATGCGGGCGGCCAGCACCTTGATGTCGTAGTTGCCGGACAGCGCCTTGGCCACCAGCTGATCCAGGTACGGATCGCCAAAGCCCTGCCACCAGTTCGGCAGGATGGTCTCGGCCGGCGATACGGTGACCGATTCGTTGCTGGTCCACGCCGCCTTGGCCGGCGTTTCGGGCCGGTGGTATTCGGGCGGCCGGAAATCGGCACAGCCGGCCAGCAGCGCCACGGCAAGGGCCACAGTGGGGCCATGCCCGACAACTGGGACATGCGGCGCGGAGCAAAGGCGAATGCGTTCACGATGGCTTCCTGCTTGCAACGCCAGCGGACCGTGGCAGGGCATCCTGGCGTTCGATCTGTATTGTGGGTCGGCGTCCGGCGGACGCCAACCTCCGCGTGCTTGCCCGGGAAATTCGCGGGCAAAAAAAGCGCCGGGGCGGAGGTGTCCCCGGCGCAAGCTCCCCGTGCGGCTGGTGCGGCGGCGGCCTGTTGGCCGGCCTGCGCGCCGCTGCCGCCCGAACCGTACGAATATCAGGCGTTGTTCTGTGCGTACTGGTTCGTCGTCACGTTGTTGTGCATGTGCTCCTGGAAGGCAGAGCCGTTGCCGAAGTAGCTGGCCACGTCCTGCAGTTGCTGGTTCGACTGCGTGATCGTCTTGTGCGAATCGAACGACAGGCTCACCGGCGTGAAGATCGATGTGCGCGGGGCAAACACCGTACCGCCGCGTACGGCCTGCAGCGTCTTGGCGTCGAGGGTTTCGGTCGAGGACAGGTCCTTGATGGTCAGCTTGGTCATGATGGTCTCCTGGAAGGAAAGGTGGTGCTATGGGTCAGGGTGGTGAGCATCGGGTTGGTGTCGCGCTCGGACCAGATATCGCAGCAAGCGTGCCAGCCCGTGCCACGCGACCGCAAAAAGCCTGCAGGTCGTTGTCTGACAAAGGCTGGCGGGCGATGCCGCCTTGCCGGCCGGCATGCCGGCGCCGATGCGGTGTTGGGCCCCCGCCCACAGCAGAGGCATCGTGTGTTGGCGGACCAGCAACAGCAAAAAAAACGGCGCACATCGCTGTGCGCCGCGCCGGAGACAGGCGGACCGCCCCGCCTTCTCGCTCCGAGCCAGTCATTTCACGTAGATCGTGATCTTCTTCGAATAGATCGGTGGGTTGGTCGGGACGTGCTTCTCGTCGCCCATCAGCAGTTGCAGCGTGTGCTTGCCCGGCGGCAGGTCGATCGTCGTTTCCGTTTCGCCCGCGCCAAAGTGCAGGTGGTTGCGGTCGTTGGGAATCTCCTTGTCCAGCGGCGGCAGGTCGACGTCGATCAGCAGGTGATGGTGTCCCGTGTTCGGATACCTGACGTCCTTGGGCGCCACGCCCATGTTGCGCAGCCCGAACCAGACCTTGATCGGCTTGCCCGCCGGCAGCGTCTGGTTGTTGTTGGGATAGCCGATATAGAGATAGGCGTTCTTCGGGGCCGGTGTAGGGCCGGACGCCGGGCTTGCCGTGG
Source organism: Cupriavidus sp. EM10 (assembly GCF_018729255.1). Taxonomy (NCBI): domain Bacteria; kingdom Pseudomonadati; phylum Pseudomonadota; class Betaproteobacteria; order Burkholderiales; family Burkholderiaceae; genus Cupriavidus; species Cupriavidus sp. EM10. Next base: position 2,474,804 of record NZ_CP076060.1, read on the forward strand.
CACTGGATGGCGCGGCGGCTGCCGGCGCGGAGCCATGGGCGGCATGCGAGGCCGGCGCCGACGCATCCGCGGCGCGCGCCATTCCCGCCTGCAGCCAGGCGGCGGCGGACAGCAACGTCATGCCCGCGAGAAGCATCGGTCTGAAATGGCTCATGGCTGCTCCCCCGTTCGCGCCTGTGTGCCTAGCGCACGGTAATCGTGATCTTCTTCGAGTAAATCGGCGGATCGAACGGTACATGCTTGCTGTCGCCCAGCAGCAGTTGCAGCGTGTGCTTGCCCGGGGGCAGTTCGATGCGCGCGTCGGTCTCGCCGGCGCCAAAGTGCAGGTGATTGCGATCGTTCGGGATTTCCTTGTCCAGCGGCGGCAGGTCGGCGTCGATCAGCAGGTGATGATGCCCGCAGTTGGGCCGCTCGATACCCTTGGGGCAGACGCCCATGCCCTTGAGGCCCATGCGCACCCAGAGCTTGCCGCCGTCGATGACCGCGCCGTCGCCGGGCCAGATGATGTAGACCTCTGCGCCCTTGGGGCCGGCGTCAGCGGTATTGCGAAGGTCGTCCAGGTGGCGAGGAACGTGGCCAGGGATGCGGCCCCGAGCGCGTTCAGCAGGGATCGTCTGGACATGGCGGCTCCTCCCGGAGAACTGTCCGCTGCACACGGTACCCCGCGCGGGAGCGGATTCTTGGTCGATGTTCTTGATGCGCTCGGCGATGTGTCCTACAGCGTAGGTCGGAAGGCACCAAAAAGCGAACTTTCACGCCACAAACGCTGTGCTATCTTGAAACGGCCGGTATCGCGTCACGGCAACTCCACACCGCGCAGCGCGGCGACTCTGAAGGGGGTGAATATGTGGCGGAAAGCAATCGTCGTGTCGCTGCTGGCGCTGCTGGGGTCCGGCGCCGGGATGGATGGCGCATCGCAAGGGCCACCATCGGGCGGCTGGCTTTTCCGGGCCGCCACCGCGGGCATCCTGCCCAAGAACAGCGATGAACAGTACGAGCTGTCGTTCTGGGATTCGATCAAGAACAGCAACTACGCCGCCGACTACGAGGCCTACCTGAAGCAGTACCCGAACGGACGCTTCGCGGCACTGGCCAGGACGCGGCTCGATCGCATCAAGGCCAGCGCGCCGGCCCAGGCATCGGCGCCGGCCTCTCCGCCCACCCCCGCCACCCCGGCGAAACCGGAGCCCAAGGCCCAGGCGAAGACCGAACCACCGCCCGCACCCGCCAAGCTCCCTCCCCAGACCTCGGCCCAGACCTCGGCCCAGACCCCGCCCCCGGCAGTGGCGGCGGCCAGCCGCGCACGCGCGCCGGCGGGGCCATCTCCCAGGGCACTGTCACCTTCCCCGCTGAAGGCAAGGACGGCAAGGAAGCCAAGGAAGCCAAGGAGGGGCCTGCAGCCGCCGCAGCCAGGCCCGCCGAGGCCAAGGGCAGCGAATCGCGCGATTGCCCGCAGTGCCCGGTGATGGTCAGCCTGAATGCGGGCGCCTTCACGATGGGCAGCAACACCAGCGACCCGGCCGAGAAGCCGCCGCATCACGTGAACGTGGGCCATGCCTTCGCCATCGGCAAATACGAGGTCACGGTCGAGCAGTGGAACGCCTGCGCCGACGCCAACGCGTGCCCGCGCATCGCCACCAACCCGCCCGAAGCCAAGACCGCCCGGCGCGCGATATCAGCTGGGACGACGCCCAGCAGTACGTGGCCTGGCTGTCGAAGACCACTGGCAAGAGCTATCGCCTGCCCACCGAGGCCGAATGGGAATACGCGGCGCGCGGCGGCACCAGTTCCGCGTTCTGGTGGGGCGACCGGATGAGCAAGGGCAACGCCAACTGCAAGGACTGCGGCGACCCGTGGAGCGATGCCGCGCCGGCCAATGTCGGATCGTTCGCGCCCAATCCGTACGGGCTCCATGACATGAACGGCAGCGTCTGGGAATGGGTGGCCGACTGCTGGCACAGCTCGTACAAGAATGCGCCCACCGACGGCCGGGCGTGGGATGAACCGGCCTGCACGGCGCGCGTGATACGCGGCGGATCATGGCGCGAAGGTGCCACGTACATGGTGTCGTCGACGCGCTTCAAGTACAGCACCAGCGTGCGGCAGTCGCAGAACGGGTTCCGCGTGGTGCGCGACGCGAAGTAGGCCCGCGATGTTGCGCCCCGCCTACCTGGCGCGGGTGGCGATCTGCACGATGTCGGCGCTGATCTTCTCGCGCCCGTGCTTGCTGGCCATCTGCGCCAGCGGCTTCTCCAGTGCCTTCAGGTATTCCTGGCGGGTCTCGAACTCGGCACGCCGCGCGGGAAACAGCGGTGCCGGCGTGGTCAGCAGCACCACCAGTTCGGTCCCGAAGGGCTTCGAGATGATCCAGTCGCCGCTGTCGCCCACCGTGGCGCTGTAGCTCGCGGGCGCCTGGTTGCCCTGGATGCGCCCGCTGGGCACCAGGTGCGCCACCTTGCCGTCGGCCGAGAAATAATCGACATAGACGTACGAGTCGTGCGGCGGCGTGTTCACGTCCAGCACCAGCGGTGTGCCTTCGGTCAGCTGCGATCCGCCGCGCGTGCGCAGCACCGCGCCGGCCGCCTCGCCCGCCTTGCGACTGCCCGACCAGTACGGCGCCACCAGCTTCACCACATCGCATTTGTCGCTGGTCAGCGGCTGGGCGTCGAGCTTGAGCGTACGCACGCCGGGAACCTTGCCCAGCTTGTCGCGCAGGCCGGCCAGCACCGACTCGCCCGCGTAGCCGCTCACCTGCAGCGTATTGCCATCGATCCTGGCCCGCAGCAGCGAACACGGCGCGGCGGCGATCACCTGCGCGACGGCCTCGGGCTTGACCGGCACGGCCTCTTCCGGCGGCGCGGCCTTTGGCGCCGGGACAGCTGTGCCGGCGGGCGCAGCCGGCGCCGCGGCCTGCGTGGCCGGCGGCGGACTGTCGCTCGACGGCATGTGGCTGCGCCACAGGTAGACCAGCACCCCGGTGGCCAGCGCCACGCCGGCGATCACGCTGCCCGCGATCACAGGCAGGCGGATGTCGGTACGCTGCGCTTCGCCGCCCAGGCCGGCCAGGAACTGCTTGACGGTCGGCGTACGGGTGGCGCGGTCCAGCGACAGCGCCTGGCGCAGCACCTTCCATTGCCCGCGTGACAGCGCCTTTGGCTGCTCGGGCTTCAGGCCCTTGGCGCGTGCCTCCGTCGCGGAGACACGGTTGTAGGGGTGCCTGCCGGTCAGCAATTCGTAGCTGACGCACGCCAGCGCGTAGATATCGTCACGTGGATCGGGTTCGCGGTGCTCGAACATTTCCGGGCTGGCGTAGGCCGGCGTCATGCCGCCCAGCGAGCCGGGATCGAACACGGTCTGGTCCGCGTCGTCGGCCGGCTGCTGGAAGCCACGCGCGATGCCGAAGTCGATCACCTTGATCTCGCCGCGATCGGTCAGGAACACATTGGCGGGCTTGAAGTCGCAGTGCACGAAGCCGCGCTCGTGCGCGTAGGCCAGCGCGCTGCCCATCCCGACGATGATCGGCATGGCCTTCGCATAGGGCAGCCCCTGGAAATCCGGCGAGCGCAGCACGCGGTTGAGCGACTTGCCCTGCAGGTACTCCATGGTCAGGAAGACCGTGGGGCCGTCGCGGTCGAAGTCGTAGACCGTGACGATGTTGCGGTGGGCCAGCTGCTGGGCCTTGCGCGCCTCGCGCTGGAGCGCGATCAGCGATTTCGGATGCCCGCTGAACTGCATGTTCAGCACCTTGATGGCGATATAGGGCTTGCGGTCCGATGCCTCGAGCTTGCGCAGGTCGAGCGCCTTGTACACCGTGCCCATGCCGCCCACGCCCAGGCATTCCTCGAGCACGAAGCGGCCGTTCAGCGTATCGCCCACGCCCTTGGTAGGCCCGGACGGGATGAAGCCGCCCGTGAACGTCCCCTGCCCGCCAGTGTTACTGCCGGTGTTGCCGCCGGTGTTGCCGGTGTTGCCCATGTATCCGCCCGTCATTCCCCCCGTGTTGCCGGCATAACCCGGCGACGCCTGTGCCCGGTCGGCGGATTCGGGTTCGATGCGCGTTTCCTCGCCAGGCATCTCCGTTCGCGCTTCGCCGTGCACGTCGTGCCGCCCTGGCCCACGGGATCGAACTGCGTGGCCATGTGCGAGTCGATGCGATGCATGACCTCGGCATAGATGGCTGGCGGCAACGGAAAGCGGGTGTGCTCCTCGGAGAGCACACGGGCAAGCTGGGTGGAGTCGGTCTGATCGTCCTTCAGGGCCGTATCCACCGATGCAAGGAATTCGTCGCGGCTCAGGCTGCCGCGCTGGAAATTCCGTATGAGTTCGGTCAGGCTGGACATCCGGTGCATCCCGACGAGTGGTTGCCGACTGGTGGCGCTGGCAAGTGGCGCTTTGGAGGCGGCACGAGAGGCGGAACCGTTGCGTCACGGCACGTTGCCTTCGATGGATACTAGTGCGCACTCCTGCCATCCGCAATGCCCCCTGCTGCCTCGCGCGCCCCGGACGTTGCCGCCCGTCCGACACCCAACACGTTTCTGTTGGCGCAGCCCCATCACTCTCGTGCGCCGGGGCATCCCCGCCATGCCGGCGCGCATCGCACCGCTTCCCGCAAACCCTTGCCCCACAACGATTTGTGGATTTTTTTCGATCCCATGGCATGCGCTGGCACGCTTGCTGCGATATCTGGTCCGAGCGCGACACCAACCCGATGCTCATCACCCAGACCCAACGCAGCACCTTCCTCTCTAGGAGACCATCATGACCACGCTGACCATCAAGGACCTGTCCTCCACCGAAACCCTCGACGCCAGGACGCTGCAGGCCGTGCGCGGCGGCATCGCCATCATGCCGATCACCACCGTCTACAGCCCGTTCAAGCTGTCCGTCGACAAGGTGTTCACGGTCAACCAGTCGAACCAGCAAATGCAGTCGGTGGCCAACTACTTCGGCAACGGCTCGGCCTTCCAGGAAAACATGCACAACAACGTGACGACGAACCAGTACGCGCAGAACAACGTGTACCACCCGGCCTGAGCGTCATCGCGCGCATCCACGCATCGCACCCGTACTTCGCACCCATACATTGCCCTTAGGAGACCGCCATGAGCGCCCTGACCATCCTCGACCTGTCCAGCACCACCACCATCGAAGCCAGCCGCATGAAGTCGGTACGCGGCGGCCTGGGCCTGATCGCCCCGTGGACCAGCGTCTACGCCCCGGTGAAGCTGTCGTTCGACTCGCACGTCAAGATCGACCAGCAGAACCAGCAGATGCAGCAGGTGGCCAACTACTTCGGCAACGGTTCGGCCTTCCAGGACCACATGTCGAACAACGTCACGACGAACCAGTACGCCCAGAACAACGCCTGAGCGCGTCGCCGGCGGCGGGCCCCGGCATCCAGCCGCCCGCCGCCGACGACACACGCTGAATCCGCTGAACCTGCATTCAAGGAGTCCACCATGTCATCGATCATCGTCCGCGACCTTGCCGTCAGCAAGGACCTCGACCAACAGTCGCTGTGCGCCATCCGTGGCGGCGCAGACTGGTTCGGCAAGATTGCCGCAGCCGGCCCGCTGGTCAACATCAATATCAACCAGAGCGTGCAGCAGCTGCAGCAGGTGAACGTTGCCGCCTTCAACGACAACAAGATCGTCGGCGTCGACCTGGGCAAACTGGCGCTCAACATCAAGCCGACGCAATGGGGCGGCAACCTGGCGGTAGCTTGAACGCTGCGCGTCCAGGGGCGGTCCTGCCGCGTGCACGGCGCATGCGGCAGGACTGCTCGCCTATACTGAATCGGGCCCGCGCCTGCCCCGGCGCTGCCCGACCGGCGCCATTCCGGCCGGCCGCGGCAAGGCCCGCATGCTGGAGACACGCCATGGCAGTCATCGTCATCAAGGATTTGTCGGAAAACACGGATCTCGACCGCGAGGCCATGACCGCCATCATCGGCGGCGCGCGGCTGGCAGGCAGCTACCGCTGGCAGGCGCACCGACGTCCTATGCTTACGCGACTGGTCCAGTATCCGGAGGGATTCCCCGGCACATCGCAGGTTGCAGGGCAGGAACGGGAGACCACGCCCGCGCACAAGTGAGCGCGAGGCCACTGGTCGAATAACCAGAAACAAGAAAAAGCCCGCCAAGCAATTGGCGGGCTTTGGTTGCGGACGGGCCCGGACTTCCTGGGTCTGCGTCACCGGCTGCTTCCGGTCATTCTTGTGCCAGGCATGTTTCCCATGGATTCCGCCCATGAAGCGGACGCCCATCCGGACCACCCGGACAGTCGGAGGAAACCTGGCGGTGGCATCAATGACCGCAAGGCCGGAGGCGAGCGGCAAGCGAACCTTGCCAAAGGCAATATCAGCGGGACATGTTGTCGTCCGCCCGTACGGGCATCGATGCCCGCGACTGCAGTATAGGCAGCGCTCCTCGACATGCAAGCAATGCCCCGGCCGCTTCCACTTACGTTTGCTTACGATGTCCTGTGTCATTCCGGCTTGCGCGGTGCAACAAAAATTCAACGTTCTGCTATACTGCGCGCCGTGAGTTTCGCACTGTGAGTTCCGCACCGCGCCCAAAGGCACCACGCCGTGGCGTATCCGCTACCTCCCAAGATCTGCTCCCTGCCTCTGTCATCACACGAAGTATCAGACAGGTGCCTGGCCAGAACGCACCGCTCACCTGACGCTGCCTCGTCTCCGATCCTGATAACAGCCCGAATTGCTGTTTGCCTGCCAGGGATAATCGGCTGGATTGCCTGAATTGCCAGCCGCCCCTGCCTGCCGCCGTCTTGCCAGCTGAGTCTGTCGAACGGCCTACCGATTGGCGCCGAAGCCTTTTTCAAGACTTTGCACTTGCGCCCACCCTTTGCGCACACTGCCCTGGGGTGCATGCATTTTTAATACGTACGACATGACCCAGCACGAAGATTTCCGTGCGGAGCAGCCTTTTGCTTCCGCCGACGACGCCAATGCCACGCCCGCCGCTGCCGTGAGCCCGCTCGACAAGCTCGACGCGATGCTCAACGCCGATGCAGCTCCGGCCGCGCAAGCGTCGGAAACCCCGGCCGCGGAGAGCGGCTTTGCAAACCTTGGCCTGGACGCCGCCATCCTGCGCGCCCTGGCCGAAGCCAACTACAACAACCCCACCCCGGTCCAGGCCCAGGCGATTCCCGCCTTCCTGGCTGGCCGCGACCTGCTGGTCTCGAGCCAGACGGGTTCGGGCAAGACCGCCGCGTTCATGCTGCCGGCCATCCAGCGCATCAGCGAAAAGCCGGCGCCGAACCGTCCGACCGAACCGGCCAAGCGCATGAAGGGCAAGCGTCCTCGCCCGGCCGCCGCCCAGCCGTCGCTGCTGGTGCTGACGCCGACGCGTGAACTGGCCCTGCAGGTGACCGAGGCCGCCGCCAAGTACGGCCGCCATCTGCGCCGCATCGTGTGCGCCAGCATCCTGGGCGGCATGCCCTATCCGAAGCAGCTGGCCATGCTGTCGCGCATGCCGGACATCCTGGTGGCAACGCCGGGCCGTCTGCTGGACCACATCGAAGCCGGCCGCATCGACCTGTCCGCGCTGGACATGCTGGTGTTCGACGAAGCCGACCGCATGCTCGACATGGGCTTTGCCGACGATATCGACGCCATCGTGGCCGCCACGCCGGCATCGCGCCAGACGCTGATGTTCTCGGCCACGCTGGACGCCCGTATCGGCCAACTGGCCTCGCGCCAGCTGCGCGACCCGCAACGCATCGAGATCGCCGCCGCCCGCGCCGATCACAGCAACATCGAACAGCGCCTGCACTTCACCGACGACATGTCGCACAAGGAACGCCTGCTCGACCACCTGCTGCGCGATTCGTCGCTGAAGCAGGCCATCGTGTTCACGGCCACCAAGCGCGACGCCGATTCGCTGGCCGAGCGCCTGTCGGATACCGGCTTTGCCGCCGGTGCCCTGCACGGCGACATGACGCAAGGCGCGCGTAACCGCACGCTGACGGCCCTGCGCCGCGGCAACCTGCGCGTGCTCGTGGCCACCGACGTGGCCGCGCGCGGCATCGACGTGCCCGATATCACCCACGTGGTGAACTTCGACCTGCCCAAGCAGGCGGAAGACTACGTGCACCGTATCGGCCGTACCGGCCGTGCCGGCCGCTCGGGTATCGCCATCAACCTGGTGAACCATGGCGACATGTTCCAGTGGCGCCGTATCGAGCGCTTCACGAACCACCGCATCGACGCATCGGTGATCGAGGGCCTGGAGCCGCGTCGCTCACCGAAGCCGCGTTCGAACTTCGGCGGCAAGCCGGGCGGCCGTGATGGCTTCCGTGGCAATGGCGGCGGCTATCGTGGCAACAACGGTGGCAACGGTGGCGGCTACCGTGGCAACAACGGTGGCAACCGCGAAGGCGGCGAGCGCAGCTTTGGCGGCGGCAACTCCGGCGAGCGCCGCTTCAGCAATGACGGCAATCGTGGTGGCTTTGGCGACCGTGGCGCCCGCAGCTTCGGCGACGACAACCGTGGCTTCGGCGACCGTGGCAACGGCGGCTTCGGCGACCGTGGCAACACTGGCTACCGTGGCCAGGGCCAGGGCCAGGGTCAAGGCCAGCAACGCAGCTTCGGCGACCGGAATTTCGGCGGCGAGCAGCGTTCGTACGGCAACCGTGACGGCCAGCCGCGCGACGGCAACCGTGGTGGCTTCGGCGGCGAGCGCAGCTTCGGCGACCGCAGCTTTGGCGACCGCAAGTTCGGCGACCGTGGCGATCGCGGCGGCTTCGGCGGCCAACGCAACGGCAACAGCCGCTCGCGCTACGAGCGTTGATCGGCTGACCGGCTGATTGGTCGATCTGAAAACAAAAAAGCACCTGCGGGTGCTTTTTTTGTTTTTCGCTGCCGCCCTCTCCCGTCTTTGCTCCCCTCTCCCGCTTGCGGGAGAGGGGCTGGGGTGAGGGTAGGCGCTTGGTTCAAGATGATCCGCAATTTGAACCGCCTTGCCCTCACCCCGACCCTCTCCCGTTCTACGGAGAGGGGAGCAAGCATGCGTCATAGTTTCTTCAAACCGCGCACGTCCGGAACCCTACGAACGCCACATCGTCTTCCGGCAGCAAGGCCGTGCGGGCCCGCACGTGGCGCAACCGGGCCGGGCTGGCGAACGACACGCCGCGTACTGCCTGGTGCGTGCCGAAGCGGCCGATGATCTCGCCGTCGGTCGGCTCGGCGGCAAAGCCGAGGTACGGCTCGTACGGCGAGGCGGTCCATTCGCGCAACGTGCCCCACTGCAGGCCGCGATTCTGCACGGCCGCCAGCTCCCATTCGACTTCCAGCGGCAGGCGGCGCCCGGCCCAGACACACCAGGCCTGCGCCTCGAACAGCGTGACGTGACGCACCGGCTCGTCGGGATTGAGCGTGCGCTCCGTGCCGAAGCGCGACACCACCCAGCTGCGGCTGACCGCATGGCGCGCCCAGTATCGCGGGGCCGAGCGTTCCTGCGTCATCAGCCATTGCCGGCCGGCGGTGGACCAGTACGACGGATGCTCGTAGCCGTGGTCTTCCACGAATTCCAGGAACTGGGCATTGGTGACCAGCGCGGCATCCATCTCGAACGCCGGTACGTAGATCTTCTGCGCCGGCACTTCATCGGGCCAGGCAAAGCCATCGGCGTCGGGCCAGCCCTGCGTGAAATTACCGCCCGGGAAATGCAGCGTGCCGGACGACTGCACGGCCGCTACCGGGGCGACCGCGGCCGGCTCCGCCGGTGCCAGCTCCAGTGCCTGCAGCAACGTGGCGATGGTCTCGCCCTGCACGTCCTCGAAGTAGAGCGCCCGGCGGAACGGATACAACGTGGCGTCGTCGTCGTCGGGCAGCAGCGCGATGCGCCGCAGCAGGCCGTCCAGCACCCTGGCGGCGTATTGCTTGACCACTGCCACGTCGGGCAGCGCGATTTCCCAGCGCTCGTCCGGCCCAATGCGGTCGGGATCGAACCATTCGTCGGCGCCATCGAGCAGCGACGGCTCGCTGGCCACCGGCAGCCGGATGCCGCCCTGCTCCAGGTGACGCACACCACGCAGGCACCACCATTCGGCATGCCAGGCGATATTGCCGAGCGTCCACAGCGGCGGATTGGCATCGTACTGGCGCGTGACGGTCCAGCCCTTGCGGGTCAGGCCGAAGGCACCCAGCCACGCCAGCGTGCGGTTGCGCGATTCCACCAGTGCCTGTGCCAACCCTCGCGCGGCAGCCGGCGCGCGTCGGGCCAGGCCGCCGTGCCGCCGGTGAAGTGGAGATCGGGAAGCATGGAGAAGCCGCTCATCGAGGTATCCGTGACAAAGGGTGGAGATCGGTGCCGGCCGGGCCGGCTGCGCGCATTATGACACCGCGCGCCCCGGCCTTCCGGCCAGCGCCCTTTCCCCCTGCTGGCGGCGCGGCTTACCGCCAGCCTGCCCTTCGCGCCCGGTCCGGCGCGTCAGCCGCGCGCGTGGAACACCGCGAACCAGCCTTGCGGATCGGTCCAGCTGACCGGGTCGGTAAAGCCGGCCGCTTCGAGCAGGATCGCGAAATCGTCCGGCCGGTACTTGTGCGAGTCCTCGGTATGGATGCGGTCCCCGGCCTGGAAGCGCCGTTCGCCGCCGGGCCAGCGCACGGTCACGTCGCGCTCGGCCTGCAGGTGCATCTGGATGCGCGATGCCTGCGTGTCGAACGTGGCCGCGTGGCGCCAGTCGGCCAGCGCAAAGTCGCTGCCGACGATGCGGTTCACGTTGCGCAGCACGTTGCGGTTGAACGCGGCGGTCACGCCCAGCGCATCGTCATAGGCCGCCACCAGCGTCTCGGGGTCCTTGTACAGGTCCACGCCGATCAGCACGCCGTCGCCCGGCCCGGCCGCGGCGCGCAGCCGCTGCAGCAGCGCCAGGGCGTCGATCGGCGCGAAGTTGCCGATGCTGGAGCCGGGATAGAAGAACAGCCGGCGGCCACGCTTGACGTTGCTGGGCAGGTCCAGCGGGCCGCACAGGTCGGCGCCAAGCCCGAGCATCGGGATCTGCGGGTTCTGCTGCTGCAGCGACGCCAGCGTGCCGCGCAGGAATTCCACCGAGATGTCGAGCGCCACGTACTGCGCCGGCTGCAGGCTGGGAAACAGGCGCGCGGCCTTCTGGCAGTTGCCGGCGCCCAGGTCGATCAGCACGCAGCCGCTACCCGCCCGGGCGGCGATGGCAGGCGCGGCCGTGGCGAAGATCGACGCCTCGGTGCGGGTGGGATAGTACTCGGGCAGGTCGGTGATGGCCTCGAACAGTCGCGAGCCCAGCACGTCGTAAAAGAACTTCGGACTGATACGCGCCTGCCCCAGGCGCAGCCCTTCCTCGATCTCGGTGCGCAGCGCGCCGCTGTCCTCGCGGTACTGCTGCACGAATTCGGGCTGCGGGGCCGCCCCGGACCGGGCATGGCCGTTGCCGACGACGATGCGCGGCTCCTGAGCAATGTCGGGCGCGGCGTGGCCGTTCTGGTGGTGGGAGTTGTTGCGGGAGTTATTGCGGTTCGAATGGGTGTCGGGCGTCTGAAGCGTAGTGGGGGCCGGCATGACGGGTCCTTGTTGTCGATGGGCACTACGGTGAATCCCTCTGAAGCCTCCGCGCCTGGCAGCCGGGGCTGCCTGCGGCCGGTCAGGGGTGCGCACCTGTCACGTCTGGTGCACACCTGCCGAACCGATCCACATAGGATAGGTGCATATGCTTATGCTTGCGTGACACGTTGCATCACTTTACAAACTGATCCGCACGGCATTCATGTCTGAAACTTGATACATACAAACCCCAATCGGGCAGTGCAACATTTTTTTCGCAGTTCCCTTATAATCGCCTCCAACGTGATCGCCGGAGCTTTCCGGCGGCCGCGATCCCTTCCAAAGAGGGAAGTAAAAGGGGAGTAGCTTGGGGCATCCGATGCCCTTAGCACAATCGTCATTCCGAGACGCATCGCTCGTCTCCGGTTGTGCTGACCCTGGCGCGCATTCCGCGCCAGTCAGTCGAGCAAGACCTTTGCACACCTGGTTTTTATGGTTTGCAAAGGCGATCCCGAACACTTCCGGCGCTCGCTGTAAATCCCAGGTGCAACAAAAACCCTTGCTGGCTCGATGGCCCGCAGCTTTTTTCGTACCTGAGGAGCGTACATGGAGTGGTTTACCGATCTGTTCACGATGCAGTTCCTGACAGCCCTGCTGTCGATCGTCGTCATTGACCTGGTCCTGGCTGGCGACAACGCCATCGTGATTGCCCTGGCGGCCCGCAACCTGCCGCCGCACCTGCAGAAGAAAGCCATTGTCTGGGGCACCATCGGTGCCGTGGTGGTCCGTTCGGCCATGACGATTGGCGTGGTCTGGCTGCTCAAGATCCCCGGCCTGCTGCTGGTTGGCGGCCTGGCGCTGGTCTGGATTGCCTACAAGCTGCTGGCCGCCGAGGACGATGGCGACGAGCACGGCGCTGGCGCGGCCACGCTGATGGGTGCCATGAAGACCATCATCATCGCCGACGCGGTGATGGGCGTGGACAACGTGCTGGCCGTGGCCGGCGCCGCGCATGGCAGCTTCCTGCTGGTGGTGCTGGGCCTGCTGATCAGTATCCCGATCGTGGTCTGGGGTTCGAGCCTGGTGCTCAAGCTGATGTCGCGCTACCCGTCGATCATCTACATCGGCGCCGGCGTGCTGGCCTTCACCGCCGTCAAGATGATCCTGGGCGAGCCGATCACCAAGGCGTTCTTCGAGGCGCAGCCCGTCATCAAGTGGGGCCTGTACCTGGTCATCGTTGGCGGCGTGCTGGGCGCGGGTTACCTGACCCAGAAGCGTCGCGACGGCAACCAGAAGCCGGCGGAAAGCCACTGAACCGGCTGACCGGAAATACCGGAAACGCAAAAAGCCGCCTTCGGGCGGCTTTTTGCTTTCAGGCTAAAATCCCGCTTTACGGCCCGCAGGCCGACATCACATTTCTACCCCGCGCCGATGAAACAGTACCTCGACTTCATGCGCCATGTTTTCGAACACGGCACCGAAAAGTCCGACCGCACGGGCACCGGCACGCGCTCGGTGTTCGGCTACCAGATGCGCTTCGACCTGAACGAAGGCTTTCCGGTCGTCACCACCAAGAAGCTGCACCTGAAGTCGATCATCCACGAACTGCTGTGGTTCCTGCAGGGTTCGACCAACATCCAGTACCTGAAGGACAACGGGGTCACGATCTGGGACGAATGGGCCGACGCCAACGGCGAGCTGGGCCCGATCTACGGCTACCAGTGGCGCGCCTGGCCCACCCGGACGGCCGCCACATCGACCAGATCACCGAGGTGGTGCAGCAGATCCGCAACAACCCCGATTCGCGCCGGCTGATCGTGTCGGCCTGGAACGTGGGCGAAATCCCGCAAATGAAGCTGCCGCCCTGCCACGCGTTCTTCCAGTTCTACGTGGCCGACGGCAAGCTGAGCTGCCAGCTGTACCAGCGCAGCGCCGACATCTTCCTGGGCGTGCCGTTCAATATCGCCAGCTACGCGCTGCTGACGCACATGGTGGCGCAGCAATGCAACCTGGGCGTGGGCGACTTTGTCTGGACCGGCGGCGACTGCCATATCTACAGCAACCATTTCGAGCAGGTGCAGACGCAGCTGTCGCGCCAGCCGATGAAACTGCCGACGCTGAAGATCAAGCGCAAGCCGGACAGCATCTTCGATTACCAGTACGATGACTTCGAGCTGGTGGGTTACGAATCGCACCCGGCCATCAAGGCGCCGGTGGCCGTATGACGCTGCTGACCCTGATCGTCGCGCGGGCGCGCAATGGCGTGATCGGCCGGGACAACACGCTGCCGTGGCGCCTGCCCGAGGACCTGCAGCACTTCAAGCGCACCACGCTGGGCGCGCCGATCATCATGGGCCGCAAGACCTGGGATTCGATCGGCCGGCCGCTGCCTGGCCGCCGCAATATCGTGGTAAGCCGCAATCGCGACCTGCGGCTGGAGGGCGCCGAGGTCGTGGGATCGCTGGAAGACGCCCAGCGGCTGTGCGTGGGCGTGGAACAGGTGTTCCTGATCGGCGGCGCACAGCTGTACGCGGAGGCGCTGCCCAGCGCGGATCGCCTGATCGTGACCGAGATCGATGCCGATGTGGAAGGCGACGCCCATTTCCCGGCCGTCGACCGGTCGAAGTGGCTGGAGGTCTCTAGAGAAACCCACCATTCCGAGGCCAACGGCTTCGACTACGCGTTCGTGACGTACGAGCGGCCGCCTTCGGGCGAGGAATAAGCCGCGCTTGCGAAATTAGGCAAACGGCCATGAAAAACGGCGCCCTCGGGCGCCGTTTCCTGTTTACCTGAAGACTTTCCGGTAGCCGGAACCTCAGTTCCCGGCAATCGTCATCTGCTCGATCAGGATCGAGCCAGTTTCCTTGGTGCCGCGCACCAGCGCATCGGCGCCGATGCCGACGATCTGCTTGAACATCTCGACCATGTTGCCGGCAATCGTAATTTCCTCAACCGGGTACTGGATCACGCCGTTCTCGACCCAGTAGCCCGACGCACCGCGCGAATAATCGCCCGTCACGTAGTTCACGCCCTGCCCATCAGTTCGGTCACCAGCAGGCCGGTGCCCATCTTCTTGAGCATGCCCGCGAAGTCGTCGCCCGGCTGCGTGTTCGAGCTGGTCAGCGTCAGGTTGTGCGACCCGCCCGCGTTGCCGGTGGTCTGCATGCCGAGCTTGCGCGCCGAATAAGTCGACAGGAAATAGCCCTGCACCACGCCGTCGCGCACCACGTCGCGGGCATGCGTGCGAACGCCTTCCTCGTCGAATGGCGCGCTACCCATGGCGCCCGGCACGTGCGGCTGCTCGTGGATCTGGATGTCCGGCGAAAACACGGCCTTGCCCAGCGTGTCGTACAGGAACGTCGACTTGCGATACAGAGCGCCACCCGACACCGCCTGCACGAAGGCCCCCAGCAGCCCGGCCGCCAGCGGCGCCTCGAACAGCACCGGGCACTTGCGGGTGGACAGCTTGCGGGCATTCAGGCGGGCCAGCGCGCGCTCGGCGGCATAGCGGCCGATGGCTTCGGGCTCGGCCAGCGCCAGCGGCGAGCGCTTGGACGAATACCAGTCGTCGCGCTGCATGCCGCCGCCGGACCCGGCGATCGGTGCCGCAGAGATGAAGTGGCGCGAATACGGATAGCCGCCCACGAAGCCGCGCGACGTGGCCAGCACGAACTGGGAATGCTGCGCCGACACGCTGGCGCCGTCGCTGTTCTTGATCTTCGGCGACACCGCGAACGACGCGGCCTCGGCCCGGCGCGCGATGTCGATGGCGCCTTCGGCATCGATATCCCACGGGTGGAACAGGTCCAGGTCCTGCGGATTGCGTTCTAGCAGATCTTCCTCGGCCAGGCCCGCACAGTCATCCTCGGCCGTGAAGCGGGCGATGTTGTACGCCGCCTCGGCCGTGGCGCGCAGCGCGGCCGGCGAGAAATCCGACGTGCTGGCATTGCCGCGGCGCTGGCCGATCATGACCGTCACGCCCACCACCTTGTCGCGGTTCTGCTCGATGGTTTCCACCTGCCCCTTGCGCACCGTCACCGACAGGCCGCCGCCCTCGGAGATCTCGGTGGCGGCATCCGTCGCGCCCAGTTCGCGTGCCACGCGCAGCACATCGGCCGCCATGGCCTTGAGCTGATCCTGGGTATAGGTGAAGTGCGCGGTCTTTTCGGCGGTCTGGCTCATATGGGCGGGCGTGATCAAAAGTCCAAACGGGAATCATAGCAAGATAAAATGCCGCCCATGACGCGAAATACCCGTAACAACTCCAACGGTCGTTTTCCGGGCGCCTTCGGCCCGGAAGAGGACGACGACCTGCCCAAGAGCAAGTCGCAGCGCAAGCGCGACATGACCGAGCTGCAGGACCTGGGCGCCGAACTCGAGGCGCTGGCCAAGGACCGCCTGGCGCGCGTGCCGATGCCCGAATCGCTGGCCGACGCCGTCCATGCCGCCCGCAAGATCACCAGCCATGAAGGCAAGCGCCGTCAGATGCAGTTTGTCGGCAAGGTCATGCGCAGCCTGGACGACGACGAAGTGGCAGCCATCCGTGCCGCGCTGGAAGGCTTCAAGGGCACCAGCAAGGCCGAAACCGCCAGGCTGCACCTGATCGAGCGCTGGCGCGACCTGCTGCTGGCCGACGACGCCATGCTGACCAAATTCCTGGGCGAACACCCGGGCGTGGACGTGCAGGCCGTGCGCAACATCATCCGCAATGCACGCCGGGAAAAGGAACTGGGCAAGCCGCCCAAGTCGTACCGCGAGCTGTTCCAGGCCATCAAGGCCGCGCTCGACGGTGGCGACGATGACGAATCCAGTGACGCATCAGACACCCCACGGGAACCCGAAGCATGAACCCGCCGCTGACCGCCCCGTCCCCGCAAGCATGCCGACGAGCTGGTGGTCGGCTTTGTCTCCATTTCCGACCGGGCATCGTCCGGCACCTATCAGGACGAGGGCATCCCCGCCCTGCGCGACTGGTTCGGCAAGACGCTGACCTCGCCATGGCAGGCCGTGGAGCGGCTCATCCCCGACGAGGCGCCGCTAATCTCGCGCACGCTGATCGAGCTGGTCGACGTGGCCGGCTGCGACCTGGTGCTGACCACCGGCGGCACGGGCCCGGCCCGGCGCGATGTGACGCCCGAGGCCACGCTGGCCGTGGGAACCAAGGAAATGCCGGGATTTGGTGAGCAGATGCGGCAAGTGAGCCTGCACTTCGTGCCGACGGCCATCCTGTCGCGCCAGGTGGCGGTGATCCGCGAAACGCCAAGCCGCGCTGCGCTGATCGTCAACCTGCCGGGCCAGCCCAAGGCCATCCGCGAAACGCTGGAAGGCCTGCGTGACGTCGAAGGCCGCGTGATCGTGCAGGGTGTATTTGCCGCCATGCCATATTGCATCGACCTGATCGGCGGCCCGTATGTGGAAACCAACGAGGCGATCGTGAAGGCGTTCCGGCCGAAAAGCGCGCAGCGGCAGAAGCCTGCGCCGACGGTTTAGAGGTTTTTTCTCCCCTCTCCCGCGTTGCGGGAGAGGGGAGAAAAACCTGGCAAACCCTTTCCTACTTCAACCCCAGATACAACCCGATCGGCACGAACACCACGGCGGCGATATTGCCGAGCAGCACGATCGACGCCACCTGGTCGGGTTCCTGCCTGAAATGGTCGGCGACCAGGAAATTCAGCACGGCCGGCGGCAGCGCCGCGAATACGAACAGCAGCCCGCGCTGCAGGTCGGTCATCGGCACCCACCACGCCAGCAGCAGCGCCACGGCGATACCGCCCAGCGGGCACACGACGGCGCCCAGCACTCCCATGCCCCAGTTGCGCAGGCTGACGTCCTTCATGCGGACGCCCAGCGCGAACAACATCAGCGGCACCGTGGAGTCGCCCAGCAGCTTGATCGATTCATAGACCGGCTCGGGCAGCGCGAATACCGGCTTGGCCAGCGATAGCGCCACGCCGGCCACGGTGGCCAGCACCATCGGATTGCGGGCGATCTGCGCCATCGATGCGTGCCGGTTCACGATCTTCATGCCGATGGTGAAGTGCATCAGGTTGGATGCCGCGAACAGCGCCACGGCCGGCGCCAGGCCCACCTGCCCGAAGGCGAACACCGACAGCGGCAGCCCCATATTGCCGCAGTTGTTGAACATCATCGGGGGCACGAACGTGCGGGGATTGGCGCCGCTCATGCGCGCCACCACCCAGGCCAGGATGCCCGAGCCGATTACCACGGCCACCGCGCAGGCCAGCAGCACCAGGTGGTCGGCCAGCACGAAATTCTTGCTGATGAAGGCCGACACCACCAGTAGCGGCGCGATCACTTCGAGCATCGCCTTGTTGATGCCCGCCATGTCCGGATGGGCGCGCCGCCCGTAGATCCATCCGATCAGGATGATCAGGATGACCGGCGTGATGATCGAGACGATGCGCGTGAACATGGCGGGAGGCGGCTGGACAGACTGGGGCGGCGTGGCCGGTCCGTCGTGGAGCCCGCCCGCCGGGTTCTTGTTCTTGAGGGGCGTTACGCGGAGGGAGCGGCCGGCGTAGCAGGTGTAGCGGGTGTGGCGGGGGCAGCCGTTGCCGGCAGCGTCGCGGCGGCTTCGGCCGGGGTCTTGATGAAGTGCTGGCGGTAGTAGCGCAGTTCTTCCACCGATTCCAGGATATCGGCCAGCGCCGTGTGCAGCTGGCGCTTCTGGAAACCCCTGTGGATGGCCGGTTCCCAGCGCTTGCACAGTTCCTTGAGCGTCGAGACGTCAAGGTTGCGATAGTGGAAGAATGCTTCCAGCTTGGGCATGTAGCGCGCCATGAAGCGGCGGTCCTGGCAGATCGAATTGCCACACATCGGCGACTTGCTGGCCGGCACCCAGCGCTTCAGGAAGGCCAGCAGCTCGGCCTCGGCCTGGGCTTCGGTCAGCGTCGACGCCTTGACCTTGTCGATCAGGCCCGAACGGCCGTGGGTGCCCTTGTTCCAGTTGTCCATGCCGTCCAGGACCGCATCGGACTGGTGGATCACCAGCACCGGGCCTTCGGCCAGGATGTTCAGTTCGGAATCGGTAACCACCACCGCCACTTCGATGATGCGGTCGGTATCCGGCTGCAAACCGGTCATTTCCATGTCCAGCCAGACAAGGTTGTTTTCACTTTTGACGGAGGATGCGGCGGGGCTTGTCATCTGGCGGTACGGCTCGATATGGAATTCGAAAAAGGAATTGCCCCGGATCGGCGGGTGGCCGGGGGCGAACAATTTATAATTCTCGCATATCCGCCCCGGATGGCATGTGGCGCGCCCGGCCTTTGCCGTTGCTGCGCCGCGCCATCGTCTACAAGGCTTGCCGATGTTCACGCTGATCTTTCTTGCCGCCCTGGTCATCATGGTGCTGACCAAACTCTGGCTCGCGTCGCGCCAGATCCGCCATGTGGCGCGCCATCGCGGCGCCGTGCCCGAGCGGTTTGCCGACACCATCACGCTGGCCGCGCACCAGAAGGCGGCCGACTACACGATGGCCCGCACGCGGCTGTCGATGCTGGAGGTGCTGACCGGCGCCGCCGTGCTGATCGGCTTCACGATGCTGGGAGGCCTGCACGCGCTGAACCAGCTCTGGCTCCATGTGTTTCCCGACAGCCCCTACTTCTACGGCGTGGCGCTGATTGCCAGCGTGGCCCTGATCGGCGGCCTGTTCGACCTGCCCTTCTCGCTGTATGGCCAGTTCGTGATCGAGCAGCGCTTCGGCTTCAACAAGATGACCTTCGGCCTGTGGCTGGCCGACCTGGCCAAGATGGCCCTGGTGGCCTGCGTGCTGGGCCTGCCGCTGCTGCTGGCCGTGCTGTGGCTGATGGACCGCGCCGGCACCTACTGGTGGCTCTACACCTGGCTGCTCTGGGTGGGCTTCAGCCTGCTGCTGCAGGTGATCGTCCCGACGTACATCGCCCCGCTGTTCAACAAGTTCGAGCCGCTGGCCGACGAAGGCCTGCGCGAGCGCATCGAAGCGCTGCTGCGCAAGTGCGGCTTCGCCAGCAAGGGCCTGTTCGTCATGGACGGCAGCCGGCGCAGCGCGCATGGCAACGCCTACTTCACCGGATTTGGCGCGGCCAAGCGTATCGTGTTCTTCGACACGCTGCTGGAGCGCCTGGACGGCGAGGAAGTGGAAGCGGTGCTGGCCCACGAACTGGGCCACTTCAAGCGCCGCCACGTGGCCAAGATGATCGCGGTCACGTTTGCGCTGTCGCTGGTGTTCCTGGCCGTGCTGGGCTGGCTGGCCACGCGCGAGTGGTTCTTCACGGGGCTGGGCGTGCTGCCGAACTTCGGCACCAGCAACCATGCGCTGGCGCTGGTGCTGTTCTTCCTGGCGCTGCCGGTGTTCACGTTCATCCTGGGGCCGCTGGCCAGCCAGTCGTCGCGCAAGCACGAGTTCGAAGCGGACGAATTTGCCGCGCATCAGACCAACGCGGGCCATCTGGTGTCCGCGCTGGTGAAGCTGTACAAGGACAACGCGTCGACGCTGACGCCGGACCCGATCTACAGCGCCTTCTATTACTCGCATCCGCCCGCAGCCCAGCGCATCGACCGCCTGCTGTCGCACGCATGACCCGCAGCGCGCGCCATCAGAACGCCGGCAAAGGCACCGGCAAGGGCAACGGAACCGGGACGGAATCCGCGCTGATCGTCGCCGCACATGGCCGCCACTACGTGGTGGAGCGCGCCGACGGATCGCACCTGCATGCATTCCCGCGCGGCAAGAAAAGCGACGCGGCCGTGGGCGACCACGTGCGCGTCGAGCTGGCCGCAGTCGACCAGGGCGTGATCACCGGCATCGATCCCCGCAAGAACCTGTTGTACCGGTCCGACCAGTTCAAGTCGAAGCTGCTGGCGGCCAATATCGACCAGGTCATCATCGTGCTGGCCACCGAGCCGAGTTTTTCGGAGGATCTGCTGGGCCGCGCGCTGGTGTCGGCCGAGGCGCTGGAAATCCGCCCGCTGGTGATCCTGAACAAGACCGACCTGACCGGCCGGCTCGACGATGCCCGCCGCCGCCTGAAGCTGTACCAGGACCTGGGCTACGACACCGTGGAGCTGTCCGTCCACGGCCGCCCGAGCAAGCGCTGGCCGCGTTGCAGCCGCGCACGGCGGGGGTGTCGAGCATCCTGATCGGCCAGTCGGGCATGGGCAAATCGTCGCTGCTGAACCTGCTGATCCCGGGCGTGGAAGCGCAGACGCGCGAGATTTCGTCGAAGCTCGATTCGGGCAAGCACACCACCACGTTCACACGGCTGTATCACCTGCCGCCGGAATGGGCCGTGGTCGATGACAAGCCCGGCTACCTGATCGATTCCCCGGGCTTCCAGGAATTCGGCCTGCACCACCTGAGCGAAGGCATGCTGGAGCGCGCGTTTCCGGAATTCCGGCCGCAGCTGACCGAATGCCGGTTCTATAACTGCCATCACATCAACGAACCGGGCTGCGGGGTGCTGGGCGCCATCGACAACGGCACGATCTCGCCGCGCCGGCACCAGCTCTACACGCAACTGCTGCACGAATCGCGTCAGCAGAAGCCGTGGTAAGCCCCGGCTGGCAATCGGCAACGGCCGTGGTAAGGTAAAAACACCCTGCCTGCCACGGCTTCATCATGAAACTGCTGCTGAGGACGCCTTCGCTGGTCCATGCCGCGCATTGCCAGAACGTGCTGGATGCGGCCGGCATTCGCGCCGAAGTCCGCAATACCTGGCTTGCCGGCGCGGCGGGCGATATCCCGCTCAATGAGAGCGCTCCGCAGGTCTGGATTCTGGACGATGCCGCCGAAGCCGACGCCTGGGCCGCGCTCAACGCGGCCGCCAACCCGGCGCCGGGGCCCCGCTGGCAATGCCGCCGCTGCGGCGAATGGCACGAGGCCCAGTTCGCCGCCTGCTGGCACTGCGGCGCCCATCAAGAATAAGAATGAAAAAAGCGCCACAACCGTGGCGCTTTGGCTTT
Source organism: Cupriavidus sp. EM10 (assembly GCF_018729255.1). Lineage (NCBI taxonomy): Bacteria > Pseudomonadati > Pseudomonadota > Betaproteobacteria > Burkholderiales > Burkholderiaceae > Cupriavidus > Cupriavidus sp. EM10. The sequence continues at coordinate 2,496,310 of NZ_CP076060.1, forward strand.
TCGACGACGTCCGGGAATCAGCCCACCCAGAGCGCCAGCGAGATCATCGCCAGCAGCAGCATCCACAGGATCACGGCACGCCAGACCAGGCCGACGGCCGATTGCAGCGTGCGGATGCCGGGGTCCGCGCCGAATTCGGGCGGCACCGGTTCGGCGTCGCTCATGCCCGGCGCGTAGTCCACGCCGGCCAGGCTGGTACGCAGCATCACGCTGGAATCCTCTTCGGCCAGCGGCTGGCCCAGCCGTACGCCCAGCGCCCCGCCGCCACTGGCCAGCAGGATGCCGTTGACCGCGTCGTTCCACTTGCGCGCATGGTTGCGCCACGCGTAGACCGCATCTTCAAAATTGCCAACGATGGCAAATCCGATCGCCGTCAGGCGCGACGGCACCCAGTCCAGCACGTAGAACGCGCGGGCCGCGAAACGCCCCAGCGCCGGGCTGCGTTCGTTCGACGGCAGGTTCCACTGGCGATTCAGGAATTCGGCCGTGCGATACAGCACCACGCCGCCGGGGCCGATCGGCACCAGGAACCAGAAGAACACCCCGAACACGTGCCGGTGCACGGCCACGATGGCGGCTTCCAGCGTGTGCCGGACGATCTCGCTGACCGGCATCTCCACGGTATCGAGCCCGGTCCACTCGTGCAGCAGCGTGCGAGCGGTATGCAGATCGTCGCGGTTCAGCGCTTCGTGGATATCGGTGAAATAGTGGCTGAACTGGCGGAAACCCAGCGTCAGGTAGAGCAGCAGGACATTCCAGACCAGAGTCAGGGCCACGCTGATCGACGACAGCAGGTAGTGGACGAACACCACGGCCAGCGTCAGTGGCAGCACAACGGTCAGCCAGGCCAGCGCGGCGTCGCGCGGTCGGCCAGTGTCGAAGGCATGCTCGGCACGGTCACCCAGCACACGCACGATGTCGTAGATGGGGTTGTTCCGGCCGAGCGCCCGGAATTGTTCGGCAATCAGCGCCAGGAGAATGGATACGAAGGTCATCGCGTGACGATTAATCGGCGCACGGCGTGTGCCGCGGCGGTCGCATGGCGGATAGGCCAGACGATAGCATAGCGGCAAGCGTTCCTTGTACCTGTAAGCACTGGTTACGGGTAAACGAATGACAGTTCCGACGCCCCGCATGCAAACGCCCGCCAAGGGTGGCGGGCATTTGCGAGGGCCGATCATCCGGCATCAGAGCGGCCTTCAGGCCGGCAGGTCGAACACCAGCACTTCGGCGTCGGCACCCTTTTCCAGGCTCACGGCGCTTTCGCCGTCGAGCTTGGCGGCATCGCCAGTTTCCAGCGGCTGGCCGTTGACCGTCACCCGGCCGCGTGCCACGTGCACGTAGGCCTGGCGTCCCGGCTGCAGCGCCAGCGTGGCGGCCTCGTCACCGTCGAAAAGGCCGGCGAACAGGCGCACGTCCTGATGGATCACGACCGAGCCTTCGGCGCCGTCCGGGCTGCCGACCAGGCGCAGGTGGCCCCGCTTGTCGGCGGCGTCGAAGCGCTTTTCCTCGTAGCCCGGCTCGATGCCCTGCTGGTTCGGCATGATCCAGATCTGCAGGAAGTGCGTGGTCGCATCGGCGGCGTGGTTGTACTCCGAGTGGCGCACACCGGTGCCGGCGCTCATGCGCTGCACGTCGCCAGGACGGATCACGCTGCCGTTGCCCATGCTGTCCTTGTGCGCAAGCTCACCTTCGAGCACATAGCTGATGATTTCCATGTCGCGGTGGCCGTGCGTGCCGAAGCCCATGCCCGGCGCCACGCGATCCTCATTGATCACACGCAGCGGGCCAAACTGGATATGGCGCGGGTCGTAGTAATCGGCAAACGAGAACGTGTGATAGGACTTGAGCCAGCCATGGTCCGCATAACCGCGATCTTCAGACTTACGGATTTCAATCATTTTGATGGCCCTCCTTGTGGCCTGGAATTCGAACCCTCCAGCTCTTGGCTGCGGGGCTGAGCGGCGTTTCGATGCTAGGCAGTTTAGGGGAGCGGGAGTATATTGGCGGGCACCGCGTTAGAAGCACTTGTTCAGAAATTCTGAATATGCCCCTGTCACTCGAATCCCTTGAAGTCCTTGACGCCATCGAGCGCAAGGGCAGTTTTGCCGCCGCCGCTCACGAGATGGGCAAGGTGCCTTCCGCCCTGACCTATGTGGTCCGCAAACTGGAGGAAGACCTGGACGTCCTGCTGTTCGACCGGCGGCGCCACCGGGCCGAACTGACGCCGGCAGGACGCGCCCTGCTGGACGAAGGCCGCCACCTGTTGCACGCGGCCGACGACCTGGCGCGGCGCGTCAAGCGCCTGGCCACCGGCTGGGAAGCGAACCTGAACATCGCCGTGGACGACCTGGTCAATTTCCGGGCCCTGCTGCCGGTGATCCAGGATTTCTACGCCGAGAACACGGCCACCCGCCTGCGTTTCGCCAAGGAAGTGCTGGGCGGCACGTGGGACGCCCTGGTCAGCAACCGCGCCGACCTGATCATCGGCGGCGCGTACGAGATTCCCAGCACGCAGGGCTATCAGGTGCGCCCGCTTGGCACCATCCCGTTCGTCTTCGCCGTGGCCGCACACCATCCGCTGGCCACCGAGGAAGGCCCGCTGACGACGATCCAGATCGCCAAGCACCGCATCGTGGCCGTGGGCGATACGTCGCGCAACCTGCCCGCGCGGACCCACGGGGTGCTGGCCGGCCAGGACGTGCTGGTGGTGCCCACCATGCGCGACAAGCTCGAAGCCCAGATCCGCGGCCTGGGCTGCGGCTGGCTGCCGGCGCCGATGGCGCAGCCCCATATCGAAAGCGGCGTGCTGCAGGTGCGCGAGACCGTGGAAGTGCGCGCGCCGGGCAATTTCAAGGTGGCATGGCGCACCAACACGCGCGGCAAGGCGCTGCAGTGGTGGTCCAGCAAGCTCGACGACCCGCGCCTGGCGCAGGCGCTGATGCAGCAGGCGCCGCAGCAACCGGAGTCGTTCGAGTAAGCTCGCCGCACCATGCCGCAACGCTACCGGGGGCGTTTCGCCCCTCCCCCACCGGCCCGCTGCATCTCGGTTCGCTGGTGACCGCGCTGGCCAGCTGGCTCGATGCCCGCGCCCATGGCGGCGACTGGCTCGTGCGGATCGAGGACATCGACTACCCGCGCTGCGTGAAGGATGCCGACACCGGCATCCTGCGCACGCTGCAAGCGCTGGGCCTGCATCCCGACGAACCCCCGGTCTGGCAGAGCCGCCGCGAGTCGCACTATGCCGATGCGCTGCGGCGCCTCGACACCGCCGGCTTTCTGTATCCGTGCGGCTGCTCGCGCAAGGAAATCGCCGATTCTTTAATTCACGTACGCGAGCGGCACCAGACGCTGGGCTATCCGGGCACCTGCCGCCATGGGCTGCATGGCAAGCTGCCGCGCGCCTGGCGCGTGCGCGTGCCAGACGGCCCGCCGGCCACGATCTGCTTCGACGATCGCTGGCAGCAGCGCCAGTGCCAGAACCTGGAAACGGAGCTCGGCGATTTCGTGCTGCGCCGGGCCGATGGACTATGGGCCTACCAGCTGGCCGTGGTCGTCGACGATGCGCTCCAGGGCATCACCCATATCGTGCGCGGCGCCGACCTGCTCGACTCCACGCCGCGCCAGATCCATCTGCAGCATCTGCTTGGGCTGCCCACGCCGTCGTACCTGCATGTGCCGGTGGTGGTCAACGCGGTTGGCGAAAAGCTGAGCAAGCAAAGCGGCGCGCAGGCGCTGGACACGGCCGCGCCGCTGGACGCGCTGCGGCAAGCCGGCGCGCACCTGGGCATCGTGAATGGGGAAGCGACGGTCGCCGCGTGGCTGGCGACGGCCACCGAGCTATGGGCGGAGCAATGGAGGGATCGATGATCGCCCTTGAATCGCCCTGAAACCGCCCGCACATCGCCAGAAATGAACACGGCCCGCATCGAGCGGGCCGTTCTGCTTTTGAACCTTTTGCAGCGCCAGCGAGCGCTGCGCGCCTTACGACTTGCGGGGCGCGCCACCCAGCAGCGCCGCCACCGGGCGCTTGGGCGACTGGCGGCCACGCGTCAGCGCGGCGGCCAGTTGATCCTCGGTCTTCGGCGCCGGCGTGTAGTTGCCCGACGGCTCGTACGGACGCGAGAAGAACGGATCGTCGGACGGACGGAACGCCGGGCCGCCATTGGGCTCGGTACGACGGCGGCGCGGCGCGGCTTCCTCGCGCTCGCCGCTGCTTCCACCGGCAGCGCCGTTGTCGCGCGCACGGCGCACGTCGGAGCGCTGGCGGCGGCGGTCGGTTTCTTCCTGGCGCGCACGCTCGCCGGTCGGGTCGAAGCCTTCCAGCGTACCGCGCGGCACGCTGCGCTTGATCAGCTTCTCGATATCGGCCAGCAGGCGGTCATCGTTGCCCGGCACGTGGATCGACAGCGCATCGCCGCTGGCACCCGCGCGGCCCGTACGGCCGATCCGGTGCACATAGTCCTCGGCGCTGAACGGCAGGTCGAAGTTGATCACGCACGGCATGGCCGGGATGTCCAGGCCACGCGCGGCCACGTCGGTAGCCACCAGCGCGTCGATCGTGCCGCTCTTGAAGCCGTCGAGCGTCTGCATGCGCTCGGTCTGCGTCTTGTCGCCATGGATGGCGGCGGCGTTGATACCTTCGCGCTCCAGGTGGCGCGCCAGACGCGAGCAGCCGATCTTGCTGTTCACGAACACGATGCACTGCTTCGATTGCTGCTCGGTGGCGCGCTGCTTGAGCAGATGCACCACGGCGGCCTGCTTGTGGCCGTCCGGCACCGAGTAGACCACCTGGCGCACGTTCTCGTTGGTCGAGTTGCTGCGTGCCACCTCGATCGTCACCGGCTGCTTCAGGTAGCTCGATGCCAGCTTCTTGATCTCGGGCGAGAACGTGGCCGAGAACAGCAGCGTCTGGCGCTGCGCCGGCAGCAGGTTGATGATGCGCTGCAGGTCCGGCAGGAAGCCCATGTCCAGCATGCGGTCGGCTTCGTCCAGCACCAGCATCTGCACCTGCGACAGGTTCACCGATTTCTGCTGCACGTGATCGAGCAGACGGCCCGGCGTGGCCACCAGGATTTCCACGCCACGACGCAGCGCGTCGGTCTGCGGATTCATGTCGACGCCGCCGAACACCACGGTGCTGCGCAGGTCGGTGTGCTGCGCGTAGCGCGCCACGTTGTCATAGACCTGATCGGCCAGTTCGCGCGTCGGCGTCAGCATCAGCGCGCGCACCGGATGGCGGGCCGGCGATGCGCTGGCGTTGGCCATCGGCAGCAGGCGCTGGATGATCGGCAGGGCAAAGCCGGCGGTCTTGCCGGTGCCGGTCTGTGCGGCGCCCATGACGTCCTTGCCCAGCAGCACCACCGGAATGGCCTGCGCCTGGATCGGCGTGGGCTTGGTGTAGCCCTGGTCGGACAAGGCGCGCAGGATACGCGCATCCAGCCCGAAGCTCTCGAACGTCTGCTCTGCTGCTGGGGTCTGGTCTGGGGTGTTGGTCATCGTCATCAATGGGGTGTCGGTGCAGGGCGCGGAGCCGAGGCAACGGACACGCGTCTGGTACGGTTCAACGGGCGGCGCGCGGCGGAAACCACGCGGAAAGATGAATTGCCCGGAAAATCAAAGACTTGGATTCTACCATCAGAGTCCGGGGGCGCACACCGGGACTGAAGGGCAGTATCGGCGTTTGACATGTCAATGACGTGTCAACAAGACGTCACAAAAGCTGGCGACGATAGCGCCCCGGCCATGTATGTACATTTTGATATCCGACACGCTTCGTCATGACGACCCCACTGCCCGCCACGCCGCTCTCCGACGCCACCCGCCGCAGCTTCCTGCGCACTTCCAGCCGCTTCCTTGGTTTGGGGGCCGGGCTGGCGGCCGGCCTGACCACGTTGGCCCCATCGGCGGTTGCCGCGCCGGCCGTGGTGGCCTCCGGCCGCCCCGATGCGCCAGACGGCATCCAGCTTGGCGATCCATCGGACGATGGCCTGGTGGTCTGGGCCCGCGCCGGACAGCCGTCGCGCATGGTAGTCGAATACGCCACCGAACCCGGCTTTCGCAACCCGATGCGGATTTCCGGCCCGCTCGCCGGCAGCGAGACCGATTTCACGGCGCGCACCCAGCTGACCGGCCTGCTGCCGGGCCAGCCATATCACGTGCGTGTGGCGTTCGAGACACCTGGACAGCGGCGCGGCCAGGGCGCATGGATGGAAGGCAGCTTCCGCACCCGCGCCATGACGGCCGACAAGCCGATCCGCTTCGTGTGGTCCGGCGACACGGTGGGCCAGGGCTGGGGCATCAATCCCGACCTGGGCGGCATGCGCATCTACGAAGCCATGCGCCAGCGCAACCCCGACTTCTTCATCCACAGCGGCGACACGATCTACGCCGACAGCCCGATTTCGGCCGAGCAGAAGGCCGAGGACGGCCGCATCTGGCGCAACGTGGTGACCGAGGAAGTCAGCAAGGTGGCCGAGACGCTGAAGGAATTCCGTGGCCGCCATCGCTACAACATGATGGACGTCAATGTGCGCCGCTTCGCCAGCCAGGTGCCGCAGATCTGGCAATGGGACGACCACGAGGTGACCAACAACTGGTCGGACGCGAAGGACCTGTCGGCCGACAACCGCTATACCGAGAAGGATGTGCGCCTGCTGGTGGCGCGTGGCAGCCGCGCCTTTCTGGAGAACGCGCCGATGCGCTGGCACCGCCAGGGCCTGGCCGAGCGCGTGCACCGCAAGATCGCCTATGGCCCGCTGCTTGACGTGTTCGTGCTGGACATGCGCAGCTACCGCGGCCCGAACGGCTACAACCGCGAGACCGCCGAGAGCACGCAGACCGCGTTCCTGGGCAACGCGCAGCTGGACTGGCTGATGGCCGAGATGACGGCGTCGCAGGCCACGTGGAAGGTGATTGCCGCCGACATGCCGATTGGCCTGGGCGTGCCCGACGGCAAGGACGCGCAGGGCCGGCCGAAGTGGGAAGCCATCGCCAACGGCGACGGTCCGGCGCTGGGCCGCGAGCTGGAAACCGCGCGTTTGTTGTCGCGCATCAAGCAGGCCGGGCTGAAGAACGTGGTGTGGCTGACGGCGGACGTGCACTACTGCGCCGCCCACCACTACTCGCCCGAGCGGGCGGTGTACAAGGACTTCGATCCGTTCTGGGAATTCGTGGCCGGCCCGCTCAACGCGGGCAGCTTCGGACCGAATCCGCTCGACAATACGTTCGGGCCGCGCGTCGTCTACCAGAAAGCGCCCACCGCCCAGAACATGTCGCCGTTTGCCGGCTTCCAGTTCTTTGGCGAGGTCAACATCGATCCCGCGTCACGTGCGCTGACCGTGGACCTTCGTGATTTGAACGGTGTGTCGCAATTCCAGCAGACGCTCCCGGTGCAGGCCTGAATTTAAGGTTTTGACGACGCCTGGCCCGCGCACCCCGCAGCGGGGCCAGGACAGGCGTCGCCGTCAGGCCGACATCAATCGCTCTTGATGTTGTTGTCCTTGATGACCTTGCCCCACTTCGCATAGTCGTTCTGCATGCGCGTGGCCAGTTGGTCGGACGGCAGGTAAGACGCCACCGTGCCGGCGCCAAGCATCTTCTGCTGGACGGTCGGATCGGCCAGCGCGCCCTTGAGCGCATCGGACAGCTTCGCCACCACGTCCTTCGGCGTGCCGGCCGGCACCAGCAGGCCGCCCCACGACGACGCGTCGAAGCCCGGGAAGCCCTGCTCCGCCACGGTCTTGACGTCGGGCGCGAACGTCACGCGCTTGCTCGAACCCACCGCGATCGGACGCAGCTTGCCGGCCTTGATATGCGGCAGCGCGGCGATCATGTCCGAGAACATCATCGGCACCTGGCCAGCCAGCAAATCGGAAATCGCCGGGGCGCTGCCCTTGTACGGCACGTGCTGCACATCGAAATGGCCCAGGTTCTTCAGCAGTTCGGTGGACAGGTGGCCAAAGCTGCCGTTGCCGGCGCTGGTGTAGTTCATCTTGCCCGGCGCGGCCTTGGCCTTGGCGATGTACGACTGCAGGTCGGTCACATCGGGCAGCGCCTGCGGGTTCACCACCATCACGATCGGCAGCTCATAGGCATTACCGACCGGCGTGAAGTCCTTGAAGATGTCGTAGCTCTTGCGCGGCAGCAGGTGCGGCGCCAGCAGCGTGGGCGTGGCCAGCATCACCAGCGTGTAGCCATCGGGCGCGGCCTTGGCCACGGTTTCGGTGCCGATGGTGCCCGAAGCCCCGGGCGGTTGTCAATGACGATGGTCTGCTTCAGCGTCTCGCCCATCTTCTGGCCGATGATGCGCGCGGCGGTGTCGGTGGGACCACCGGCCGGGAACGGCACCACCAGGCGGATCGGCTTGTCCGGGTAGTTCTGCTGCGCCAGCGCGGACGCCGATGCGAAGGGCAGCGCGGCTGCCAGCGCCAGCGCGGAAAGCGCCAGACGACGGGATTGACGACGGTGTTGCACAGTGCTTCCTCCAATATCGGCCCGGTACAGCGGGCCTTTTTCTCGTAGTTTCTTGAGTTTCCTGCTGCCGCCGGAATCAGAGCCGCATCGTCCCCGGCTGGAACAGCCGCGCGTCCATCAGGCGCAGATCGTCGGCCACGGCCACGGGCGTGGCGCACTGGTCGAGCACGTCGCGCTGCAGGTCGACACCCGGCGCGATTTCCACCAGCGTCAGGCGAGCGTCGCCATGGGCATCGGCTCGCATCTCGAACACCGCGCGCTCGGTCACATACAGCACCGGAATACCCAGCGATGCCACGTACGGGCCGTTGAAGCTCAGGTGCGAGACCTCGGGCACGATCTTCCTGACGCGCCCTTCGCGGGCGATGGTCAGCCGGCCATCCTCGGCGCGGATCTCCAGGCCGCCGGCCGTCAGCGTGCCCATGAACACCACGGCGCGTGCGCTCTGGGTGATGTTGATGAAGCCGCCTACACCGGCGATCAATGCGCCCTCGCCTTCGCCGAACTTGCTCACGTTGACGTTGCCATGGCCATCAAGCTCGGCCAGGCCCAGGATGGCCAGGTCGATGCCGCCGCCTTCATAGAAATCGAACTGCGCGGGCTGGTCGACCACGGCTTCGGGGTACGCCGATGCGCCAAAGCTCAAGCCGTCGGCAGGCGTACCGCCGATGGGGCCCGCCTCCACGGTCAGCGTGAAGCCATCGAGCCCGGCCCGGTGCGCCAGCGCGCCCACGGCGGCCGGCATGCCGACGCCCAGGTTCACCACGCGCGGGCGGCGCGCGGCCAGTTCCATCACGGCACGGCGCTGCACGATGGTGCGGGCGTCCAGCGGGGCCGACGCGGCGGGCAAGGCTTCGGCTTCCCTTGCCTTGTCGGCAGCGTCGGCCTTTTCGCCGCGCCACGGACGCACGTAGGCATCGTTGTACGGCTCGGCAAACGTCATCTGGTGGTGCGCGGGTTGCTCGCTGACCACGACGTAGTCCACCAGGATGCCGGGTACGTGGATCGACTGCAGCACCTCGTGGCAATCGACGATCGACTCCACCTGCGCGATCACGATGCCGCCCGAATTGTGGGCCGCCTGCGCCATGGCCAGCAGTTCGTGGTGGAACGCCTCGCGATGTGTGCTCAGGTTGCCGCGCGTGTCCGACGTCGTGCAGCGGATCAGCGCGCAATCGATGCGGAAGCTGGGATAGAACAGGTACTCGTCGCCCCGGAAATCCACCGCTTCCACCCAGTTGGCAGTGCCGGCGGCAATCGCGTCGCGGGCGCGCTGGTTGACGGCGCCGCCGTGGTAGCGCGGGTCCTGCGCGGTGCGCGGGTCCACGAAGGTGTGCAGGCCGATCTTCGTCAGCACACCGGGCTTGCCGCCGGCGATGGCGCGATACAGGTGCGTCAGCACGCCCTGCGGCAGGTTGAAGCCTTCGCAATCCTCGTTCATGGCCAGCGTGGCCAGGCGCGTGGCCGAGCGCCAGTGCCCCCCGACGACGGCGCGCGTCATGCCGGCGTTGCCGAAGTGATTCACCCCGCGTGCGCCACGGTCGCCCTGGCCTGCGGAATAGACCAGCGTCAGGTCGCGCGGCAGGTTGTCGTGCAGAAAACGCTGCTCCAGCGCCTCGGTCACGCCTTCGGCATGGCCTGCGCCGACAAATCCCGCGCTGGCCACGGTCCAGCCACTCTGGACGAGTTCCGCCGCCTGAGCGGTGGTGATCACCTTCATTGCCGTCTCCTGCGTCTTGTGATGTCGTGGTTTCTACCGATCCACGTTTCGCGAACAAATGTTCGCGGAACACATATCATACGGATCGGGCGCCCGGTTGCAAGTCAGGTGTGACCCGCAGGAAACCCCTATTTCGACTGTTTCGATCCGACATGCCGCGCAGCGACACCCCAAACCCCGAAGCCGTCTCCGAAGCCGTCTCCGAAGCCATCCCCGAAGACGCCATCGAAATCCCCAGGAAGGAAGAACTGCTCGATTCCCTGACCAAGGGCCTGGCCCTGCTGCGCCTGTACGCCAGCGGCACCGGGCGCCTGTCCATGCAGGACGTGGCCGAACAACTGGACGTGACGCGCGCCGCCGCGCGCCGGCTGTTGCTGACGTTGGCCCACAACGGCTACGTGGCACAGCAGGGCCGCCAGTTTGTGCTGACGCCCAAGGTCATGGACCTGGGTTATGCCTACTTTGCGTCGATGAACCTGCCGCAGCTGGCGCGCCCCTATCTGCAGGCGCTATGCGCCGAAGCCGGCGAAAGCTGCTCCATCGGCATGCTGGACCATGAATCGGTGGTGCTGGTGGCGCGCGAGGAGCCCAGCCAACTGCTGCGCGTGGACATGGCCATCGGCCGCCGCATGCCGGCCTATGCCCACTCGCTGGGGCGCGTGCTGCTGGCCGGGCTCGACGACGATGCACTGGCCGCCTACCTGGACAGCGCCGAACTGCGCCCGCTGACGCCGTTCACGATCACGTCCCGCCCGGCCCTGGCGCGCAAGCTGGCGCAGGTGCGGGCCGATGGCTATTGCACGCTGATCAGCGAACTGGCGGACGGCTTTGCGGGTATCTCCGTGCCGCTGACCGACCAGCACGGCAAGGTTGTAGCGGGCCTGGGCCTGAGCATGGTGCTGGGCAGCCGCGACCAGGCCTATCTCGAGACGCACTACCTGCCGCCGCTGCGCCACGCCGCCGCGCAGATCGAGACGATCCTGAAGGCGCGATGAGCGCCCGTTGCGAACCAGATCGGGCGCCACAATGAAAAAGCCCCGCTGGCCGGGGAGGTCGCGGGGCAGAAGTGGTAGCGGGGCAAGGATCCTGTCGCCCCGTCGCGTATCGTGATGCAACGCGACTAGCGCCACATCACCCGTTTGTGGGGGTCTTGGTGGGGTATCGCACGTCCACGGCACCTCCATCGCAAAGTTGTCAAATCAACCCGTCACATTCACGCGTGCGGCAGCGCCTGCAAGGCCGGAAACGTCTCCACTGCAGCAGTGAACGACGCCAGCGCCGGATGCGCCGCCGGATCGACGTGGCCCGGCAGCAACGCCTGCGTGAATGTCCACACCACGGCCGCCGTCAGCCCGGCCTGATCGAGATCCCGCTCGGCCGTTGGCACGGGCACGTCCTTTATCTCCGCTTCGAGCAGCGCGAACGCACTGGCGCACTGGCCGTCGACGCGCTCCACCCACGGCTGGTGCACTTTCTCCGTGGGACGCAGGTTGTGCTCGTACACGCGCTGCACCGCCTTTTCGCACGCCGCCAGCGCCAGCCCGACAATGCGCAGCGCGCGCTGCCGCGCGGCCAGGTCCGCGGGCATCAGGCTGCGCCCGGCCAGCGCCTCGGCGTAGTCGATGATCAGCGTCGAATCCATCAGCACCACGTCGTTGTCGCATACCAGGCTCGGGGCCTTGACCACCGGGTTGATCGCGCGAAACTGCTCGAAGGTGCGAAACACCGACACCTGCTCCAGCGCATAGGGCAACCCCAGCAGCCGCAGCGTGATGGCCGCGCGGCGGACGTAGGGGGAATCGAGCATGCCGATCAGTCTCATAGTGTCTCCAGTCGGAAATGGCAGGTGGGTGGAAGACAGCAGGAGTCATACGATAGCGCAACGCGTGCCGCGCGGCAGGACGCTGGCCGGCCAGGCTTGCGCCATAGCCGGCCGGGTTGCCTTACCCGCGCACGTGGCCGTTGTGCTTGTCGTGGTAGATCTTGCCGCTGGCGTGGTTTTCCGCACGATTCACCGCACCCTGCTCGCCGGCGCTGATATGCCCGTTGCGGCCCGCACGGGCTTCCGTGCGATCCACATGCGCCTCATTGCGTTGCAGCTGGGCCGTCTCGCGGTTTGTCAGCGATCCGTTTTGCACCCCGTTGCGGATGCGCGTTTCCTGCTGGACATTGCGCTGGACATCGGCCTGCATGCGCTGCGACGACACGCTGTTCGGATTGCCGACCGCGCCGTTGTGGGCGTCGCGCGAGATGTCCTGGCTCAGACGGTTCTGCGCGTTCTGGATCTTCGCCTGCTCCTGCGGCGACACGCGGCCGTTGCGCTCGGCGTTGGCCTGCATGCGATCCACGTGGGCCTCCTGCTTTTCCAGGCCCGATGCCTCGCGCGTGGTCAGTGCGCCAGACTGCAGGCCGTTCTCGATGCGCTGCTGCTGGTTGATGTCCCGCTGCGTGTCATGCGCAACCACCCCGGTCTGGGCGCTGGCGATACCGGAAAAGGCCGCGACAAACAGGCCTGCGAGCAATGCGGAATGGCGCTTCATGATGTTTCCTCCGACGGATTTGCGGTTTGCGGTTTGCGGTTTGCGGTTTGCGGTTCTCGTTGTCAGGGTCGCTGCCCTTGCCTCCAGTAATGCCTCGGCCCCCGCACCGGAGGACGCGCGTCCTGTAACCCGTGTTACGAGACATTTCGGTCGCTCGGGACATTGCCTGCATGTCAGGCCGTGCAGACAATGGCGCCGATGCCATTGCCGCCGGCATCCCTGATCGCCGCAGGGCCAATACGCGGGCCGCAGCCGCGTGCTAACGTCGGCCCTTTGCACACCACGTCTCCGCCCGGCGCGGGCGAGGCGCGCCACAGGAGCATCAGCATGCAAATCGCTTTCCTTGGACTCGGTACGATGGGGCTGCCGATGGCCGCCAACCTGCTCAAGGCGGGCCACGCGGTACGCGCCTGGAACCGCTCGCCCGGCCCGGTCGACAAGCTCGTCGCGCTCGGTGCCCACGGCGCCACCACGGCCGCCGACGCCGCCCAGGGCGCCGACGTCCTGATCACGATGCTGGCCGACGACGCCGCCACGCACGACACCATCCTCGGCGGCGGCGCGCTCGACGCGCTGGCCAAGGGCGCCATCCATATCAACATGGGCACCGTCTCGGTGGCAATGGCGCGCGAGCTTGCCACGCTGCACGCCGCGCGCAGCGTGGCCTACATCGCCGCGCCGGTACTGGGCCGCGTCAACGTGGCCGAGGCCGGCCAGCTGAACATCCTCGCGGCCGGCGAAGCCCAGGCCCTGGCCACCGTCCAGTCGCTATTCGACGTACTGGGCCAGAAAACCTGGATTTTGGGCGATAAGCCGGAACAGGCCAACGCGGTCAAGCTGGGCGTGAACTTCATGATCGGCGCGGCAATCGGCGCCATGAGCGAAGGCGCTGCGCTGGCCCAGGGCTACGACGTCGACCCCGCCGCATTCCTGGACCTGGTCACCTCGACGGTCTTCGCCGCGCCGGTCTACAAGATCTACGGCGGCGCCATCGCCGAGCAACGCTTCGAACCGGCCGGCTTCAAGCTGGCCCTGGGCGGCAAGGACGTCCGCCTGGCCCTGGAAGCCGGCGAACAGGCCAACGTGCCGATGACCCTGGCCAGCACGCTGCGCGACGCGCATATCGAGGCGATCGCCCATGGGGATGGGCAAAAGGATTGGGCTGCGCTGGCACTGACGGCGCGGCGGCGGGCTGGCAAAGGCTGACGATCGGCGCCGGATCGTCGGAAAAACGCCAAAAAAAGGGGTTACGGCATAACCGTAACCCCTTTCATTTTCAATGGTGGGCCTCCCGTGAGTCGAACACGGCACCAACGGATTATGAGTCCGCTGCTCTAACCAGGCATGAGCTAGAGGCCCTTAGAAGGCTTGATGCTTAGCTGCCTTCCAGGAAGCTCTTCAGCTTGTCGGAGCGGCTCGGGTGGCGCAGCTTGCGCAGTGCCTTTGCCTCGATCTGGCGGATACGTTCGCGCGTGACGTCGAACTGCTTGCCCACTTCTTCCAGCGTGTGGTCCGTGCTCATTTCGATGCCGAAACGCATGCGCAGCACCTTGGCTTCGCGCGGCGTCAGGCTGTCGAGCACGTCCTTTACCACGTCGCGCATGGAACCATGCAGCGCCGCTTCGGCCGGGGCCAGCGTGTTCGTGTCCTCGATGAAGTCGCCCAGATGCGAATCGTCGTCGTCACCGATCGGCGTTTCCATGGAGATCGGTTCCTTGGCGATCTTCATGATCTTCCGGATCTTGTCCTCGGGCATCTCCATCTTCTCGGCCAGCGTTGCCGGATCCGGCTCGTTGCCGGTTTCCTGCAGGATCTGGCGCGAGATCCGGTTCATCTTGTTGATCGTTTCGATCATGTGAACCGGGATACGGATCGTACGGGCCTGATCGGCGATCGAGCGCGTGATGGCCTGGCGAATCCACCACGTGGCGTACGTGGAGAACTTGTAGCCGCGACGGTATTCGAACTTGTCCACCGCCTTCATCAGGCCGATGTTGCCTTCCTGGATCAGGTCCAGGAACTGCAGGCCACGATTCGTGTACTTCTTCGCGATCGAGATCACCAGACGCAGGTTGGCCTCTGTCATTTCACGCTTGGCTTCGCGGGCGCGCTTCTCGCCTTCGGACATCTTGCGATTGACGTCCTTCAGCTCCTTCAGCGGCAGCACCACGCGGGCCTGCAGGTCGATCAGCTTCTGCTGCAGCTCGTGCACGGCCGGCACGTTACGCTCGACGATCGTGCTGTACGGCTTGTGGTCGGCGACGATGGTCTCGATCCAGTCGAGGTTCGTCTCGTTGCCCGGGAAGCGGGCCACGAAGTCGGCGCGCGGCATGCCGCACTTGTCGACCACGATGTTCAGGATGGCGCGTTCGAGCTTGCGGACTTCGTCCACCTGGCCGCGCAGCGTGTCGCACAGGCGCTCGACGTTGCGCGCGGTGAAGCGGATGCCCATCAGTTCGGCCTGGATCGCTTCCTGGGCCTTCACGTACGGCTTCGACTTGTAGCCTTCCTTCTCGAAGGCACGGCGCATCTTGTCGAACTGCTCGGCGATGATGCGGAATTTCTCCAGCGCGGCAACCTTCAGCTCTTCCAGCTGGCGGGCCGATGCACCGGCGCCTGCGCCGTTCTCGTCGTCCTCGTCCTCTTCGCCTTCCTCCTCGCCGTCTTCCTCGGATTCCTCGTCCTCTTCATCGGAGGCGGCCGCTGCGGCCGGCGAGTTGTCCTGGACTTCCTCGGCGTTCGGATCGATCAGGCCGTCGACGAATTCGTCGATCTTGATCTCTTCGTTGGCGATGCGCTCGGCGCTGGCCAGGATTTCCGAGATCGTGACCGGGCAGGCCGAGATGGCCATGACCATGTCCTTCAGGCCGGCTTCGATACGCTTGGCGATCTCGATTTCGCCTTCGCGCGTCAGCAGCTCCACGGTACCCATCTCGCGCATGTACATGCGGACCGGGTCGGTGGTGCGACCGAATTCGGAATCGACGGTGGACAGCGCGGCTTCGGCCTCTTCCTCGGCCTCTTCCTCGCTGGTGGCCGACGGGGCGTTGTCGTTCAGCAGCAGCGTCTCGGCGTCCGGCGCCTGTTCGTAGACGGCGATGCCGATGTCGTTCAGCGTGGCGACCAGCGTGTCGATCGTCTCCGAATCGACCATGTCGTCCGGCAGGTGATCGTTGATTTCCGCGTAGGTCAGGTAGCCGCGCGACTTGCCCAGCTTGATCAGCGCCTTCAGCTTCTGGCGGCGGACTTCGAGCTCTTCCTCGCTGCCAGCCTGGTTCGACGAAGCGAATTCCTTGAGCAGCGCCTTTTCCTTGGCCTTGCGGTCCTTGGCTTTCTGCTTTTCGGTCTTGGGTGCCGCCACGGGCGTGGCGGGCGCGTCGTTGTCGTAAAGCTCTTCAGTCACGTCTTCGATGGTGCTGTCTACTTGCTGCATCTCGGCCTTGGGCTTGCGGCCGCGCTTCTTCGGCTCGGGCTTGACGGCCGGGGCGGCGGGCCGCTCCGATGCAACGGGTGCGGGAGTTGCGGCACGGGCTTTCGGCGCGGCGGCAGCCGCGCCAGCCTTGGCGCTGCTGGTCCGGGTGCCGGCCGTCGTGGCCGCACGCTTGCTCTCGACTTCGGTATTCTGCTGTTTCGCCACGGTGATACTCTTGCCTTTCACTGTTGCAGCGGCATCACTGCCGCTTGTATTGGCGCTGCTGCCGCTCTCGCGTGCCGAAGTCGAGGGCTTTGTATTTTCGGATGTGCGATTCCTGGCGGAAGTGGTTCCGGCGGGCGCCGAAGCGCTACGCACGGACTTTGCTGGCGCAGACCGGGCTGATGTCGTCCTGACTGACGCGGTCGATGTCTTCGCCGCCGTTGTTTTCACGGACGCCTTGCCGCTCCCTGATTGGGGAGCTTTGGAGGGAGCCTTCTCGGCTGCCCTTTCGGTTGCTTTGGCCTTTGCCATTGGCACGCTCACTTTCGCCAGTACTGGAGAGAGATTTCGCAATCCAAACCGGGCATTGTAGCACGTCACCAACCCCCGGCTTCCTGTCAGGTGAGGTTTTCACCTGAAAAATCAAGGCTTAAGCGATTAGACCCCGGATTCCTCCGTCAGTTGGGATCACATGTGCGATAGCTCAAGCCAAAAACCTGTGTGCTGCGCTTTTATCGTTTGCCGCGTGGCGGCTAGTCGTCTTCCGCGGTGACGGGCCGCCATCCCATCTGGCGACGCCGCTGCACTTCTGGCATCAGCCAGCGATAGCGCGCCTTGTCGTCCTCATCGGCAGTGCCGGCCTGGATCGCAGCCAGCAATGTCTCCAGTTCGCGCTGCAGCGGGTCCGCCAGCAGTTTGTGTACGGCGCCGTCGAATTCAAGTGTCGCAAGCGCCTCTTCCATCTCTTCCTTCAGCACCGCCGCGCGCGCGGCGGCATAAACGTCCGCGTAAGGCGTCTGGGCCAGCTGCTCGTTGAAGGCCGCAAAGTTCATGGTCCCCTGGATGCCGTCGCAGGCTGCCACCAGATGGGCCAGGACCTCGGCCTCCGGCCGCTGGGGATCGAGCAGCAAGGCGCGCGCATCGTCATCCAGCCGGCTGGCCAGCGACGGGTAGCTCATCAACAGCTGGATCACCTGCTGCTCCAGCCCGGTCGGCGCCTGGCGCCGGGCGCGCGGCCGCGGCTGCGAGAAGCGGCCCACGCGCGACGAATCGCTGCCCAGGCCGCACACCGCCTCGATTTCGGCGGGCGTCGTACCGGTAGCATCGGCAAGTTCGCGCACAATCTGTAGCCGCAGCCCGCCGGCCGGCATGGCCTGGAGCAGCGGCTTGGCCTCGAACTGGGCGCGGGCGCGGCCCTCGGGCTGGCGCATGTCCTGGTCTTCCGTGACGATCTGGAGCAGGAAGCGCGACAGCGGCATCGCGTTCTGGACCTGGCGCGCGAAGGCGTCTGTACCCTCTTCCCGCACGTAGCTGTCGGGGTCATGCTCGGCGGGCAGGAACAGGAAGCGGATGGTCTTGTTGTCGGCCACATGCGGCAGGCAGGCTTCCAGCGCACGCCGCGCGGCGCGGCGTCCGGCCGCATCGCCGTCGAACGAAAACACCACGGCGTCGGTCTGCCGAAGCAGCTTTTGCACGTGGATCGCCGTACAGGCCGTACCCAGCGTGGCTACCGCGTTGGCAAAGCCTAGCTGCGCCAGCGCCACCACGTCCATATAGCCTTCCACCACCAGTACGTAGCCGTTCTCGCGAATGGCGTGACGGGCCTCGAACAACCCGTAGAGCTCCGTTCCCTTGCTGAAGAGCGGCGTTTCCGGGGAGTTCAGGTATTTTGGCTCGCCTTGCCCCATCACCCGGCCGCCAAACCCGATCACGTTGCCCTTGGTATTGCGGATCGGGAACATGATGCGGTCGCGGAAGCGGTCGTACCGGCGGGGCTTGCCGTCGGCATCGCGCTTGTCCTGCGATTCGATCAAGAGGCCATTTTCGACAAGTGGCGCAGCCGTCGCATCGTCGCGATAGCTGCCGAATACGGATTCCAGCCCTTGCCAGTCGTCAGGCGCGTAGCCCAGGCCGAAACGCACGGCGATCTCGCCAGTCAGTCCGCGCCCTTTAAGGTACTGGATGGCCTGCGGCGCGCCGCGTAGCTGTTTCTTGTAGAAATCCGTAGCCCGCGACATGGCATCGCTGAGCGCCACCGACTTTGCCTGCTGCTCGGCGCGCTGGGCGGGCGGCAGGCTGTTGCGCTCCTCGGGGACGGACAAACCCACCGACTGCGCCAGTTCGCGCACGGCATCGGGGTACGACTGGCCCGAATACTCCATCAGGAAGCCGATGGCGGAGCCATGCGCGCCGCAGCCGAAGCAGTGGTAGAACTGCTTGGTCGGCGACACCGTGAACGATGGGGATTTTCGTTGTGGAACGGGCACAGGCCCATGAAGTTGGCCCCGCCCTTCTTCAACTGCACGTACTTGCCCACCACGTCGACAATGTCGACGCGGTTGAGCAGGTCCTGAATGAAGGATTGCGGAATCACCCGACTGACCGTCCTGATGCCAAGGCCTGCCGGACACGCCGGCGGCCATTTTTCTGGGATGCGTGACCGGAACGTCGCCCGGCTGCTATCGAATCATTGTAGTGCAGCCGCAACGGAATGCCGGCCTTTGCCGACATCGAGCGCCAAATCCCGTCAACCTGACACCAACCCCGCGCTTCACGACTGCTAATCCTGCTTATATCTGATTGAACCGCAATTATTTCGGCGCCAGCGCAGCCTTGACCAGGCCCGATACGGCCGTCATGTCGGCACGGCCGGCCAGACGAGCTTTGACCAGCCCCATGACCTTGCCCATGTCCTGCGGGCCGGTGGCGCCGGCTTCGGTGACGGCCTTCTGCACCTCGGCAGCCACCTCGGCTTCCGACAGCTGAGCGGGCATATAGGCCACCAGCACATCGACCTCGGCCTTTTCCTTGGCCACCAGATCGTCGCGGCCTGCCTGTTCGAACTGGCTGATCGAGTCCTTGCGCTGCTTGATCATCTTGTCGATCACGGCGGTCACGGCGGTGTCGTCCAGTTCCACGCGCTCGTCCACCTCGCGCTGCTTGATAGCGGCCTGCAGCAGGCGGATCGTGCCGAGGCGATCGGTTTCGCGGGCGCGCATGGCGGCCTTCATGTCGTCAGTAATGCGGGCTTTCAGGGACATGGCAATCTTCCGAAAAAATTGGGTGGCAACTGGGACCATCACGACCATAACGCAAAAACCCGCCGGAGCCATGGCCCGTAGCGGGTTTCTTGCCGAAGCGAAGCGTCGTTCGAAAGCGAACGAAGCGCCTCGCCGGTCATGTGCGAGAGCGCCGATTGTAGCGCATGGCCTGCGCCACTGCACTGACGCGGCCTACGCGGAAGCGCCCCGCGCGGCCTCGGCGGCGGCCTCTCCGGCCGCCACGGCCGACGCCCAGGCCCACTGGAAGTTGTAGCCGCCCAGCCAGCCCGTCACGTCCACCACTTCGCCGATGAAATACAGGCCGTCGACGTCGCGCGCCATCATCGTCGACGACGACAGCGCCCGGGTGTCCACGCCGCCCAGCGTGACCTCGGCCTTCTTGTAGCCCTCGGTGCCGGACGGCACCAGCCGCCAGCGGTTCAGCGATTCGCCAAGCTGACGCAGCGCCTTGTCGGGCATGTCGGCCACCGGCTGGCCGCCCGGCAAACCCACGGCGGCGCACCAGGCATCGGCCAGCCGCGATGGCAGGCGTTCGGCCAGCAGGTTGTCCAGGTGTTTCCGGCCGCCTTTCTTATGGCCGATCAGCCAGTCGGCGGCATCTTCTCCGTCGAACAGGTCGATATCGATTGGCGTGCCGGGCCGCCAGAAACTGGAAATCTGCAGTACGGCGGGTCCGGACAGGCCCCGATGCGTCCAGAGCAGGTCTTCCTTGAAGGCGCCGGCCATCTTGCCGCTGCCCGTGGCGATATCGACCTCCATCGACACCCCGGCCAGCGGCACGAATGGCTGCCAGGCCTGGCCGTCGAACGTCAGCGGCACCAGCGCCGGGCGGGTGTCCACGACCTTGAGCCCGAACTGGCGGGCGATGCGGTAGCCAAAGTCCGTGGCGCCAATCTTCGGGATCGACAGCCCGCCCGTAGCCACCACCACCGCACCCGCCCGCACCGTGCCCTGCTTGGTCAGCAGCAGGAAGTCATCGCCCTCTTTGCGGATCTCATCGATGGTGCAGCCGGTCTGCCAGTGCACGCTTCCGGCGTCACATTCGGCGCGCAGCAGGTTGATGATGTCTTCGGCGCTGTTGTTGCAGAACAGCTGGCCGCGATGCTTTTCGTGCCAGCCGATGTCGTAGCGGCGCAGCAGGGCCAGGAAGTCCTGCGGCGTATAGCGGGCCAGCGCGGACCGGCAGAAATGGGGGTTGTTCGACAGGTAGTTGGCCGGGCCGGCCTGCAGGTTCGTGAAATTGCAGCGGCCGCCGCCCGAGATGCGGATCTTCTCGGCCAGCCGTGTGGCATGGTCGATCAGCACCACCCGCGCGCCGCGCTGCCCGGCCACGGCGGCACACATCATGCCGGCCGCCCCTGCGCCCAGCACCGCCACATCGAACCGGTCTTTCCTGCCTTGTGTCATGTCGCCCTTTCAAGAAGCCGCGATTGTAGCGAATGACGGGCGCCCAAGCGCACGGGGGCAGGGTGTGCTACCCTGCTGGCCTTCCGATTTTTGCCGGCAAGATCGCTGCAGTTGCAGTCCGAACCCGTCCGGCCGCACCAGAATTCCCATGCTTGTCCTCGGTATCGAATCCTCCTGCGACGAAACCGGGCTGGCCCTCTACGACACCGGGGCCGGCCTGCTGGCGCATGCGCTGCACTCGCAGATCGCCATGCATCGCGAATACGGCGGCGTGGTGCCCGAACTGGCGTCGCGCGACCATATCCGCCGGGTGCTGCCGCTGTTGCAGCAAGTGCTGGACGACGCCGGCCGCACGCGCGACGACATCGACGCCATTGCCTATACCCAGGGCCCCGGCCTGGCCGGCGCGCTGCTGGTGGGCGCCTCGGTGGCCAACGCGCTAGGCTTTGCGCTGGATGTGCCGATGGTGGGCGTCCACCACCTGGAAGGCCACCTGCTGTCGCCGCTGCTGACCGATGCCCCGCCGCCCTTCCCGTTCGTGGCGCTGCTGGTTTCGGGCGGCCATACCCAGCTGATGGAAGTGAAAGGCATCGGCGACTACACGCTGCTGGGCGAAACGCTGGACGACGCCGCCGGCGAGGCCTTCGACAAGACGGCCAAGCTGCTGGGCCTGGGCTATCCGGGCGGCCCCGAGGTGTCGCGGCTGGCTGAGTTCGGCAATCCCGGCGCGTTCGAACTGCCCCGGCCTATGCTCCATTCCGGCAACCTCGATTTCTCGTTCGCGGGGCTCAAGACCGCCGTGCTGACGCAGACGCGCAAGCTCGGCAACGCGTGCGAGCAGGACCGGGCCAACCTGGCACGTTCGTTCGTCGATGCCATCGTCGACGTGCTGGCCGCCAAGTCGTTCAATGCCCTCAAGCAGACCGGCCACAAGCGGCTGGTGGTGGCCGGCGGCGTGGGCGCCAACCGGCAGCTGCGCGAGCGGCTTGACGAGATGGGCAAGCGCCGCAAGGTGGACGTCTACTATCCGGACCTGGCCTTCTGCACCGACAATGGCGCGATGATCGCCTTTGCCGGCGCCATGCGCCTGCAGGCGGCGCCGCAACTGGCGCGCCACGGCTACGACTACGGCGTAACGCCGCGCTGGGACCTGGCCGATATCCGACTGCCGGACGCGCCTGGCGCCCAGGCCTCGTAGGAAAGTTCTAATCGGGGCGGAGGGGTACCGGCGGTGACGCTGGTTTGATTGGGGAATGACTCCCCTCTCCCGCGTTGCGGGAGAGGGGAGTAAACCACGGGTACTACTGAACCCGCTTGTCGCGCTCGATCACGGCGTAGGCGCTGTGATTGTGGATCGACTCGAAGTTCTCGGCTTCCAGCGTGTAGGCCACGATCCGGGCGTCGGCGTTCAGGCGCATGGCGATGTCGCGCACCAGGTCTTCCACGAACTTCGGATTCTCGTAGGCGCGCTCGGTCACGAACTTCTCGTCGGGGCGCTTGAGCAGGCCCCACAGTTCGCACGACGCCTCTTCCTCGGCCATGCGCACCAGCGTTTCCACGTCCAGGTCGGCGGCCAGCTCCACCTGCATCGTGATATGCGAGCGCTGGTTATGCGCGCCGTACTGCGAAATCTTCTTCGAGCATGGGCACAGGCTCGTCACCGGCACCAGCGCGGTCAGGAACACGCGCGTCTGGCCGTCGCGCTTCTCGCCGGCCAGCGTCACCTCGTAATCCAGCAGCGACTGCACGCCCGACACGGGCGCGGTCTTGCTGACGAAGTACGGGAATTTGACCTCGATGCGGCCGGCATCGGCCTCCAGGCGCACCAGCATGTCGTCCAGCAGCGCGCGGAAGCCGGCCAGGTCCAGCGGCGCGCGGTTGTCTTCCAGCAGCGCCACGAAGCGCGACATATGCGTGCCCTTCTGGTCGGCCGGCAGGCGCACGTCCAGGTTGAACGTGCCGACGGTGCCGATATCGCCAGCCGGCGTCTTCAGTGTCAGCGGATATCGCACGCCCTTGACGCCCACGCGCTGGATCACGATCTGGCGGGTATCGACGCTCGATTGCACGTCGGGCATCACAAAGGCGGGATTGATGTCATTCATCTACGGTTTCCTCCAGGACGGCGTCAGGGGATGACGGCCAACCTTACGGTCGCGGCGTTTTCGCAGGATTTCTCCACGCCGCGCAACGAGTGTGAAACGACGGGTCCGGACAGGAAGCAGAGGGGCGCCGGCCCGTAGTCGCGAACACGAAAATGGGAAGGGGGATTCTACGCAATATTGGAAGGTGCTGCCGCGCCCGCGCGTAAATCCGCGTATTTCATGCGGACAATAACGGGCCGATGCAGCTTCCTGCCATTTGCTGACAGCCAGGCGCCCAAAACAAAACCGGCGCGGATCAACCGCGCCGGCTTCGGCTACAACTCAGGGGAGGCTGGCGGTCAGGCGACGCGCGTGGCCACCTTCACCGGCTGCTCGGCCAGCTTGAAGCGCTCGCGCACCGAACGTTCGATGCCGGCGGCGTCCAGGCCGCACTGCGACAGCAGGAACGCCGGGTCTCCGTGATCGACGAACTTGTCGGGCAGGCCCAGCACCAGCGTCGGGATCTCGATGCCGGCCTCGGCCAGCGCTTCGAGCACCGCGCTGCCGGCGCCGCCCATCGTCGCACCCTCTTCCACCGTTACCAGGTAGTCGTGGTTCGCGGCCAGCTGCTTGACCAGGTCGACGTCGAGCGGCTTCACGAAACGCATGTTGGCGACCGTGGCATCGAGCGATTCGGCAGCCGTCAGCGACGGATGCAGCATCGAGCCGAACGCCAGGATGGCCACGCGCTGGCCTTCGCGGCGGATCTCGCCCTTGCCCAGCGGCAGGGCCGTCAGCGCGGCCTCGGTGGCCACGCCCACGCCGGCGCCGCGCGGGTAGCGCACGGCGGTCGGGCAATCCTGCTGATAGGCGGTGGTCAGCAGCTGACGGCATTCCTGCTCGTCGGCCGGCGTCATCACCATCATGTTCGGAATGCAGCGCAGGAACGGAATGTCGTATGCGCCGGCGTGCGTGGCACCGTCGGCGCCCACCAGGCCGGCACGGTCCAGCGCGAACACCACCGGCAGGTTCTGCAGCGCCACGTCATGGATCAGCTGGTCATAGCCGCGCTGCAGGAACGTCGAGTAGATCGCCACGACCGGCTTCAGGCCCTCGCAGGCCAGGCCGCCAGCAAACGTCACGGCGTGCTGCTCGGCGATGCCGACGTCGTAGTAGCGGTCCGGGAAGCGCTTCTCGAACTCCACCATGCCCGAGCCTTCGCGCATGGCCGGCGTTACGCCGATCAGGCGCTTGTCGGCGGCGGCCATGTCGCACAGCCACTCGCCGAACACCTGCGTGTAAGTCTTGCGCGACGGCTTGGTCGACGGACGGATGCCCTCGGCCGGGTTGAACTTGCCCGGGCCGTGATACAGGATCGGGTCGGCCTCGGCCAGCTTGTAGCCCTGGCCCTTCTTGGTCACCACGTGCAGGAACTGCGGGCCATGGCCCTCCAGGGCGCGCTGGCGGATGTTCTGCAGCGTGGGCACCAGCGATTCCAGGTCGTGGCCGTCGATCGGGCCGATGTAGTCGAAGCCGAATTCCTCGAACAGCGTGGCCGGCACGACCATGCCCTTGGCATGTTCTTCCAGGCGCTTGGCGAATTCGAGCACCGGCGGGGCCACCGACAGCACCTTCTCGATGCCCTTCTTGGTCGCGGCGTAGAACTGGCCGGACATCAGGCGGGCCAGGTGCTTGTTCAGCATGCCCACCGGCGGCGAGATCGACATGTCGTTGTCGTTCAGCACCACCAGCATCGGCAGGTCCTTGTAGACGCCGGCGTTGTTCATGGCCTCGAAGGCCATGCCGGCCGTCATCGCGCCATCGCCGATCACGGCGATGCCCACGCGCTTGTGGCCCATCGTGCGCGCGCCCAGGGCCATGCCCAGCGCGGCGGAGATCGACGTCGACGAGTGCGCGGTGCCGAACGTGTCGTACTCGCTTTCCGAGCGACGCGGGAAGCCGGAGATACCACCGTACTGGCGCAACGTCGACATGCGGTCGCGGCGGCCGGTCAGGATCTTGTGGGGGTAGCTCTGGTGACCCACGTCCCAGACGATGCGGTCGCTGGGCGTGTCGAACACGTAGTGCAGCGCGATGGTCAGCTCCACCGTGCCCAGGTTGGACGACAGGTGACCGCCGGTCTGCGAGACCGATTCCAGCACGTAGGCGCGAAGTTCGTCGGCAAGCGTGCCGAGCTGGCGACGGTCCAGCTTGCGCAGGTCCGCGGGGTCGTCGATGTTGTTGAGCAGCGTGTAGGTCATGTTGTCCGTTCGGCCGCCGGATTCTGTGTGTCCGGCTTTCAGTTCAGTTCGAGCGCAGCACGATCAGGTCGGCCAGTTCGGCCAGCCGGCCGGCGCGTGCGCCAAATCCCGCCAGCGCCTCGTGGGCGTCGGTGCGAAGCTGGGCAGCCAGTTCGCGTGCGGCATCCAGACCAAGCAGCGACACATAGGTCGGCTTGTCGTTGGCGGCGTCCTTCCCGGCGGTCTTGCCGAGCGTTGCCGTATCTGCGGTGACGTCGAGAATATCGTCCACCACCTGGAATGCCAATCCCACGGCCGCCGCATATTGGTCAAGCGCCGCCAGACCGGCCGGATCGATGTTTCCGCACAACGCTCCCATGCGCACGCTGGCACGCAGCAGGGCGCCGGTCTTCATGCGGTGCATGCCTTCCAGC
This sequence comes from Cupriavidus sp. EM10, assembly GCF_018729255.1. Taxonomy (NCBI): domain Bacteria; kingdom Pseudomonadati; phylum Pseudomonadota; class Betaproteobacteria; order Burkholderiales; family Burkholderiaceae; genus Cupriavidus; species Cupriavidus sp. EM10. The sequence goes on from NZ_CP076060.1 coordinate 2,521,906, forward strand.
GCGTCGCGGGTCATCGCCAGGCCCACGTTCTGCAGGTCGATCGCCTGGCCGCCGCACATGCCCACCGAGCCCGACGCCATGGCCAGCTCGGCCACCAGCTTCAGGCGCGCCTCGGCGCCCAGCGCCGGCACCTGCGCCAGCACGATGAACGCCTGCGTCTGCAATGCATCGCCCACCAGCAGCGCCGTGGCCTCGTCGTAGGCCTTGTGGACCGTCGGCCGGCCGCGGCGCAGGTCGTCGTCGTCCATGCAGGGCATGTCGTCGTGGACCAGCGAATAGGCGTGGATCATCTCGACGGCGCAAGCCGCGGCATCGCAAGCCTCGAGTGTCGCACCCGCCACCTCGCCCGCGGCATGAACCAGCAGCGGGCGTACCCGCTTGCCACCGCCGAGGACAGCATAGCGCATGGCCTCGTGCAAGGTGTGTGGAATTGTGTCCGTGGACGGCAGTGCGGCGTCCAGGGCAGCCTCGGTCCGGGCGCCTTGCGCCCGCATCCAGGTAGCGAAATCGCTCATTCGAAATCTGCGCTGTTGTTATCGGAACGTGGCTCGCCGGCCAGGGGCTTCAGGGCATCGCCTTCCAGAACCTTGACCTGCTGGGCCACCCGCTCCAGGCTCTGCTGGCAAAAACGGACGAGCTCCGCGCCGCGGCGGTACGCGGTCAGCGACGCTTCCAGCGGCAGTTCGCCGCTCTCCATGCTTGCCACCAGGGTTTCCAGCTCGGCCATTGCGGCCTCATAGGAAGCCGGCGGCGCGCTGGCGGCCGGCGATTCTTCAGGCTGGACGGCGGTCGTCGTTCTTGGCATGTCAGGCCTTGTTCAGGGGAATTCGCGATTTTACGCCAATCCGGGGCCGGGCCGCAGAACAGTCTTATCCAGGCGATGGATACCGGGTGTGCGGATGGTGCACTTAACACTACCTTTTGACAGGGAAGTGACGTGTGCGCCCGGGTCGTCTTTCCGAATGCGCCCGAAGGGGCACCTCCGTGACGACCCGGGTCGACTTTTTCGCTAAAAAGCTAAAAAATCAGTCCCTTAATTTTGGGCTCGGGTACAATCCCGGGCTCGTCAGCGAGTTCCGACCGTTGCGTCCAGGACGCATTTTTCCACCCGCCCGGCTGCCCGAATCCGGGTCAGGCCGGAAGGGAACCGGCCCGGATCCAGATCGTCTGACACGGTTTCCCAAATCGATTCATTTTTCGATGGTTGGGTTGTTCACTGCTTTCGCCTGTTCATAGGGAGTGGGGATAATGTCCAATCTCAGCACCGCGCTCAAGCTTGCGCCGGCTGATACGCAGTTGCCCGTCGACGTCTACTTTGACGAGGCCCTGCATCAACAAGAACTCGAACTGTTGTTCAAGAAGGGCCCGGGCTACGTCGGCCACGCGCTGATGGTGCCGGAATCCGGCGACTTCCAGACGCTGGCCGCCGAAGACGAAGGCCGCGTGCTGGTGCGCAACCCGGATGGCATCGAACTGCTGTCCAACGTCTGCCGCCACCGCCAGGCCATCATGATGAATGGCCGGGGCAACGCCAGGAACATCGTCTGCCCGCTGCACCGCTGGACCTACGACCTGCAGGGCGAGCTGCTTGGCGCGCCGCATTTCGCGGAACAGCCATGCGTGCGCCTGAACCGGTCGCCGCTGCAGAACTGGAACGGCATGCTGTTCGAGGGCGAGCGCGACGTGCGCGCCGACCTGTCGCGCATGGGCGTGGCCGATGACCTGAACTTCGACGGCTACATGCTCGACCATGTGGAAGTGCACGAGTGCGACTACAACTGGAAGACCTTCATCGAGGTCTATCTGGAGGACTACCACGTCGTGCCGTTCCACCCTGGCCTGGGCAGCTTCGTGTCGTGCGACGACCTGAAATGGGAGTTTGGCGAGCAGTACAGCGTGCAGACCGTGGGCCTGCACAAGGGCCTGCAGCGCCCGGGCAGCCAGACGTACCAGAAGTGGCACGACGAGGTGTTGCGCTTCAACAACGGCAAGTTGCCCAAGCACGGCGCGATCTGGCTGACTTACTACCCCAACATCATGGTGGAGTGGTATCCGAACGTGCTCTGCATCTCGACGCTGCATCCGATCGGGCCGCGCAAGACGCGCAACGTCGTGGAGTTCTACTACCCGAGGAAATCGTGCTGTTCGAGCGCGAGTTCGTCGAGGCCGAGCGCGCTGCCTATATGGAAACGTGCATCGAGGACGACGAGATCGCCGAACGCATGGACGCTGGGCGCCTGGCGCTGATGAAGCGCGGCGTCAGCGAGACTGGCCCGTACCAGTCCCCGATGGAAGACGGCATGCAGCACTTCCACGAGTGGTACCGGCGCGCGATGGACTACAGCAAGCGCTGAACGTTCGCAACCGGATGCGGTGATCGCACCGAAAACTGTGGACAACTGGAAACGGACCGTGAAAACGGTCCGTTTTGCGTTGGAGCGGCGCGCGGGGCACTGATAGAATCGCTCCCTTAATCGTTGCCTTATCAACGATTTTTCCTGCCGCGCCCCGCTTTATCCTTCCTTCACCCTCTTTTCACCCGGTTTCGCCATGCAATCGCTCTGGATGTTGTTTGCCGCCTTCGCATTTTCGTTGATGGGGTGGGAGTCAAGCTGGCATCCGAGCTCTACACCACGGGCGAGATCGTCTTCTACCGCAGCCTGATCGGCGTGACGATCATGTGGATCCTGCTGGCGTCGCAAGGCACGTCGGTGCGCACGCCGCACATGGTCACCCACATCAAGCGCAGCATCTTCGGCGTGACCGCCCTGCTGCTCTGGTTCACCTCGATCACGCTGCTGCCACTGGCCACGGCCATGACGCTCAATTACATGTCACCGGTCTGGATCGCGCTGATCCTTGGCGCCGGCGCGGTGCTGGCCGGCACGCGCGGCGGCACCGACAAGAAGCTGATCGGCGCCATCCTGCTGTCGTTCGCCGGGGTGATCTGCCTGCTGCAGCCGTCGGTGGGCAAGGACCAGCTGGCGGGCGGCATGATCGGCCTGGTTTCTGGCGTGTTTACGGCGCTGGCCTATGTGGAAGTGCGCCAGTTGGGCCAGCTGGGCGAGCCCGAGGGCCGCATCGTGTTCTATTTCTCGGCCGTGGGCCTGGTCTGCGGCCTGGTCTGGATGCTGTTCACCGGCGTCAGCCACCACACCTGGCACGGCGCGGGGCTGCTGCTGGCCATCGGCATCCTGGCCACGCTGGGCCAGACATCGATGACGCGCGCCTACAAGCGCGGCAATACGCTGCTGACGGCCAACCTGCAGTACGCGGGCATCGTGTTCTCCAGCCTGTGGGGCATCCTGGTCTGGGACGACAAGCTCAACTGGATCTCGTGGCTGGGCATGGCCCTGATCATCGCCAGCGGCATCGCCACCACCCTCACCCGCGCCCGCGACACAGACAAGCATCCCACGCCGGCCACCCCGGTCAAGTCGCCCGAGGCTGAAGTCCACCCCGAGGTCTGACGCGCGGCCGCATGCGGCGGTGTAGCATTGGCATCGACTTTCCACTCGACGCGAGACAGGTTCTTCATGCCATCACCGCTGATTTCCGCTACTGAACTGGACCAGCTGCGTGCCTCGGGCAAGCAGCAGGTTGTCGTCATCGATTGCTCGTTCGACCTGGCCAATCCCGCCGCCGGTCGCGAGATGTACCAGCAGGACCACGTGCCGGGCGCGTTCTACCTGCACCTGGACAACGAACTGTCCGGGCCGAAAACCGGCTTCAACGGCCGCCACCCGCTGCCCGATGCCGAACTGTTCGTGGCCCGGCTGCGCGCGCTGGGTATCAATGACGAAACGCTGATCGTGGCCTACGACGCGCAGGGCAGCATGTACGCCGCGCGGCTCTGGTGGCTGTCGCGCTGGGTGGGCCACGGCGCCGTGGCCGTGCTCGATGGCGGCAAGGCGGCCTGGCTGGCTGCCGGCCTGCCGCTGGAACAAGGTGTCACGCCCGACCCCGAAGCCGGCGGCAATCTCACGCGCCGCGCGTCGCTGGTGCGTACCGTCGATGCCTCGGCACTGGTCGAGAACCTGGACCAGCAGGCGTTGCTGGTCGTGGACGCCCGGGCGGCCGACCGCTTCCGCGGTGAAAACGAAACGCTGGACCCTGTGGGCGGCCATATTCCCGGCGCCGCCAACCGCTTCTTCAACGACAACCTGACTGCCGATGGCCGCTTCAAGCCAGCCGATCAGCTGCGTGCGGAATTCGGCCAGGTTTTCGGCGGCAAGGCTGCCGAGGACACGGTCATGCAGTGCGGCTCGGGCGTGACGGCCTGCCATAACCTGCTGGCCATGGAAGTGGCCGGGCTGACCGATGCGGCGCTGTATCCGGGATCGTGGAGTGAATGGTGCGCGGACCCGAAGCGCCCGGTGGCGACGGGGAACGCGGCGTAAGGCTTGGCGGCGTCAGTTCGACGCCGCTTCCGTTTTGGCCTTCGAGTGGCGATGCGCATGCTGTTCGTGCACGCCGTTGGTGATAAAGACGATGGCCGCGATACCGGCCGCCACCAGCACCACCTGCACCGCCGATTCCTTCAGGCGCGGCTTGCGCTGCATCTGCGGCATCAGGTCGCTCACGGCGATATAGACGAAACTGCTCGACGCGATCACCAGCACGTACGGAATCCAGCCAGTCAGCTGGTCCAGCAGGAAATAGCCGACGATGCCGCCCAGGATGGCGGCCAGGCTTGACAGCAGGTTGAACGCGAACGCCCGCGCCTTCGAGAAGCCGGCGTTCAGCAGCACGATGAAATCGCCCACTTCCTGCGGGATCTCGTGCGCGGCAATGGCCAGCGCCGTCACCAGCCCGATATGCGGATCAGCCAGGAAGGCGGCGGCAATCACGATGCCATCGGCAAAGTTGTGGAAGGTGTCGCCCACCAGGATGGTCAGGCCGCTGCGGCCCGCTTCCTCGCGGTCATGGCCGTGATGGTGGTGATGCCCGTCGCCCTCGTGGTGATGCGAATGGCGCAGCAGCGAGATCTTCTCGAGCAGGAAGAAACCGAGCAGGCCGGCCAGCAACGTGCCGAACAACGCACGTGGATCGGCGCCAGACTCGAACGCCTCGGGCAAAGAATGCAGCAAGGCCGTCGCCAGCAGCACGCCTACCGAGAAGCTCACCATGCGCTCCACCACGCGCGAGGCCACGGTCAGCGACAGCACCGCCGCACCGAGGATGCTGCCGACGCCCGAAATCGTCGCGGCCAGCAGGATGTACAAAAGCGTGGAATGGATGATGAACTCCCGGACCGGCCCCCGCCCGACAACCGGGCAGTCGTCGCCGACTGACTACGTTCGCGCACTAACGCAACATGGTTGCAAAAACGCGAAAGTCCGCATTGTACGTACCTCGGCGCCTACTTTGCAATCACCCGCGCGGATGCAGGGGGTAATCAGATCGGCCGCTCAGGCCACCTTGTGTTCCTTGAGCCAGGCCACGCAGCGCTGCCAGCCGTCCTTGGCCGCGGCTTCCACGTAGCTGGCGCGGTAGTCGGCGTGGAACGCGTGGCCCGCCTCGGGGTAGACCACAAAGGTCGAAGCCCTGGCGTTCGGGTTCGACGACTCGGCCAGTGCGGCCTTCATCTGGGCCACATGCTCCTGCGTGATACCGGTGTCCTTGCCGCCGTAGAGCCCCAGCACCGGGGCGTGCAGGTCGCCCACGATATCGACCGGATTCTTCGGCTTCAGCGCGTTCGGCTGGCCCACCAGCTGGCCGTACCACGCCACCGCAGCCTTCACGCGCTTGCTGTGCGCCGTGTAGAGCCACGTGATGCGCCCACCCCAGCAGAAGCCGGTGATCGCCACGCGGTTCAGGTCGCCGCCATTGGCGCCGGCCCACGCCACGCAGGCATCGAGATCGCCCATGACCTGCGCGTCTGGCACCTTCTGGATGATATTGGCCTGCAGTTCCTGGATCGTGCCGTAGCTGCTGGGGTCGCCCTGGCGCGCGAACAGCTCGGGTGCGATGGCCAGGTAGCCCAGTTTGGCGAAACGGCGACAGACATCCGCAATATGCTCGTGCACGCCGAAGATTTCGCTGATGACCAGCACGACGGGCAGATTCTTCTTCCCTTCGGGCTGCGCGCGATAGACCGGCATGTTGAAGCCGTTCGACGGCACGGTGACCTCACCGGCGGTCAGGCCATTGAAATCGGTCTTGATGGTTTGCGCCGTCACCGGCAGCACGGCGGCCGCGAAGGCCGAGCCCAGCGCGGTCTTGACGAAACTGCGGCGGTCAAACGACTGGCCGGGTACGAGGCTTTCGACTTCGGGCTTCAGCATGCGGGTCTCCTTGGCATCGGTGGCGCCGCGCGCCATGGGATATGTGATGCAAGCGCGGCGCCGTCGATTCTAAGCAAACATGGCCGCCAGCGCACGACAACGCATGCGCTGGCGGCCATCGGCCACCCGGTCAGTGCAGCTTCACGCGCGGGCTGGTCTTGCTGCGCAGCCAGTGCGTCACCGTGTCGAGCCCCATGCCGATGGCGCCATGCAGCGCCAGCACGTGCATCCGGTACAGCGATGTGTACATGAAGCGCGCCAGCAGGCCCTCGATGAACATCGACCCGCCGATCAGGCCGCCCATCAGGCTGCCCACCGCGCTGAAGTGCCCCAGCGACACCAGCGAACCGAAATCCTTGAAGCCGAAGGTCGGCAGCGGCTTGCCATCCAGCCGGGCACGCAGCGCGTCGTACAGGAACGTGGCCTGCTGGTGCGCGGCCTGCGCGCGCGGCGGCACCGTGGTCTGCTTCTCGGGCCACGGCGCGGCGGCGCAGTCGCCGAAGGCAAAGACATCCGGATCGGTCTCGGTCTGCAGCGTCGGGCCCACTACCAGCTGCCCCATCTTGCTGACCGGCAGGCCCAGCGTGCGCAGCACGCCCGGCGCCGTGATGCCGGCCGCCCACACGGTCAGGTCGGCATCGATGCGCTTGCCGCTGGCCGTCAGCACGGCGTCGCCGGTCACCTCGGTCACGCGCTCGGACGTGAACACGTCGACGTCCAGCTTGCGCAGCAGCTTGGTGGTCTCGGCCGACACACGCTCCGACAGCGCCGGCAGGATGCGCGGGCCGGCTTCGATCACATGGATGCGCACATCGCGGCGCGGGTCCAGCTGGTGCAGCCCGTACGCGTTCAGCACATGCGCGGTGTTGCGCAGTTCGGCCGACAGCTCCACGCCGGTGGCGCCCGCGCCGATGATCGCCACGTCCACCTGCGGCCGGCCGTCCGGACCGATGCGCCCCTTGCCGTTCTGGGCGCGCACGCAGGCCGCGATCAGCTTGCGCCGGAAGCGTTCGGCCTGGTCCACGGTATCGAGCGCGATGGCGTGCTCGGCGGCGCCCGGCACGTTGAAGAAGTGCGTGACGCAGCCGATGGCCAGCACCAGCGTGTCGTACGGCAGCTCGCGCGCGGGCAGCAGTTCGGTGCCGTCCAGGTCCATGCACGGCGCCACGTTGACCACCTTGCGGACCCGGTCGATGCCGGTCAGCTCGCCCTGCTGGAAGTCGAAATGGTGCCAGCGCGCCTGCGCGGCGTATTCAAGCTGGTGGGTATTCGGATCCATGCTGCCGGCAGCCACTTCGTGCAGCAGCGGCTTCCAGATGTGCGTGGGCATGCGGTCGACCAGCGTCACCTGCGCGCGTCGCGACTTGCCAAGCTTGTCGCCGAGTCGCGTAACGAGTTCAAGTCCGCCGGCGCCGCCGCCGACCACGATGATCCGGTGGGGACGTTCGAAGGACGCGGCACCACGCTGGGTTGCGTGCCGCCTGCGGGAGTATCGATAGGAGTGGGGGCGCTTTCCTCTCTGCCTTGTGCGTTGCTCATGGTCTACCCGATGTTTTCAATTTGAAAACCGGTGCAGGCCCCTGCGGCGTCTTTCTGTTGTGGTCTCGCACCGCGAGGCCGATGTTCTGTGTACTGCAGTACTGACATAAACGGCTGGTTTGCTGCCAGTGTGCTGCAGAGCAGCACGGCTGGCAAGGGCCATCCAGTCGATTCAGACAGTACTTCTTTGCATACATCGGCATCGCGCGGGAGACAGCGGCAACGCGGCAATCTGTGCCCCGCCGGGGCACGTCCCACTGTGCTGGCGGCGCCCCCTGAAAGTGCCCCGGGGGGCGCCGCCTGATGCGCTTTCAAGCGCGCTGGCCAGTGCGCTGGCTAGTGCGCTTCTTCCCAGTTCGCGCCGCTGCCCACCTCGGCCACCAGCGGTACGTTCAGTGTCGCCACCGAGCACATCAGCTCGGGCAGCTTCGTCTTCACCAGGTCGAATTCGGCCTGCGGAACTTCCAGCACCAGTTCATCGTGCACCTGCATGATCTGGCGCGATCCCAGCCTGTCGGTCTCCAGCCAGTCCTGCACGGCGATCATCGACAGCTTGATCAGGTCCGCGGCCGTGCCCTGCATCGGCGCGTTGATGGCGGCGCGTTCCGCGGCCTGGCGGCGCGGGCCGTTGCCGCCGCGGATGTCGGGCAGCCACAGCCGGCGGCCGAACACGGTTTCCACGTAGCCCTGCTCGCGCGCCTTCTGGCGCGTTTCCTCCATGTAGTTGGCCACGCCCGGATAGCGCATGAAATAGCGGTCGATATAGTGCTTGGCCGCCTCGCGCTCGATGCCCAGGTTGCTGGCCAGGCCGAACGCGCTCATGCCGTAGATCAGGCCGAAGTTGATGACCTTGGCGTAGCGGCGCTGCTCGCTGGTGACGGCCTCGCGCTCCACGGCAAAGATCTCGGCGGCCGTGGCGCGGTGGATATCCTCGCCGTTGGCAAACGCGCGCAGCAGGTTATCGTCGCCCGAGATATGCGCCATGATGCGCAGCTCGATCTGCGAATAGTCGGCCGATACGATCACATTGCCCGGCCCGGCGATAAACGCCTCGCGGATGCGGCGGCCTTCCTCGGTGCGCACCGGGATGTTCTGCAGGTTCGGATCGGTCGACGCCAGCCGGCCCGTCACCGCCGTGGCCTGGCCGTAGCTGGTGTGCACGCGGCCGGTCTTCGGGTTGACCATCCTGGGCAGCTTGTCGGTGTAGGTAGACTTGAGCTTGGACAGCGCCCGGTAGTCCAGCAGCAGCTTGGGCAGCGGGTAGTCCTCGGCCAGCTTCTGCAGCACCTCTTCGTCGGTCGACGGCGCGCCGCTGGCGGTCTTCTTCACCACCGGCAGCTGCATCTGGTTGAACAGGATCTCGCCGATCTGCTTCGGCGAGCCCAGGTTGAACGGCTGGCCGGCGGCCTCGTGCGCGGCTTGCTCGGCCTCCAGCATGCGCTGGCCCAGCGAGGCGCTCTGCGCGGCCAGCTTGTCGGCATCGATCAGCACGCCGTTGCGCTCGATCTTCTGCAGCACCACCGAAACCGGGATCTCGATGCCTTCGTAGACGTACTTCAGGCCCTCGGCCCGCTCCAGTTGCGGCAGCATCTTGCGATGCAGGCGCAGCGTCACGTCGGCGTCCTCGGCCGCGTACTCCGTGGCACGCTGCAGGTCGATCTGGTCGAAACCGATCTGGCTGGCGCCCTTGCCGCACACCTCTTCATAGGTGATCGTCTTCAGGCTCAGCAGGCGCTCGGCCAGGCTGTCCATGCCATGGTTGCGGTACGACGCCAGCACGTAGCTTTCCAGCATCGTGTCGTGCGCGATGCCGCGCAGCGTGATGCCGTGGTTCATGAAGACGTGCGCGTCGTACTTCAGGTGCTGGCCCAGCTTCAGCCGCGACGGGTCTTCCAGCCACGCGCGCAGCTTGTCCAGCACGAACTCGCGCGGCAGCTGGCCGTGGTTCTCCACGCCGGCCACGTCGGGGCCGCGATGGGCCACGGGGATGTAGGCCGCCTCGCCCGGCTCCACCGACACAGAGACGCCCACCAGTTCGGCCAGCATCGGATCGAGCGACGTGGTTTCCGTATCGATCGCCACCAGCGGCGCGTCGACAACCTTCTGCAGCCAGGCTTCCAGCGCTTCTTCGGTGGTGACAGTCTCGTAGCGGATTTCGGCCGGCGCCAGGTCCTCGGCGGGCTGGTCGTCGGCGGCGGTCGGTGCCGCATCGAACAGACCGCCCTGCGCCGGCTGCGGCGCGGCGCGGGCTGCGGCGGCGCGCGCATTCGGCAGCGATTCGCCGGTGGCTTCGCGCAGCCACGTCTTGAAGCCATAGCGCTGGAAGAACGCGACCAGCTTGTCCTTGTCCTCGCCCAGGTCGTGCAGCGCGTGGAAGTCGGCCACGGCGTCGCTGAGATCGCAGTCGGTCTTGACCGTGACCAGTTCGCGGGCGCGCGGCAGCCAGTCCAGCGTATTGCGCAGGTTCTCGCCCACCACGCCCTTGATGCCATCGGCACCGGCCATGATGTTGTCGAGCGTGCCGTATTCGGTCAGCCATTTGACCGCCGTCTTCGGGCCCACCTTCGGCACCCCGGGCACGTTGTCCACGGCATCGCCGATCAGCGACAGATAGTCGACGATGCGCTCGGGCGGCACGCCGAACTTGGTCTGCACGCCGGGCGGGTCCAGGACTTCGCCGCTCATCGTGTTGACCAGCGTGACGCTGTCGTTGACCAGCTGCGCCAGATCCTTGTCGCCCGTGGATACCACTGTACGCACGCCCTGCTGCGTGGCCTGGCAGGCCAGCGTGCCGATCACGTCGTCGGCTTCCACGCCTTCGACGACCACGATCGGCCAGCCCAGCGCGCGCACGGCCTCGTGGATCGGCTCGATCTGGCGGGCCAGGTCCTCGGGCATCGACGGGCGATGCTCCTTGTATGCGGGGTACATATCATCCCGGAACGTCTTGCCCTTGGCGTCGAATACGCAGGCGATATACTGTGCCGGGTAATCGTTGCGCAGCTTGCGCAACATGTTGATCATGCCGTAGATTGCCCCTGTGGGCAGACCTTCGCCATTCCTCAGGTCCGGCAGCGCGTGATACGCGCGATACAGATAGCTCGACCCATCGACGAGCAAGAGTGTTTTTGGACTATCCGACATTCCCATGGACTCTAAATTGACTGGTGCCCCATTGGCGGCGCGGACTCAGCGCCCCTCGCCGACACGGACGTTTCCGACATTTCCGGCAACACGGTGAATCCGCCGCCCGGCAAGGCTTCGGCCCATGCCGCGGCCATCGCCGCCAAGGCCGATGCCGCGGCTGCCGGCAAGAACCCCGAAGAACAGGAAGCTGCCGCGCGTGCGGCGGCAGCGCGTGCAAATCCGCGCAAGATGATTCCAAGCCTGCGTGCGCTGGCCGACGAAGACCGCGCGACGGCCAAGAAGGCTCGCGCCTCGTGGCAAATGTTCACGATTATGGCAGAGTTCATCGAGGCCACCGAGTACCTCTCGGAGATCCGCCCGGCCGTCTCGATCTACGGCAGCGCGCGCCTGCGCGAGGACTCGCCGTACTACCAGAAGACCATCGAAATCGCCCGGCTGTTCTCGGACGCGGGCTTCGCCGTGATCTCCGGCGGCGGCCCCGGCATCATGGAGGCGGCCAACAAGGGCGCGCACGCCGGCAAGTCGGCCAGCGTGGGCCTGAACATCGAGCTGCCGCACGAACAGCAGGGCAATCCGTACCAGGACATCGCCATGCGCTTCCGCCATTTCTTCACGCGCAAGGTCACCTTCGTGAAGAATTCGGACGCCTTCATCGTCATGCCGGGCGGCTTCGGCACGCTGGACGAGCTGGCCGAGGTGCTGACGCTGGTGCAGACCGGCAAGTCGCGCTCGGTACCGGTGGTGATGTACGGCAGCCGGTTCTGGAAGGGCCTGCTGGACTGGTTCCGGTTCACGCTGCTACCGATGGGCCTGATCGCGGAGCACGACCTGGACCTGATGAAGATCGTCGACGAACCGCAGGAAGTGCTGGAGGCCGTGTACGAGTACTACGAGAAGCGCGGCGGCGACAATCCGATCCCGCCCAAGGAAGAAATGTTCTATCTGTAAGGCATTACGCGCCACTTCCGCCCGCCGGCCGCCTACGCGCGGCAGGTGGACGCAAGGCCACGAGAGCGGCCCGGAAACGACAGGAATTGCTAGAATGGAAGCCTGTCCACCTGCCACATCCGGCGCCGCCGGATGCGTGCAGGGAAAATCCGCGTCGTGGGGCCCATCTGCCCGCGCGCACAGGAGCCTCAGATGACTTCCCCTTCGCAACCGGGTGCCAGGCTGGCCGATCTGCAAGCCGCCATCGGCCGCCACGGCTATCTGCTCGCGCTTGCCGCCGCCGTCGTGGCGCTGACTGCCACCCAGGCAGCCATGGCGCAGGAAAACAGCAACGCGCTGACGCAGCAGGAACTCAATAAAATCAACAACCAGCCGATTGCCCCGGCCGCCAAGAGCCAGTTGAACCAGCCGCGCGAGCCGAGCTTCCAGTTGCGCGAACGCGACGGCACCCAGGTGACCGAATACCGCGACAAGGGCCGCTCCACCGAAATCCAGGTGCAGTCCGGTTTTGGCACGAAATACGAGATGAGCAAGCCGGAAGACAGCTCGCCCCGGATTCGCGACCACGACGTGAACCGCGTACCTTCCGTCAACCTGAAGTTCTGAGCCCCGGTTCCGACCCGTTCTGAGGATCGATCCACCAGACCTGATAGGCTTGCACCTTTCTCACCCACGATCCGCGCCGGTGCCACTTGCCCGGCGAGGGTCGCGCCGGCCCTCCGGCAGCAATGCCGCGGCGGCGGAACGTGGCAACCTTGCGGTTGCGGTCCGCCGTCCCCCTGTTTCGTACCAATTTGAAAGTATGGCCGTATTTACCACGGTCTCGCAGGACGAGATCGCCCGCTGGCTGCATGACTACGACCTTGGCGAAGTGCGCGCGCTGCGCGGCATTGCCTCGGGCATCGAGAACAGCAATTTCTTTCTGACCATGGAGCAGGATGGCGTCACGCGCGAGTACGTGCTGACCATCTTCGAGCGGCTGCGTTTCGACCAGCTGCCCTACTACCTGCACCTGATGGATCATCTGGCCCGCCACGGCATCAGTGTGCCGGCCCCGATGCCGGCGCGCGACGGCGAGATCCTGCGCGAGCTGAAGGGCAAGCCGGCCACCATCGTCACCCGCCTGCCGGGCGCGTCGCAACTGGCCCCGGCGGCCGGCCACTGCGCGGAAGTCGGCGCGATGCTGGCCCGCATGCACGTGGCTGGCCAGGACTATCCGCGCCAGCAGCCCAACCTGCGCAGCCTGGCCTGGTGGCAGCAGACCGCGCCCGAGATCACGCCGTTCCTGGACGCCGACCAGCGCCAGCTGCTGACCAACGAGATCGCCCACCAGACCGCCTTCTTCGGCAGTGCCGACTACGCGGCGCTGCAGGGCGGTCCGTGCCATTGCGACCTGTTCCGCGACAACGTGCTGTTCGATTCGGTCGACGGCCAGCATCGCCTGGGCGGCTTCTTCGATTTCTACTTCGCCGGCAACGACAAGTGGCTGTTCGACCTGGCCGTGACCGTCAACGACTGGTGTATCGACCTGGCGACCGGCGTGCTCGATGCCGCCCGTGCCCAGGCCATGCTGCGTGCCTACCATGCGGTGCGCCCCCTGACCGAGGTGGAGGCCGCGCACTGGCAGGACATGCTGCGCGCCGGCGCGCTGCGTTTCTGGGTGTCGCGCCTGTGGGATTTCTACCTGCCGCGCGAGGCCGACATGCTCCAGCCTCACGATCCGACCCACTTCGAACGCATCCTGCGCCGTCGCATCGACGACGGGGCGACGCTCCCCTGGATCTGATTCGCCATGCAACTACTGGAAGTTTCCGCCAAGGAAGGCTATGTCTGGCTGCGCCAGGGAATCTGGCTGTTTCGCAAGAACCCGCTGGCGTTCCTGATGCTGCTGTTCATCTACCTGATTGCCGCCCAGCTGGCGATCTTCGTGCCGCTGTTCGGCATCATCGCCCTGCTGGTCGTGACGCCCGGCCTGTATGTGGGCGTGATGACCGCTTGCCGCGAGGTCATCCAGAACAAGCGCGTGCTGCCCACCATCCTGCTGTCCGGATTCCGGACCAACGGCAAGCAGGCCACGCGCCACCTGCTGGTGCTGGGCGCCATCTATGCGGTGCTGGTGTTCTCGCTGAGCCTGATTGCGACGGCGGTGGTCGATATCGGCGCGGTGGCGCCCATCGTCCTGCGGGGCGAGGAGCCGTCGGCCGATGCCATCCGCCAGCTCTACTTTGCGCTGATGATTGGCGCGGTGCTGTACACGCCCGTGGCGATGATGTTCTGGTTCGCGCCGCTGCTGGCCGCCTGGCACCAGGTGCCGCCGGTCAAGGCGCTGTTCTTCAGCTGGACGGCCTGCTGGCGCAACCGCGGCGCGTTCTTCACGTACGCGGTGATGTTCGCGGTGCTGCTGGTGGCGGTGCCGCTGGTGCTGGAAACGGTCTTCGCGGCGCTCGGTGCGCAGGCAGTGCTGTCGTTCCTGGTGACGCCGTACTCGCTGCTGATGCTGGCGATCCTGTACTGCTCGTTCTACGCCACCTATCGCGGCTGCTTCAATATCGTGCCGCCGGGCGAGACGACGGAAAGCGCCCCGCAGGCCTGATTCTTCGGTTTTACTTCCCTCTCCCACTAATGGGAGGGGGAAGAACTCACCTTCTTCAGTCGATCGGATCCAGCTTCGCCACGGCCAGTGCCAGCCACTTGGCGCCGTGCCGCTTGAAGTCGATATTGGCGCGCGCATCGGCACCCTCGCCTTCCAGCGCCTTGATCCTGCCTTCGCCGAACTTCGTGTGGAACACGTTCTGTCCCACGCGGAAACCGGTGGCCGCCGCGCGTTTTTCCTCGGCGTAGTTCTTCCCCGTATCCATGCCGCCCGTGGCCTTGCTGCCCGTGTACGGCACGTCTTCGGCGCGCTTGAACCAGTCCCGGCCCCAGGCGCTGTCGCGCTCCTGGCGGGTGATGCCGTAGTTGCCATACGATGCCTGGCCCTGCGGCGTGATCCACTTCAGCGCGGGCTCCGGCAGTTCCTCGAAGAACCGCGAGCGCACGTGATAGCGCATCTGGCCATGCAGCACCCGGCTCTGCGCGAACGACAGGTACAGCCGCTGGCGCGCCCGGGTGATGGCCACGTACATCAGGCGGCGCTCTTCCTCCAGGCCATCGGCTTCCATGGCGCTGTTCTCGTGCGGGAACAGGCCTTCTTCCAGGCCGGTGATGAACACCGCATTGAATTCGAGCCCCTTGGCCGCGTGCACGGTCATCATCTGCACGGCGTCCTGGCCGGCCTGCGCCTGGTTGTCGCCAGCTTCCAGCGACGCGTGCGTCAGGAAGGCCACCAGCGGGGTCATCACCACCGGCAGTTGCTCGGGGTCCAGCACCTGCTGGGTCTGGTCGCCTTGCGCCAGCGCCGGTGCGGTATCCCGGTTGGCGGGCAGCATGCGGGCCAGCGCGTCGAGCCCGTAGCCGTCTTCCACCACGAAGGCCTGCGCCGCCGTGACCAGTTCCTGCAAGTTCTCGATGCGGTCCTGGCCTTCCTTTTCGGTCTGGTAATGCGTGATCAGCCCGCTCGTGTTGGTTACGTATTCCACGGTCTGCGGCAGCGTCATGCGGGTGGTCTCGGTGCGCATCTGCTCGATCAACCGCAGGAAGGCCGCCAGGGAGGTACCGCCCTTGCCGGGCACGTACGCCACGGCCTCAGCCAGCGAGCAGTTGTACTGGCGCGCGGCGTCCTGCAGGTTTTCCAGCGTCTTGGCGCCAATGCCACGCGTCGGGAAGTTGACCACCCGGCCAAACGCCGCGTCGTTGCGCGGGTTCTCGATCAACTGCAGGTAGGCCAGCGCGTGCTTGACTTCGGCGCGCTCGAAGAAGCGCAGGCCGCCGTACACGCGGTAAGGAATGCCCGACGAGAAAAGTGCATGCTCGATCACCCGTGACTGCGCGTTGCTGCGGTACAGGATCGCGATTTCCGACCGCGTCATGCCCTGGGCGATCTGGTCGCGGATTTCCTCAACGATCCACGATGCCTCCTGCCCGTCCGAGCCGGCCTGGAACACCCGCACCGGCTCGCCATGCCCCGCGTCGGTACGCAGGTTCTTGCCCAGCCGGCGCGCGTTGTGCGAGATCAGGTGGTTGGCGCTGTCGAGGATGTGCCCGTGCGACCGATAGTTCTGCTCCAGCTTGATCATGTGCCGCACGCCGAATTCCTGCTCGAAATCGCGCATGTTGCCAACGTTGGCACCCCGGAACGCATAGATGCTCTGGTCGTCGTCGCCCACCGCGAACACCGCCGCGGCGTTGCCCGTGCCATAGCCGGCCAGCAGCTTGAGCCAGCGGTACTGCAGCACGTTCGTATCCTGGAACTCGTCCACCAGCACATGGCGGAAGCGGTGCTGGTAGTGCTGGCGGATGGCGTCGTTGTAGCGCAGCAGCTCGTAGCAGCGCAGCAGCAACTCGGCGAAATCGACCACGCCTTCGCGCTGGCACTGCTCGTCGTAGGCGGCGTACAGGTCGACGAAGCGGCGGTTGAATTCGTCGTTGGCCTCGACGTCGGACGGCCGCAGCCCCTGTTCCTTGGCGTTGTTGATGAAGTACTGGAGGTTCTTGGCCGGATACTTCTCGTCGTCGACATTGAGCTGCTTGAGCAGCCGCTTGAGCGCCGAAAGCTGGTCCTGGGTGTCCAGGATGGCAAAGGTCTGCGGCAGCCCGGCGTCGCGGAAGTGCGCGCGCAGCATCCGGTTGCACAGGCCGTGGAAGGTGCCGATCCACATGCCCCGCGTGTTGATCGGCAGCATCGACGACAGCCGCGTCTGCATTTCCTTGGCGGCCTTGTTCGTGAACGTCACGGCCAGGATGCCCGCCGGGGATACCCGCCCGTTCTGGATCAGCCATGCGATACGCGTGGTCAGCACACGGGTCTTGCCGCTGCCCGCGCCGGCCAGGATCAGGGCCGGTTCGTCCGGCAAAGTGACGGCGGCGAGTTGTTCGGCGTTGAGATTGGCAAGCAGGCTGGACATCGGATCGGGGCCAATAAAGTAGGCGGCAATTATACCGGCGGCCACCGTCCGGACCTGTCGGCAGCCCACCGTCGGCGCGCCCGGGTGCCCGCGCCGGCCCGGAAATGCGCACCGGCACGCCGGCTCCCCTATAATTTGACGTTTTCCCGGCCGAATGCCGCCGCCCGCCCCGCCGCGAGCCGGTCCGAGCCCCGATCCGCATTCCAAGCATCTCACGACATCCGAGCATGACCGCAGAAGACCAGTCCCTCGCCAAGAGCTTCGAACCCGCCGCCATCGAGGCCAAATGGGGCCCCGAATGGGAGCGCCGCGGCATCGCCCAGCCCACTTTCGATCCGGCCCGTCCGGACTTCGCCATCCAGCTGCCGCCGCCCAATGTGACCGGCACGTTGCACATGGGCCACGCGTTCAACCAGACGATCATGGACGGCCTGGCCCGCCATGCGCGCATGCGCGGCGCCAACACGCTGTGGGTGCCGGGCACCGACCACGCCGGCATTGCCACGCAGATCGTGGTAGAGCGCCAGCTGGAAGCGCAGGGCGTATCGCGACACGACCTGGGCCGCGAGAAGTTCACCGAGAAGGTGTGGGCCTGGAAGGAAGAATCGGGCTCTACCATCACGCGCCAGGTGCGCCGCATGGGGGCATCGATCGACTGGTCGCGCGAATATTTCACGATGTCGCCCGAGATGTCGCAGGCCGTGACCGAGGTCTTCGTCCGCCTGTACGAGCAGGGCCTGATCTACCGCGGCAAGCGCCTGGTCAACTGGGACCCGGTGCTGGGCACCGCCGTTTCCGACCTGGAAGTGGACAGCGTCGAGGAAGATGGCTCGCTCTGGCATATCCACTATCCGCTGGCCGAACCGGACGCCGTGCGCGGCCTGACCCACCTGACCGTGGCCACCACCCGGCCCGAGACGATGCTGGGCGACACGGCCGTGATGGTGCACCCCGAGGATGAGCGCTACGCGCACCTGATCGGCAAGTTCGTGCACCTGCCGCTGACCGACCGCAATATCCCGGTGATCGCTGACGAATATGTCGACCGCGAATTCGGCACCGGAGTGGTCAAGGTGACCCCGGGCCACGACTTCAACGACTACGCCGTGGGCCAGCGCCACAACCTGCCCCAGCTGTCGATCCTGACACTGGACGCCAGGATCGTGGCCGACGCACCGGCCGCCTACGCCGGCATGGACCGTTTCGACGCCCGCAAGCAGATGGTGGCCGACCTGGAAGCCCAGGGCCTGCTGGGCGAGATCAAGAAGCACAAGCTGATGGTGCCGCGCAGCGAGCGCACCGGCAGCGTGATCGAGCCGATGCTGACCGACCAGTGGTTCGTCGCCATGAGCAAGCCGGCTCCGGAAGGCACGTTCAACCCGGGCCGCTCGATCGCCGAGGTGGCGCTGGACGCCGTGCAGAGCGGCGAGATCAAGCTGGTGCCCGAGAACTGGAACAGCACCTACAACCAGTGGCTGGCCAATATCCAGGACTGGTGCATCAGCCGCCAGCTCTGGTGGGGCCACCAGATCCCGGCCTGGTACGACGATGCCGGCAACTGCTTCGTCGGCCGCACCGAGGAAGAAGCCCGCGCAAAGGCCCAGGCGGCCGGCAGCACCGGCCCGCTGCGCCGCGAGGAAGACGTGCTGGACACGTGGTTCTCGTCCGCGCTGGTGCCGTTCTCGTCGCTGGGCTGGCCCGCCGAGACGCCGGAACTGCAGCATTTCCTGCCGTCGTCGGTGCTGGTGACCGGCTACGACATCATCTTCTTCTGGGTGGCGCGCATGGTCATGATGACCAAGCACTTCACCGGCAAGGTGCCGTTCCACACCGTGTACGTGCACGGCTTGGTGCGCGACTCCGAAGGCAAGAAGATGAGCAAGTCCGAGGGCAATACCCTGGACCCGGTGGACCTGATCGACGGCATCGAGCTCGATCCGCTGCTCAAGAAGCGCACCACGGGCCTGCGCCGGCCCAAGGACGCCCCGAAGATCGAAGCCAAGACGAAGAAGGAATTCCCGGACGGCATTCCCGCTTTCGGTGCCGATGCGCTGCGGTTCACGTTCGCGTCGCTGGCCACGCTGGGCCGGAACATCAATTTCGACACGGGTCGCTGCGAGGGCTATCGCAACTTCTGCAACAAGCTCTGGAACGCCACGCGCTTCGTGCTGATGAACACGGAAGGCCATGACTGCGGCATGGGCCCGTGCAGCAACGACTGCGGCCCGGACGGCTACCTGCACTTCTCGCAGGCCGACCGCTGGATCGTGTCGCTGCTGCAACGCGTGGAAGGCGAAGTCGAGAAGGGTTTCGACGAGTACCGCTTCGACAATATCGCCAGCGCGATCTACAAGTTCGTCTGGGACGAGTACTGCGACTGGTACCTGGAGCTGGCCAAGGTCCAGATCCAGACCGGCACCGAAGCCCAGCAGCGCGCCACCCGCCGCACGCTGCTGCGCGTGCTGGAGACGGTGCTGCGCCTGGCCCACCCGGTCATCCCGTTCATCACCGAGGAACTGTGGCAGAAGGTGGCCCCGCTGGCCGGCCGCGCCAAGGGCGATGGCAGCGAGACCATCGCCACGCAGGCTTACCCGCTGCCGGCCGCCGCCAAGATCGACGAGGCCGCCGAAGCATGGGTGGCCCAGCTCAAGGCCGTGGTGGACGCCTGCCGCAACCTGCGCGGCGAGATGAACATCTCGCCGGCCCAGCGGATTCCGCTGTACGCTCACGGCGACAGCGCCTTCCTGAAGGAAGCCGCCGCCCAGGTGCAGGCCCTGGCGAAACTTTCCGAGGTGAGGGTGTTCGAAGACGAGTCCGAACTCCAGCGCGAAGGCGCCGGCGCCCCGATGGCCATCGTCGGCGGCAACCACCTGCTGCTCAAGATCGAGATCGACGTGGTGGCCGAGCGCGCCCGTCTGTCGAAGGAGATTGAGCGCATCGGGGGCGAGATCGGAAAGTGCCGTGGCAAACTCTCCAACGAGAGCTTTGTCGCCAAGGCTCCCCCGGCCGTCGTGGCGCAGGAAACACAACGTTTGTCGGATTTCGAACAGACGCTGGAGAAACTGCAGGATCAAATGCAGCGTCTGCCGTCCTGAAAGTGATGGTCAGGCTCGTCCGGACTGTAAGTCGGACGAAACCTGACAGACGGCTTTTCCCTCGTACGGCACGGTATTACACCGGATTAAAAAGGAAGCTGAAATGGAAAACCGCGTCACCAAGGCCGTCTTTCCCGTGGCAGGGCTGGGTACCCGATTCCTGCCCGCCACCAAGGCGAGTCCCAAGGAAATGCTGCCCGTGGTGGATAAGCCGCTGATCCAGTACGCCGTGGAAGAAGCCATGGCCGCGGGCATCAACGAGATGATCTTCGTCACGGGCCGCTCCAAGCGCGCCATCGAGGACCATTTCGACAAGGCCTACGAGCTGGAAATGGAGCTTGAGGCCAAGAACAAGCAGGCGCTGCTGGACGTCGTGCGCTCCATCAAGCCCAAGAACGTGGAATGCTTCTACGTGCGCCAGCCCGAGGCGCTGGGCCTGGGCCACGCGGTGCTGTGCGCCGCCCGCCTGGTGGGCGACGCGCCGTTTGCCGTCATGCTGGCCGACGACCTGCTGGATGGCGAGAGCGACGAGCCCGTGATGAAGCAGATGGTGGATGTGTACAACCACTACAACTGCTCCGTGCTTGGCGTGGAGGAAATCTCGCCGGAACAGAGCCGTTCCTACGGCGTGGTCGATGGCCGCGAGTGGGACGAGCGTGTGATCAAGATGTCGGGCATCATCGAAAAGCCGGCCCCGGAGAATGCCCCGTCGAACCTCGGCGTGGTGGGGCGCTACATCCTGACCCCGCGCATTTTCGAACACATCCGCAACCTCAAGCCCGGTGCCGGCGGCGAGTTCCAGCTGACCGACGCCATCCAGGCGATGCTGGACCAGGAGCAGGTGCTGGCCTACCGCTACAAGGGCGTGCGCTACGACTGCGGCAGCAAGCTCGGCTACCTGAAGGCCACCGTGGAATTCGCGCTCAAGCACCCGGAAGTGCGCGAGGAATTCAGCGCGTATCTGGCACAGCGCGGCTGATTTTCGGCGGCGCGCAGGACAACAAGAAAACCGCCTCTTCGGAGGCGGTTTTTGTTTTCTCCCCTCTCCCGCACGGCGGGAGAGGGGAGAACACATAAAGCGAAGGTCAGCGGCGCTTCATGTAGAACACGAACACCTTGTCCACTTCGGCGTGCGACAGCAGTTCGTTGCCGGTCTGCTTGGCGAAGGCCTGGAAGTCGCGCGTGGCGCCGGGGTCGGTGGCCAGCACCTTGAGCACGTCGCCGCTGGCCATGTCGGCCAGAGCCTTCTTGGTCCGCAGGATCGGCAGGGGGCAGTTCAGGCCGCGTGCGTCCACTTCTTTCTGGAAATCCATTCCTCTCACCTTCTAGTTCTGGTTGATGCCATATTGTAGCGAAGCGCTGACCAGGCTGAAGTCGGTCGGCCGGCGCGGATCGGCGATGTCCTCGCCCGTGCCACGGTCGAAGAAGCGCACCGGCAGGCCGCGTCGTTCCAGGAAATCCGCCACGGCAAACCCGGTGCCGGCATTCCAGATACGCATCTTGTCCGGCGCCACGAGCTTGTATTCGACCAGTTCCTCGGACAACTGGATATTGCCTTCGGCCCGCACGTGGTAGGCAATGATCAGTTCGTTCTTGCGCGTGAACTCGTAGACGCCGATCAGCGACGCCGACACGGTATCGAGATTGGTTTCCTCCTTGAGTTCGCGCGCCACGCCAAGCTCGGGCGTCTCGTCCCGCTCCATGAAGCCGGTGACCAGCGCGAACATCTTCTCCGGCCAGGCGGCATTGCGCGCCAGCAGCAGCTTGCCCTCGTACTCGACCACGGCCGCCAGGACCGGCAGCGGGTTGTCCCAATGCACAAAGCCACAGCCATCCTGCACGCACGCGTGGCGATAGCGCCCTGACATCGGCAGGTGTTCCAGTTCCGCGCCGCAGCGCGGGCAGAATCGATAGGGTTGCATCGTGGGGCTCCTGGGACTTTCTGGTTATCGTAAAACTGCTATTTCCGGGAATCTGGCCAGATCAGGCCTTTCACACGCACGCGGCGCGGATGTCGGCGGCGAACGCCTCCACCGTTTCGGGCTGCAGGTCCCACGCGCACATCAGCCGGCATCCGCCCGCGCCAATGAACGTGTAGAACAGCCAGCCCTTGGCCCGCAGCGCGTCGATGGCCGGCAGCGGCAATTCGGCAAACACCGCGTTGGCCTGGGTCGGGAACATGATGCGCACGCCCGGGATATCGGCAATGCGCTGGGCCAGCAAGGTGGCCATCGCGTTGGCATGGCGGCCGTTCTTGAGCCACACATCGTTTTCGAGCATGCCGAGCCACGGCGCCGAGATAAACCGCATCTTCGACGCCAGATGCCCGGCCTGCTTCACCCGGTACGCAAAATCCTCGGCCAGCCGACGGTCGAAGAACACCACGGCCTCGCCCACCGGCAGGCCGTTCTTGGTGCCGCCGAAGCACAGCACGTCCACGCCGGCGCGCCAGGTGATTTCTGACGGATGCACGCCCAGCGAAGCCACCGCGTTGGCAAAGCGCGCGCCGTCCATATGCACGCGCAGCTGCCGGCGCTTGGCGATGGCCGCGATGGCGCGCACCTCGTCCACGGAATAGACCGTGCCCACCTCGGTGGCCTGCGTCAGCGACACCACGCGCGGCTTCGGGTAGTGGATGTCCGTCCGGCGCGTGACCAGGGCCTCCACCGCATCGGGCGTCAGCTTGCCGTTCTCGCCGGGCGCCGTCAGCAGCTTCGAACCGTTGGAGAAAAACTGCGGCGCGCCGCACTCGTCGGTCTCGATATGGGCCAGTTCGTGGCAGATCACCGAGTGGTACGACTGACAGAGCGACGACAACGCCAGCGAATTGGCGGCAGTGCCATTGAAAACGAAGAAGACCTCGCAATCGGTCTGGAACAGGTCGCGGATGCGATCGCACACCTTTTGCGTCCAGCTGTCGTCGCCATAGGCCTTCTCGTGGCCGGTGGCGTTGGCCTCCAGGAAGTACTTCAGCGATTCCGGGCAAAAGCCGGCGTAGTTGTCGGAGGCAAACTGCTGCATGGCGGAAACTGCGGAGGTCATCGGTTCGAACCTTGCCTGGAATTACTTCTTGTCGAGCCAGAGCTCACCGCCGGTGGCCCAGTTCTCGCGCTTGATGTCGGTGATGATGATGTCGACGGCGCCGGCCGAGCAGCCCAGCGTGTCGCAGGTGACGCGGGTGATTTCCTCCACGAACTTGCGCTTCTGCTCGACCGTGCGGCCTTCGAACATTTCTACGTGAAACGTGGGCATTGCATAGCTCCTTTACGAGTTTTTAGGACTGGACGTCAGTCTTTATAGGCAGGATCGATTTTATCGAGTCTGCGCAGCAGCGCGGGCCATTCCATCACGCCCTCGACGGCACCGTTGTCGTACAGCTGCAGCGATGTCCTGTCCGCGACGGCCGGCGACGGCTGCACCGTGGCGCCGCCCAGCTGCGCGCCGAGCTGGATCTCGCACGCCTTGATCAGCGTGGCCATCAGCACATAGGCTTCGGCCACGGTGCGGCCCACGGTCAGCGTGCCGTGATTGCGCAGCAGCATGGCCGGATGGCCGCCCAGCGACGCCGTCAGGCGCGCGCCCTCGGCCGGCGTGAAGGCCAGCCCTTCGTAGTCGTGATAGGCCAGGCGGCCGTGAAAGCGCATCGCGTGCTGCGACAGCGGCAGCAGCCCTTCGGCCTGGGCGGACACCGCGATGCCGGCGGTGTTATGCAGATGCATCACGCATTGCGCATCGGCACGGGCGGCATGGACGGCGGCGTGCAGCGCAAAGCCGGTGACGTTCACCGGATGGACGGTCTCGCCCACCACTTCGCCGCGGCCATTGATCTTGACCAGGTCCGACGCGCGGATCTCGTCAAAAGCGAAGCCGAACGGGTTGATCAGGAAATGATCGGGCTGACCGGGCACGGTGGCCGAGATATGGGTGTAGATAAGGTCGTCCCAGCGCTCCAGCGCGGCCAGCCGGTAGGCGGCGGCCAGGTCCACGCGTACGCGCGCTTCTTCGGGGCTGACGGGCAGGACCGGGCCGGTGGCACGTCCGGGCTGCAAGGCAAAAGACATGGGGGCTTGGCTTTCGCGCCGCCCTGCAGCGCCGGCGCGGGGGCGTCCGGGTCGAGTGGGCGGCGAAGCCGATACTGTAGCGCAGTCGCTAGCGCGGCGTGTGCCCGGCCACCGGCATCGTGCGCCACATCCACAGGAAGATCAGCGCGCCGGCCAGCAGCGCCAGCGCCGCCACGCCCAGCGACGCACCGAAGCCCCCCGTGCGCGCCACTAGCGCGGTGGCCAGCGGCGGCCCCGCAATCTGGCCGATGGCGTAGGCCGCCGTCATCAGGCCGATCAGCTTGGCAGCCTTGCCGCCCCACAGGCGCCGCGCCTCGCGCATCGCAAACGACACCAGCGCCGTGAATGGCAGGCCCACCAGCAGGCTGCTCAGCGCAAACCCGGCCACGGTGGGCCACACGGCGGCCACGCCCACGCCTGCGGCCTGCAGCGTGTACAGCACCATCATCATGCGGCGATTGTCGTGATGCATGCCGACGCGGGTGGCCAGCCAGGCGCCCACGGCGACGCCGGCACCGAGGATCGGCCAGAACAGGTCGGCCCAGACGCTGCCGGGCATGGCGTGGCGGGCGATCACTGGCAGGAATGTCGCCGTGATGATGTATCCGAAACCGGCCAGGCCGTAGGCCAAGGTCAGCGCCCAGGTCTCGATGTCCAGCCGTGGCGTCGCCGTGGCCTCCACACCCGGCGTGGTGCCCTGCACGGGCGCCGGCGCGGGCGACCCGTAGACGCGCCACACCGGCAGCAGCATCGCGGCGCCCAGTATCGTGAACGCAATCCACCCCCAGTTGGCCTGCCATCCGGCCGCCACCATGCCGAACGCGGACAGGCCCGTCACCACGATGCCGATGCCCGGGCCGCAGAACATCAGCCCACCCAGCGTGGGATGCCCCAGTTCGGCCAGCCGCTGCATGCACCACGCCGTGCCGTACACCATCACCAGCGCGCTGGCGATGCCAGCCAGCGTGCGCCAGGCCAGCCATGCCGGCATGCCGCCGGGCAGCGCCATCGCCAGCGTCAGCACGACGGTCAGCGCCAGGGCGCCGCGCACCATGCGCACCGGGTCGGGCCGGATGAACAGGCACAGCACGGCGCCCAGCAGGTACCCGATGTAGTTCAGCGTGGCCAGCGCGCCGCCCTCGCCCAGCGTCACGGTGCCGTCGTGCAGCATCATCGGCAACAGCGGCGTGAATGCGAACCGGCCGATGCCCATGGCCAGGGCCAGCGACACCAGGCCGGCCAGCGCCACGGCCAGCGGGCCGGCGGTGGACCGTGCGGCGAGGTCGCGGGCGGAAACTTCAACGTCGGCTACGGGCAGGCGGGGCATCGGGAATCAGGGATCAGAAAGGGGGCGACAGAAGCGCTGGAGCATATGCGCATTGTTGACTATGCTATGCGCGAACGATCCATCACGGAAAATGAATAATTGAGATGCAAACCATCTCGATTTGAATGGGAGTCGCATATGGACCTGGCCGCTTTGGAGATTTTTCGCACGGTGGTGGAAGCCGGTGGCATCACCCGGGCCGCCGAGCGGCTGCATCGTGTGCAGTCGAACGTGACCACGCGCATCCGGCAACTGGAGCAATCGCTGGGGGTGGAACTGTTTGTCCGTGACGGGCGGCGCATGGTGCTCACCCCGGCCGGCCAGACGCTGTTCGACTACGCCTGCCGCATCCTGCAGCTGTCCGAGGAAGCCAAGCATGCGGTGCAGCCGGCACATCCGCACGGCCGGCTGCGTATCGCGTCGATGGAAAGCACGGCGGCCAGCCGCCTGCCCAACGTGCTGGCCGCCTATCACCAGCAATGGCCGGATGTCGAACTGGAGCTGGTGACGCTGATCACCAACAAGGCGCTCGATGCGGTGCGCCGCTTCGAGGTCGATTGCGCGTTCGTGGCCGAGCCCCTGGGCGACCCCGACCTGGTCAGCCTGCCGGCATTCGAGGAAGAACTGGTAATCGTGTCGAGCACCAGCCATCGCCCGATCCGCACGCCGGAGGACGTCGAGCGCGCCACGCTGCTGGCGTTCGAGCCCGGCTGCAACTATCGCACCCGCTTCGAGCGATGGTTTGGCCAGTGTGGTCGTGGCACGCACCGGGTGATCCAGCTGGGGTCGTATCACGCCATCGTGACCTGCGCTGCGGCCGGCATCGGCGTCGGGATGGTGCCGAGATCGGTGCTGGCGCTGTATCGCAACCTGCCGCAGATCGGCATCCATCCGCTGGGCGAAACCGGCCGCGTCACCACCGTGCTGACCTGGCATCCGTCGATGGCCGGCGCCGCCCTGATGGCGCTGGCCGACATGCTGCCCCAGTCGGCCGGTACGCTCGACGATACCCGCGAAGTGGCCTGATCCTTCGCTTCGTCCTGCAGGATGTGGCCGGTCGCCTACACTGAAAGTGGCGCGGCCACGGCATTCACGGCGGGCCGCGCCCCGCCATGACACACGCATTTGCGTTGCCCCCGCCAACGCCGCCCGCCGGCCACTGGCACTGGACGCATTGGCTCGCGCTGGCCGACCTGGGGCTGGTCTTGCTGACGGTCTCCGGCGCGCTGGCGCAGACGCCTTCGGCGCCGGCCCAGCCTGCATCGGCCGCCCCGGTATATGTCGTCCCGGTCCAGGGCGCCATCGGTCCCGCCAGCGCCAGCTTCGCCGTGCGCGGCATCGAGCGCGCACGCAGGCAGGGTGCGCAGTTGGTGGTGCTGGAAATGGACACGCCCGGCGGCCTCGACAAGTCGATGCGCGACATCATCCAGGCCATCCTGGCCTCGCCCGTGCCCGTGGCCACCTATGTCTATCCCGGCGGTGCGCGCGCTGCCAGCGCCGGCACCTACATCCTCTACGCCAGCCATGTTGCCGCCATGGCGCCCGGCACGAACCTGGGCGCGGCCAGCCCGGTGTCCATCGGCATCGGCGGACCGAAACCCGAGGCCGGGCCGCCTGCCGCCTCCTCTCCCGCCAGCGCTCCGGCCGGCGAGGACACCATGACGCGCAAGCAGATGCACGACGCATCGGCCTATATTCGCGGGCTGGCGCAGTTGCGGCATCGCAATGCCGAATGGGGAGAGCGGGCAGTCCGTGAAGCCGTGAGCCTGTCCGCCGACGAAGCCGTGGCACAGAAAGTGGCCGATCTGGTGGCGCCCAACCTGCCCGCGCTGCTCCGCCAGCTGGACGGCAAGCGGATCGAGGCCGCCGGCGTCGCCCGCACGCTGCACACGGCCGGGGCGCCCATCGTCACGCTGGAACCTGACTGGCGCAGCAAGCTGCTGGCCGTCATCACCGATCCGAGCGTGGCGCTGATCCTGATGATGATCGGCATCTACGGGCTGATCTTCGAATTCTCCACGCCGGGCATGGTGATACCGGGCATGGCCGGGGCCATCTGCCTGCTGCTGGGCCTGTTTGCGCTGCAGATGCTGCCCATCAACTATGCCGGGCTGGCGCTGATCGCGTTTGGCGTGGGCTGCATGGTTGCCGAGGTATTCCTGCCGACGTTCGGCGCGGTGGGCGTGGGCGGCATCATCGCCTTCGCGTTCGGGGCCGTGATGCTGATCGATACCGATGTGCCCGGCTTTGGCGTGCCGCTGGCCCTGATTGGCGCGCTGTCCGCCATCTCGGCGGTGTTCCTGTTCGGCATGTCCGCGCTACTGCTGCGCGTGCGGCGCCGGCCCGTGGTCAGCGGGGCGGATACGCTGGTGGGCAGCGTCGGCGTGGTGGTGATCGATCCGGCCGCCGCCGCGGGCTCGACTGATGGCTGGGCCATCGTGCGCGGCGAGCAATGGCGCATCCGCAGCAACCGCCCCCTGGCGAGCGGACAGTCCGTGCGCGTGACCGGGCGGCATGGCCTGGTGCTGGATGTCACTTCGATTCACGATGCCTGACACGACAAGGAGCCCGACATGGCATTCGGATTCAGTTTCGGTGGCCTGATTTTCCTGCTGCTTCTGCTGGTGATATCCGCCTTCCGCGTGCTGCGCGAATACGAGCGCGGCGTGGTGTTCATGCTGGGGCGCTTCTGGCGCGTCAAGGGGCCCGGGCTGGTGCTGATCATCCCCGTCGTGCAGCAGATGGTGCGCGTGGACCTGCGCACCGTGGTGCTGGACGTGCCGCCGCAGGACGTGATCTCGCACGACAACGTGTCGGTCAAGGTCAATGCGGTGGTCTACTTCCGCGTGGTGGACCCCGAGCGCGCCATCATCCAGGTGGCCAACTTCCTGGAGGCCACCAGCCAGCTGGCGCAAACCACGCTGCGCTCGGTGCTGGGCAAGCACGAGCTGGACGAGATGCTGGCCGAGCGCGAGAAGCTCAATCTCGACATCCAGAAGGTGCTCGACGCCCAGACCGACGCGTGGGGCATCAAGGTATCGAATGTCGAGATCAAGCATGTGGACCTGAACGAGTCGATGGTGCGCGCCATCGCCCGCCAGGCCGAGGCCGAGCGCGAGCGGCGCGCCAAGATCATCCACGCCGAAGGCGAACTGCAGGCTTCAGAAAAGCTGCTCGAAGCGGCCCAGATGCTGGCCCGCCAGCCCCAGGCCATGCAGCTGCGCTACCTGCAGACACTGACGCAGATCGCCGGCGACAAGAGCTCGACCATCGTGTTTCCGTTGCCGATCGATATTGTTTCGACGTTGACGGGGGGTGGGGGAAGTGAGGTGAGGTGGTGGAGCCTTGGCCGAGTTGACGGAGAGCAAGCAGGCTGATTTACAGCCCTCAAGTTCAGATCTGTCTCATTTGCTCAGCTTCTAGATGCGCGTAGGCTGGCCTCATTCCATTCACCGAGGGCCACTACATGATGAGGGACCATGCACTGCTCGGCTGGTTTGTGTTCAACATCGCCATTCCGTTGCTGGCGCCGTTGGCATTGCTACCGCTCCTCAAGATTACGAGGGCCTTGCGCCAACGCAGCCGTGGCGTGGTCATGCGCACCATGGAGAACGGGCAACTACTCTGGGCCACGATCCCGATGAGTGCCAGCGCGTGCTATGCCCTGGCCCAACATCTCGGGCTAGATACCTCCCGGAGCCAGTGGATGTGGACGGCCCTGACCGCGCATGTGGCGCTCATCGTGTACGCCGCGGTGCTGGTTCTTCTTGGGGCCGTCGAGGCAATTCTGACCACTCCGGGCGCTGCGGCGCCCAAATGGCCGCTGTTCATGTCGCTGATTGTCACGACAGCGAGTGCAGCCGCCCACTTCTTTGGTTACACGATGCTGATACGGCCGGCCCTTGCGTTGACCGCCCAACTTCCGACATTACTTCCTCTCACGTAAAAGGAGAACATCATGGAACGCTTCCTGACCCGATTTTTTACCGACCGTGCATTCCAGACCAAGATCATGATTCCGGTATCCATCGTCCTCCTGAGCATCGGCATCGTGCCCACCATCCTGATAGCGCTGTTTGCGGATCGATAGCTGGAAAAAAAGCGCCTGCATCGCAGGCGCTTCTCTCACAGTTCAAACAGCCTCAGGCCATGCAGGCATCAGACCTTGGCCGACACCCACTCCGACACGCCGGCCAGGGCCTTCGACAGACCGGCCGGGTCAGTACCGCCGGCCTGGGCCATGTCCGGACGGCCGCCGCCCTTGCCGCCGACCTGCTGGGCGACAAAGTTGACGAGCTCGCCAGCCTTGACCTTCGACGTGGCGTCAGCCGTCACGCCGGCGATCAGGCTGACCTTGCCGTCGGCCACGGCAGCCAGCACGATGGCGGCGCTCTGGAGCTTGTCCTTGAGCTTGTCCATCGTCTCGCGCAGCGTCTTCACGTCGGCACCCTCGAGCTGGGCGGCCAGCACCTTCAGGCCCTTGATGTCCACGGCCTGCGAGGCGAGTTCATCGCCCTGCGACGACGCCAGCTTGCTCTTGAGCTTCTCCAGTTCCTTTTCCAGCGCGCGGACCTGGTCCTGCACCTGGCCGATGCGCGGCACGATTTCCGACGGCTGGGCGCGCAGCGCGGCAGCGGCTTCGTTCAGGCGTGCATCGAGCGATTGCAGGTAGTGCAGCGCGTTGTCGCCGGTAATGGCTTCCACGCGGCGGATGCCCGCAGCCACGCCGGCTTCCACGACGATCTTGAACAGGCCAATATCGCCGGTACGCGTCACGTGGGTACCGCCACACAGTTCCTTCGACGTGCCGATCGACAGCACGCGCACATCGTCGGCGTACTTCTCGCCGAACAGCGCCATGGCGCCACTCTTGACTGCATCGTCGAACGGCATGACGGCGGCCACCGTCGGCGCGTTGGACAGGATCTCGGCGTTGACGATTTCCTCGATCTGGCGGATCTGGTCATCGGTCACCGGGGCGTTGTGCGAGAAGTCGAAGCGCGTCTTGTCCGGATCGACCAGCGAGCCCTTCTGCTGCACGTGGGTGCCCAGCACCTCGCGCAGTGCCTTGTGCATCAGGTGGGTAGCCGAGTGGTTGCGCACCGTGCGGGCGCGGCGGACCGCATCGACCTGTGCCGCGACCTTGTCGCCCACCTTGAGTGCGCCGTTGGTCAGCGTGCCCTGGTGGCCGAACACGTCAGCCTGAATCTTCGTGGTATCGGCCACGTTGAAGACGGCCGGGCCCGCTACCAGCGTGCCCTGGTCGCCAACCTGGCCGCCGGATTCGGCGTAGAACGGCGTGTTGTTCAGCACGACCACGCCGGTCTGGCCCGGCTGCATCGTGTCGACCGAGGCGCCATCGACGTACAGCGCGGTCACGCTCACGTCTTCCATGCTCAGGGCATCGTAGCCGTGGAACACGGTCTTGTCGCCCGTGTATTCCAGTCCGGCGGCCATCTTGAACTTGCCGGCGGCGCGGGCCTGCTCGCGCTGGCGCGTCATCGCGGCGTCGAAGGCGGCTTCGTCCACCGTGATTTCCTGCTCGCGCGCCACGTCCTGCGTCAGGTCCAGCGGGAAGCCAAACGTGTCGTGCAGCTTGAACGCCAGTTCACCGTCCAGCACCTTGCCGCCGCCAGCCTTCAGCGTGGCCACGGCGCCGTCCAGGATCGACATGCCGTTTTCGATGGTCTCAAAGAAGCGCTCTTCCTCGGCCTTCAGCACTTCCACCACGCGGCTCTCGGCTTCGGCCAGTTCCGGATAGGCTTCGCCCATCTGCGCCACCAGGTCCGGCACCAGCTTGTGGAAGAACGGCGTCTTCTGGCCCAGCTTGTAGCCGTGGCGGATGGCGCGGCGCACGATGCGGCGCAGCACGTAGCCGCGGCCTTCGTTACCCGGGATCACGCCGTCGACGATCAGGAACGAGCAGGCGCGGATATGGTCGGCGATGACCTTCAGCGAATTCTGGTTCAGGTCTGCGACATGCGTCTCGCGGCCGGCGGCCTTGATCAGTGCCTGGAACAGGTCGATCTCGTAGTTGCTGTGCACGTGCTGCAGCACGGCGGCAATCCGCTCCAGGCCCATACCGGTGTCCACGCACGGCTTGGGCAGGCGCGTCATGTTGCCCTGCTCGTCGCGGTTGAACTGCATGAACACCAGGTTCCAGATCTCGATGTAGCGGTCGCCGTCTTCCTCGGGCGATCCCGGCGGGCCGCCCCAGACTTCGGGACCGTGGTCGTAGAAGATTTCCGAGCACGGGCCGCACGGGCCGGTGTCGGCCATCTGCCAGAAGTTGTCCGATGCGTAGCGCGCGCCCTTGTTGTCGCCGATGCGCACGATGCGCTCGGTCGGCACGCCCACTTCCTTGGCCCAGATGTCGTAGGCCTCGTCATCCTCGGCGTACACGGTCACCCAGAGCTTCTCGGCCGGCAGCTGGTAGACCTTGGTCAGCAGTTCCCAGGCGTACTGGATGGCATCGCGCTTGAAGTAGTCGCCGAACGAGAAATTGCCCAGCATCTCGAAGAACGTGTGGTGACGTGCCGTATAACCCACATTCTCGAGGTCATTGTGCTTGCCGCCGGCGCGGACCGAGCGTTGCGACGACGTGGCGCGCGAGTACGGACGCTTGTCGGTGCCCAGGAACACGTCCTTGAACTGCACCATGCCCGAATTGGTGAACAGCAGCGTCGGGTCGTTCGCCGGCACCAGGCTGGACGAGCGGACCACGGTATGGTCCTTCGACGCGTAGAACTGCAGGAACTTGCTGCGGATGTCGGAGACTTTCATGTTGTATCGGGCGCCTCCCGCGTCGTGGCAGGGCGCAGTCAGTCAGGTTGGATTTGCAAACCGTTGATTATACGGGGAAGCCCCGCCCCCGGGCACTGGCGCGGCCCACCCATGCCGGACTCATGCCGGAGCCCCGCCGGGCGTGGCGTCGCCTGTCCGGTTATCGCCCACGGAACACGGGCCGCCGCCCCGCCCCGGAGCATCGGCCCGGTTGGCCGGTGATAGAGTGCTGGCTCCTTCAGACCTTGCCAGCCGTGACCGCCATGGGAGCCCTCAGCCATCTTCGCGTCCTCGACCTGACCCGCGTGCTCGCCGGGCCCTGGTGCGCCCAGAATCTTGCCGATTTCGGCGCCGACGTGATCAAGATCGAGCGCCCGGGCGCCGGAGACGACACCCGCATCTGGGGCCCACCGTGGCTCAAGACGCCCGACGGCCAAGACACGGCCGAGGCCGCCTACTACCTGGCCGCCAACCGCAACAAACGCTCGGTGACCTGCGACATCAGCACGCCGGAAGGCCAGCAGCTGGTGCGCGACCTGGCCGCCCGGAGCGACGTGGTGCTGGAAAACTACAAGGTCGGCCAACTGAAGAAGTATGGCCTCGATTACGAATCGCTCAAGGCCGTCAAGCCGGACATCATCTACTGCTCGGTCACCGGCTTCGGCCAGACCGGCCCGTACGCCCAGCGCCCCGGCTACGACTTCATCATCCAGGGCATGGGGGCTTCATGAGCCTGACCGGCGAGCGCGACGACCTGCCCGGCGGCGGCCCGCAGAAGGCCGGCGTGGCGATTTCCGACCTGATGACCGGCCAGTACGCCACGATTGCCGTGCTGGCCGCGCTGGCCCACCGCGACCGCACCGGCGAAGGCCAGTACATCGACATGGCCCTGCTGGACGTGCAGGTGTCGATGCTGGCCAACATGAACACCAACTACCTGGCCAGCGGCGTGGCGCCCAAGCGCTGGGGCAATGCCCACCCGAACATCGTTCCCTACCAGACCTTCCATGCCGCCGATGGCTGGATCATCGTGGCGGTGGGCAACGACGGCCAGTTCCGCAAGTTCGTGACCGCCGGCGGCCGCCCCGAGCTGGCCGACGACCCGCGCTTTGCCACCAACCCGCAGCGCGTGGCGCACCGCGACGCGCTGGTGCCCATCCTGGCCGAGATGGTGCTGCCGCGCACCCGCGAGCAGTGGATTCTGGACCTGGAGCGCGCCGGCGTGCCGTGTGGCCCGATCAACACGCTCGACGAGGTCTTCGAGAACGAACAGGTGCTGGCGCGCGGCCTGCGCGTGGACCTGCCGCACCCCACGGGCGGCACGGTCAAGCTGGTGGGCAGCCCGATGAAGATGAGCGCCACGCCGCCCGAGGCGCTGCGCCACCCGCCGTTGCTCGGGGAGCACACCGATGTGGTGCTGGACGAGACACTCGGCTACAGTGCCGAACACATCGCCGCCCTGCGTGCCAAGGGTGTGGTCTGACGCGAGAGCGTCGGAATCTGACCAGATCTTGACCGCGCCTGCCCTCTGGCGGGCGCACGGGCCGGTGATCATGACGTTTCCCCCCTCACCAGGAGAATGCATGCTGACCGACGCCCTGCTCGCGTTCCTGCACTTCACGGCCATCTTCGTGCTGATCACGCTGATGGCCGCCGAAGCCGTGGTCCTGCGTCCGGACATGACTCCGGCCGCCGTCCGCCGCCTGTCGATCTACGACTTCATCTACTTCCTGTCGGCCATGGCCGTGCTGGCCACCGGCCTGCTGCGGCTGTTCTACGGCGCCAAGGGCGTGGACTTCTATATCCACAATCCGTGGTTCCACGCCAAGATGACGGTGTTCGTGGTGATCGCGCTGTGTTCGCTGCCGCCGACCTTCACCTTTGCCAGATGGCGCAAGCAGTCCCGGCGGCTGCCGGATTTCGTGCCGACGCCGGCGGAGATCAAGAAGGCGCGCCGCTGGGTGATGATCGAGGCCCATCTGGTGATCCTGCTGCCGCTATGCGCGGTGATGATGGCCCGGGGCATCGGCATCCGCTAAAAGACATAGACATCCAGGCCGGCGCGCAATGTACGTGCTGGCCGACAGATTCCCAATCTTTTCCACGTTCGACATGCTGAAGACCCTGCTTAAGGCCGCCCTTGCCGCCCTTGCCACCCTGGCCGCCCTGGCCGCCGTGACCCTCACCACGGCTCACGCGGCCCCCGCCCCCGCCAACTGGCCGACCAAGCCGATCCGCTTCGTGGTGCCCTATCCGGCCGGCGGCCCGCTGGACACCGTGGCGCGTGCCATCGGCGAAAAGCTGCGCGACAGCCTGGGCCAGCCCGTGGTGGTCGAGAACAAGCCCGGTGCCGGCGGCAACCTGGGCGCCGACTTCGTGGCCAAGCAGCCGGCCGACGGCTACACCATCGTAATGGGCGCCGTGGCCACGCACGCCATCAACCCGACGCTGTTCACCAAGATGCCGTACGACCCGGTCAAGGATTTCGCGCCGGTCACGCTGGTGGCCGACGTGCCGAACGTGCTGGTGATGCATCCGGGCAAGGCGGCCGAGCTGCATATCAACAACGTGCGCGACCTGGTGGAATATGCGCGCAAGCACCCGGGCAAGCTTGACTATGCGTCGGGCGGCAATGGCAGCGCAGGCCACCTGTCGGGCGAGCTGTTCAAGAGCATGGCGCACATCAGCATGGTCCATATCCCGTACAACGGCGCGTCGCCCGCGCAGCTGTCGGTGCTGTCGGGCCAGACCGACCTGATCTTCGACAACCTGGCGTCCGCATCGGCGAACATCAAGGCCGGCAAGCTCAAGGCCTTTGCCGTGACCACGGCCGGCCGTGCGGCGACGTTCCCGGAACTGCCGACCATTGCCGAAGCCGGCAAGGGCCTGGGGCTGGAAGGCTTCGATATCTCCACGTGGTTTGGCGTCCTGGCGCCGGCCGGCACGCCGCGCGATATCGTCGATCGTCTCAATCACGACATCGTGGCCATCCTGAAGACCGACGACATGAAGGCGCGCCTGGCGCGTATCGGCGCCCAGCCGGCCCCCACCACGCCAGAGCAGTTCGGCGCGTTGATCCAGCGTGAACTGAAGAAGTACGGTCAGGTGGTCAAGGTTTCCGGCGCGAAGGTCGACTGAGCGATCCACGGGCCTTGTCCCGCAGGCGCCAGGTGCGGTCCTTGCCGTCCCTGGCGTCCTCCGCCGCATTGCGCGGCAGCAGCAATCCCACCTGCGTGATGCGCGGCCCCTCCATGCGGGTCACGGTCAGCCGCAGGCCGGCAATCTCCACCGCATCGCCTTCCACCGGCGGCGACGGAAATACCGCCAGCATCGCCTGCTCCAGCGTTTGCTCCTGTTGCTCCGGCTGCAGCGCCCGTGTGGCGTAAAGGGCCGCCACGTCGGCCAGCCGGGCCTGGCCGTCCAGCAGGAAATCGTGCGAAACCTGATCCCAGGCCGGCGGCGTGGCGGGCCGCAGGAACAGGCGCGACAGGCGCGGCATGGCCGGGCTGGGCGCCAGGATCGACACGATATCCCCCGCGCGCAGCACCGCCTGGTCCAGCGGCACCAGCGCCCCCTCGCGCGCCACCGTCACCAGGCGGCTCCGGGCCGGCAGTTCCACCTGATCGGCGCGCAGGTCTTCCATCGACGAATTGGGCGCCACCAGGAACTGCATCATCTCCATGCCCGGGGCCCGGATGCCGCGCAGGCGCTCGCGCGACAGCGGCTCGTCGTACCCCGGCCGCAGCACGCGCGCCAGCCGCGCGGCCAGCGCCACGGAGGTGCCCTGGCACAGCAGGCTGGCCAGCACCACCGCGAACGCCACGCGGAACAGCAGTCCGGAATCCTCCATGCCCTGCAGCAGCGGGAACAGCGACAGGACGATCGGCACCGCGCCGCGCAACCCCATCCAGGCCAGAAAGCCTTTCTCCCGCACGCTGAACCGGAACGGCAGCAGCGCCGCGAAGACCGCCACGGGCCGCGCCACGAACATCAGGAATCCCGCCAGCGCCAGGGCAGGCACGGCGATGTCCCAGATGCGGTGCGGCGTCACCAGCAGCCCCAGCAGCAGGAACATGGCCGACTGCGCCAGCCAGGCCATGCCGTCCATGGCACGCATCACGTCCTCGCTGACGGCACGGTCGCGGTTGCCGACCATCATCCCCACCAGATAGACCGCCAGGAAGCCGCTGCCGCCGAATGACTGGACGATGGCCCAGATCATGCACCCGCCCGAACAGATCAGGATGGCCTGCAGCCCCTCGGCCACATTGACGCGCTCCATGACGTTGGCCATGCAATAGCCCAGCCCCACGCCCAGCAGCCCGCCCACCCCGAACTGCACCAGCAACCGCAGCGCCAGCGCGCCGGGCGACAGGCTCTGCGGCGCCGTGATCCATTCGATCAGAGTCAGGGTCAGGAAAATGGCCATCGGGTCGTTGATGCCCGATTCGATCTCCAGCACGCTGGCCACGCGGTCCTTGAGCCGGATGCCGCTGCTGTTGAGCAGCGAGAACACCGCCGCCGCGTCGGTGGACCCGACGATGGCGCCCAGCAGCAGCCCGAGCTTCCAGTCGATGCCGAGCATCCATGTTGCAAACAATCCCACCAGCACCGCCGTCACCACCACGCCCACCGTGGCCAGCGCCAGCGACGGCTTCAGCGCCACCCGGAACGTGGCAAAGCGCGTGCGCAGGCCGCCGTCGAGCAGGATCACGGCCAGCGCGATATTGCCCACCAGGAAGCTGAGCCAGGTATTGGAAAAGCGGATGCCGCCCGGGCCATCCACGCCGGCGGCCATGCCCACGCCCAGGAATACCAGCAGGAATGGCACCCCGAAGCGGGCCGAGAACACCCCGAGCAGGATGCCCAGTGTCATCACCAGGGCGCCAATCAGGACGGCATGGTCGATGGCTTCCAATCGCGCCTCCTGTCGTCGTTCTTGTGGGGGATATCAGGCCATGCGAAAGCTTTCGCTCCAGCCTTCGATCATAGGTGGCCCGACGGCGCCGGTCTGTCGGTTTCCGTCCGGCTATGCACCCGGGGCGATGCCCTCCACCGGCGTACCCCCTGCATTTTTCCTTGCGTCGTCAACGACTTACCGAATGCTTTCAGACGTCTGCGTAGGGACATACCCTGAGGTTGCCACTTAATGAAGACATATGAAAGGTAGCTGAAAGGATGCGCTTTTACCTTCCACCCTGCCGTGAACGGGGGGCACCCTCGTCGCCGCGATTTCAAGCATTTCAAGCAGTCAAAGCTGTGTCATATCGAGGAGAATCATTTTGCGCATACGTAGCCAAAAGGACTTTGCCTCCGGCCTGATGTTCATCCTGGTCGGTTTCGGCTTTTCCTTCGTCGCCCGTGGCTATTCCATGGGAACAGCCGCCAAGATGGGACCGGGATACTTCCCGTTCTGGCTCGGCATCGTGCTCGCCATTCTTGGCGCGCTGGTACTGTGGGGCTCGCTGTCCGCCAAGGCGGAAGAAGATCACCTGGCCCGCTGGGACCTGAAGATCCTGCTGTGGATCCTGGGCTCGGTCGTGCTGTTCGGCCTGCTGCTCAAGCCGCTGGGCATGGTGCTGTCGGTGGTGGTACTGGTGCTGGTTTCCTCGATGGCCAGCCACGAATTCAGCTGGAAGGGCGCCGTTCTCAACGCGATCATCCTCGTGGTGATCAGCATGGGCGCGTTCGTGTACGGCATCAACCTGCAGATGCCGGTGTGGCCGGCCTTCCTGGCAAGCTAAGGAGACCGCCCTCATGGAACTGTTAGCCAACCTCGGACTGGGCTTCTCGACCGCCCTGTCCTTCCAGAACATCGCCTACGCGTTCCTGGGCTGCGTGCTCGGTACGCTGATCGGCGTGCTGCCGGGCCTGGGCCCGCTGGCCACCATCGCGATGCTGCTGCCCGTGACCTACACGCTGCCCCCGGTGGCCGCGCTGATCATGCTGGCCGGTATCTACTACGGTGCCCAGTACGGCGGCTCGACCACCGCCATCCTGGTGAACCTGCCGGGCGAATCGTCGTCGGTGGTGACCACCATCGACGGCTACCAGATGGCACGGCGCGGCCGCGCGGGCGTGGCACTGGCCACCGCTGGCCTGGGCTCGTTCTTCGCCGGCTGCGTGGCCACGCTGATCCTGGCCGCTTTTGCGGCGCCGCTGTCGGAACTGGCGTTCAAGTTCGGCCCGGCCGAGTACTTCTCGCTGATGATCCTTGGCCTGATCGGTGCCGTGGTGCTGGCGTCGGGTTCGCTGGTGAAGGCGATCTCGATGATCGTGCTGGGCCTGTTGCTGGGCCTGGTGGGTACCGACGTGAATTCGGGCGCCGCGCGCTTCTCGTTCGACGTGCCAGAGCTGACCGACGGCCTGAACTTCGTGTCGGTGGCCATGGGTGTGTTCGGCTTCGCGGAAATCATCGCGAACCTGGAGCAGAAGGAAGCCCGCGAGACCTTCACGGATCACGTGACCAACCTGTTCCCGACCAGGGAAGACTTCAAGCGCATGATCCCGCCGTGCTGCGTGGCACGGCACTGGGTTCGGTGCTGGGCATTCTGCCGGGTGGCGGTGCGGCGCTGGCTTCGTTCGCAGCCTACTCGCTGGAAAGAAGACGTCGAAGTACTCGCATGAGTTCGGCAAGGGCGCCATCGAAGGCGTGGCAGGTCCGGAATCGGCCAACAACGCCGCGGCCCAGACGTCGTTCATCCCGCTGCTGACGCTGGGTATCCCGCCGAACGCCGTGATGGCGCTGATGGTGGGCGCGATGACCATCCACAACATCCAGCCCGGTCCGCAGGTGATGACCAGCAACCCGGCGCTGTTCTGGGGCCTGATCGCCTCGATGTGGCTGGGCAACCTGATCCTGATCGTGCTGAACCTGCCGATGATCGGTATCTGGGTGAAGCTGCTGAAGGTGCCTTACCGCTACCTGTACCCGGCCATCCTGACGTTCTGCTGCATCGGCGTGTACTCGGTCCAGAACACCACGTTCGACGTGTTCCAGACCGCGGCCTTCGGCATCATCGGCTACCTGTTCATCAAGCTGAAGTGCGAGCCGGCGCCGCTGCTGCTGGGCTTCGTGCTGGGGCCGATGATGGAAGAAAACTTCCGCCGTTCGCTGCTGCTGTCGCGTGGTGACTTCAGCGTGTTCGTGACGCGTCCGCTGTCGCTGGGCCTGCTGATTGCCGCTGCGGTACTGGTGCTGATCGTGGCCATGCCGTCGATCAAGGCCAAGCGCGAGGAAGCGTTCCAGGAAGAATAAGGACGTTTCACCGCTGTCCAAAGAAGGGCGCCCGCGTGGCGCCCTTTTTCATGGGTACGCCACCGCTTCAGTCGCCGAACAGCGCCTCGCAGGCGGCCCGGATCGCCTCGGTCACGTGCACGCGCCCGTGGTCGCGCCGCTCCAGCATGCCGATGGTGCGCACCGTGGGCTCGCCACCGGCCCGCAGCGGCAGGATGCGCAGCGCCTTGTCGTCGCGCCAGCGGGCCCGCTTGAGCAGCGGCACCACGGTCACGCCCACTTCCTGCCGCACCAGTTCCACCAGCGCCTCGATCGAGTTCAGCTCCAGGTATTCGTTGGTGCGAAGGTGCGCGCGGCGCAGCGCGCGTTCCACCAGCGCGCCGGTGCGCTGGCTGCGGTCGAAGCGCAGGAAGGGGTTCGACGCCAGCGCCTGCCGTGCATCGTCGCCCTGGCTGCCACGTGCAGCAATCGCCACCAGAGGCTCGTCGTAGAGCGGCGTCCAGTGCAGCGTGCCAGCCAGCCGCGCGGAGCCCTCCACCACGAACGCGGCGTCGAGTTCTCCGCTTTCCACCATGGCCGCCAGCTCGAACGACTTGGCGCCGATCAGCCGGACATCGAGCGCGGGATAGGTGCGTTTCATCTGCGCCACCACGTGCGACAGCCCGCCCATCACGGAAACCACGGCGCCCACGGCTACCGCCCCGGCCATGGCTTCGGTGTCGGCCAGCGGCACGCGCATGTCGTCGTAGAGCGCCAGCAGCCGACGCGCCTGCGGCAACAGCGCCCGTCCATCGGCATTGAGCACGGCCACCCGGCCGCTGCGGTCGAAAAGCGCGCGGCGCAGTTCTTCCTCCAGCGACCGCATCTGCAGGCTGACGGCCGCCTGCGTCACCGCCACCTGGCTGGCGGCGGCGGCAAACGAACCGTGCTCGGCGACGGCAACAAAGGTCCTCAGAAAGCGAATCGTGCTCATTGCTGGTGCAGGATTCCGGGCGCTTGCACCACGCCGGCGATCCACAAGATTTTCTTGTTAATCAAGCAAGGAATATTAACTTTCATTGTGGACGCGGGCGCGGAATAATTTGTGTTTTCCTGCCGCAGTTCCACGTCGTACCCATCCGTCCCGGAGACGCACAACATGAAATCCTGGCTACGCCTTGCTGGCATCGGCCTTGCCACGAGCCTTACCCTTGCTGCCGCACCGTCGCACGCCGACACCTTTCCCAGCAAGCCGATCCGCCTGATCGTGCCGTTCCCGGCCAGCGGCGCCACCGACCTGCTGGCGCGCGCCATCGCCCAGAAGGTGGGCCAGAACCTGGGGCAGCAGATCGTCGTGGACAACCGGCCCGGTGCCGGCGGCGCCATCGGCTCGGACATGGCCGCCAAGGCCGCGCCGGACGGCTACACGATCCTGATCGCCACCACCAGCACGCATTCGATCGGGCCGTACATCAATACGCACCTGCCGTACAACACCGACACCGACTTCACGCCGATTGGCCAGGTAGCCACGGCCACCAACGTGCTGGTCGTGCCGAACCAGCTGCCGGTGAAGAACGTCAAGGAACTGATCGACTATGCCAAGAAGCATCCGGGCGAGCTGAACTACGCGTCCAGCGGCAACGGCACCGTGGTCCACCTGACCGCCGAAGCGTTCAAGGCCCAGGCCGGCGTGTTCATCACGCATATTCCGTATCGCGGCACCGCGCTGGCCGTGCCGGACCTGATCTCGAACAAGGTGCAGGTGCTGTTCGACAGCATCGTGTCCGGCATGCCCCATGTGAAGGACGGCAAGCTCAAGGCGCTGGCCGTGACCAGCCTGAAGCGATCGCCGCTGGCGCCGGACCTGCCCACTGCCAGCGAATCGGGCCTGCCTGGCTTCGAGTCGGACACCTGGTTCGGCATCTATGGCCCCAAGGGCCTGCCACCCGAGATCGTCAACCGCCTGAATGCCGAATTCAACAAGGCCATCCAGTCGCAGGACGTGAAGGACCGCCTGGCCAAGCTGGGCGCCGAGCCGGTTGGCGGCACGCCGGCCCAGTTCGCCGCGATGGTCAAGAAGGACAGCGCACGCTGGGGCAAGCTGATCAAGGATCGCAAGATCCAGGTGGATTGATGATCTGATCCCCGAATTTGCTCCCCTCTCCCGCCTCGCGGGAGAGGGGTTGGGGTGAGGGCAAAGCGGTTCAAGTAGCGACTAGTCGAATCTTGAATCGCCGACCCTCTCCCCGCCCCTCTCCCACATGTGGGAGAGGGGAGAACACACTGGCATAAAGAGAGACACACCATGCAGAACTTCAACTGGACCAACCCCTACCCCACCGTGCGCATTCCGCTGTTTGCGCGCAACGTGGTATCGACCTCGCACCCGCTGGCCGCGCAGGCTGGCCTGCGCATGCTGCTGAAGGGCGGCAACGCCGTGGACGCCGCGATTGCCGCCGCGGCAGCGATCACGCTGGTCGAACCCGTATCGTGCGGACTGGGCAGCGACGCGTTCGCGATCCTGTGGGACGGCAAGGAACTGCATGGCCTGAACGCGTCGGGCGTGGCCCCCAAGGCCTGGAGCCCGGAATACTTCAAGAACAAGTACGGCGCGGACGGCAACGGCCTGGCCAACCGGCCGATCCGTGGCTGGGATTCGGTCACCGTGCCGGGCGTGATCGCCGGCTGGGCCGCGCTGCACGAGCGCTTCGGCAAGCTGCCGTTCGAAGACCTGATGGAGCCCGCCATCGAGATCGCCGAACGCGGCTACGCCGTGCCGCCGGTGGTGGCGCACAAGTGGGCCGCCGCCGTGCCGGACCTCAAGAGCCAGCCAGGCTTTGCCGACACGTTCATGCCCAACGGCCGCGCGCCGCAGGTCGGCGAGAAGTTCGTGTTCAAGAACGCCGCCGAGACGCTGCGCAAGATCGGCGCCACCAAGGGCCGTTCTTACTACGAAGGCGAGATCGCCGAGAAGATTGCCGCCTTCAGCAAGGAATGCGGCGCCGCGATGACGCTGGACGACCTGCGTAACTACCGCCCCGAGTGGGTCAAGCCAATCAGCAAGTCGTATCGCGGCTACGACGTGCATGAAATCCCGCCGAACGGCCAGGGCATTGCCGCGCTGATGGCGCTGGGCATCCTGGACCAGTTCGACCTGGGCGCCCTGCCGGTGGACTCGGTCGATTCGCAGCACCTGCAGATCGAGGCTATGAAGCTGGCGTTTGCCGACCTGTACCGCTACGTGGCCGACCCGCGCAGCATGGAAGTCACGCCCGAGCAGATGCTGGACGATGCGTACCTGAAGTCGCGCGCCAAGCTGATCGACATGCAGCGCGCCACGCATTTCAACTTCGGCATGCCACGCACGGGCGGCACGATCTACCTGACCGCCGCCGACGAGAACGGCATGATGATCTCGTTCATCCAGTCGAACTACATGGGCTTTGGTTCGGGCGTGGTGGTGCCGGGCACCGGCATCAGCCTGCAGAATCGTGGCGTGGGCTTCTCGATGGATCCGAAGTCGGCCAACGTGGTGGAAGGCGGCAAGCGCCCGTTCCACACGATCATCCCGGCGTTCCTGACCAGGGACGGCCAGCCCGTGATGAGTTTTGGCGTGATGGGCGGCGACATGCAGCCGCAGGGCCATCTGCAGACCGTGGTGCGCATGGTCGACTACAACCAGCAGCCGCAGGCCGCCTGCTGCGCGCCGCGCTGGAAGGTCAACCGCGACTTCACGCTGGACGTTGAAGGCACCATGGACGCAAACACCGTGGCCGGCCTCAAGGACCGTGGCCACAAGCTCAAGTCGGTGGAAGACCCGTATATGGATTTCGGCTCGGGCCAGTTTATCTGGCGCCTGTCGGAAGACGCCGAACACGGCTACGTGGCCGCCAGCGACAGCCGCCGCGACGGCCAGGCCGTGGGCTTCTGATGCCTGCACCGACTGGAGCAGCGATATCGTAGTACCGCAGCACGCATCACAGTATGTAGTACGTAGTTGAAGTCCTGCGAGGCGCCATGGAGCAATTCATGGCGCCTTTTTTACTGGCCGCGAGCAGGAGAGATGCAACTGCAACTGTTACGTTGCACTTGGATGAAACTGTGCATGGCATCGGCGCCCCGCTTCCGTGACACTGTGCGTCTCGTCCATCACGTCAGCGCTCCGCCATGGCCACTTACGCTTACCGTATCGTCAATGTCTTTGCCGAATCCACGTTTGGCGGCAATCCCCTGTGCGTCTTCGAGGATGCGCGCGGCATGGACGATGTCACGATGCAGGCCCTGGCGCTGCAGTTCAACCTGTCCGAGACCACCTTCATCCTGCCGTCCGACAAGGCGAATGCCGCCGTGCGTATCTTCACGCCCGGCTACGAGATGCGCTTTGCCGGCCATCCCACGCTGGGCACCGCCCACGTGGTACGCGACCTGGCCGGCGCCGGCGACGCCCTGTCGCTGGAATTCAAGGCTGGCGTGGTGCCCGTCACCGCCGACGGCGATCGCTGGACCCTGACCGCTCCGCACCAGGGCGCGCCCAAGACGGCACCGGCCGGCCTGTCCGATGAAGAGATGGCGTCGCTGCTGGGGCTTCACGCCGACGACCTGGCCGGCGCGCCGATGTGGGTCGATACCGGCGCGGACCAGCTGCTGGTGCCGCTGAAGACGCCCGACGCCGTGCGCCGCACGCAGCCCGACAGTAGCCGCCTGGACCGCTGGCCGCAAAGCAGCCTGGGCCGCAAGACGGCCTATGTGTTCGCCTTCGACCCGGAACAGCCGGGCAAGGTGCTGGTGCGCTATTTCTTCACCAAGCAGGGCGGCGGCGTGGCGGAAGACCCGGGCACGGGCTCGGCCTGCGCCAACCTGGGCGGCTGGCTGCTGGCCACCGGCCACGCGCTGCCGGCCCGATATGAAGTCGACCAGGGAGAATTCGTCGATCGACGATGCCGGCTTGACCTCGCCGTCACCGCGGAGGGCGCGATCCGCGTGGGTGGCCGCGTGATCGAACTCGGGCGCGGCACAGTCAGCATCTGACGACGCAGCGTATCACCTCATTGAAGTGCGTCATACTGGCGCCTTCCCCGCCCTACTCCCAAATTTC
Organism: Cupriavidus sp. EM10; assembly: GCF_018729255.1. Lineage (NCBI taxonomy): Bacteria > Pseudomonadati > Pseudomonadota > Betaproteobacteria > Burkholderiales > Burkholderiaceae > Cupriavidus > Cupriavidus sp. EM10. The sequence goes on from NZ_CP076060.1 coordinate 2,566,410, forward strand.
GCGAGCCGCCCCATGCCATCGCACGACATCGCCACGCTGGCCGAACTCGAAGCGCTCTACGCCGAACCCGGCGCCGCCTCGCTGGCCAAGGAAGTCGATTACCTGCATCCACACTACCGCGCGTTTGTCGAGGCATCGCCGTTCTGCCTGCTTTCCACGATGAACGACAAGGGCGGCGACTGCTCGCCCCGTGGCGATGCGCCCGGCTTCGTGCAGGTGCTGGACGACCGCACGCTGCTGCTGCCCGACCGGCGCGGCAACAACCGCATCGACAGCCTGCGCAATATCCTGGCCGATCCGCGCGTGGGGCTGCTGTTCCTGGTGCCCGGCGTCAACGAGACGCTGCGCGTCAGCGGCACCGCCACGGTCTCCACCGATCCAGAACTGATTGCCCGCTGCATGATGCAGGACAAGGCGCCCACCACGGTGCTGGTGATCCGCATCGAATCGGTGTTCTTCCAGTGCGCGCGTGCCCTGCTACGCTCGCGCCTGTGGCTGGCCGACGCGCAGATCCCGCGCGAGGCGTTGCCCAGCACCGGCTCCATGCTGGCCGACCTGAGCCAGAACGCGATCGATGGCGTCGCCTACGACCGCGAGCTGCCCGAGCGCGTGCGCACCACGCTGTATTGATTAGCGCGGCAGCCACTCCGCCGCGTGGGTGCCCAGCGGCACCGACGGCAGCGCCCAGTGCGCGGGCGTTTCCGACAGGTGCGCGGCGTGGCGCACCACCGTCAGTTCGCCAAACCCCGACTCCTCTACTTCGAGCAGATCGGAAATCTCGTCGATATGCTGGTCGGGCACACTCATGCCGTCCGGCACGCGCCCCAGGCTGCGCAGCCACTGGCCCACTTGCGCCAGCGATACACGCACGTGCCAGCTCCCCCTTCCACGGCGCGGCGATGCAGCGCCACCATCGCGCCAAATGCCAGCAGATAGCCCGATGCATGGTCCAGCACCTGGGCCGGCAACGGCTTCGGTTCGGCACTGCCGGCCGCCTGCGCCTCGTCGGTGTTGATGCCGGTGGCGGTCTGCACCAGCGAATCGAAGCCGCGCTTGCCCGACCACGGGCCCACATGGCCGTAGGCGGACAGCGAGACATAGACGATGCCGGGCCGCGCCCGCGCCGCCGCCTCGGGGCCGGCGCCCAGTTCGGCCAGCCCGTTGGGACGATAGCCCTGCACCACCACATCGGCCCCGTGGAACAGCTTGTGCTGCGCACGCTTATCGTCGGCGTCGCGCAGGTCCAGCTGGCACGAGCGCTTGCCCCGGCCCGTATCGATCACCAGCGATGGCATCGACGGCAGGTGCGCAGCCGTCACCAGCAGCACGTCGGCGCCATGGGCGGCCAGCGTACGGCCGGCCACCGGCCCGGCGATGATCCGGGTGAAGTCGAGCACCCGGACACCGCTCAGCGGCCGCGCGTCGACGTTGATCTCGGCATGCGGGCCAAACGCCGGCAGCGGCTCGGGCGGCGCCTCGCCGATCTTTTCGATGATGACGGGCGGCAGCCCTTTCAGCGCCTGGGCCTGCGGGTGCTGCAGCCATTCGTCCAGCGAGCGCATCGCCGACACGACCATGCCGGCATCGGACGCCACCGACTCGAAATCCTCGGCTTTCCAGGCCAACAGCGCCGTGCGCACGGCATCCTTGTCGTAGCCGCATTTGAGGATCTTCAGGACGCCGTCGCGATGGTGGGGAAATTCGTATGCAGACGCACCCAGCGGCCATCCCCGGCCGGGTACAGCCCGGCAATCTTGTCCCAGAGCTCGGGCGCCGGCCCGCCATTGACACGCAGGTAGCGCTCACTGCGGAATTCCGCCAGCGCGTGGCGCATATCGACGGACACATCCTGCCAGCGGCCGGTGCGCTGCGCCCAGAGCGCGGCGGCGGCCAGCGCCGACGCGCCCAGGCTGGCCTGCGCGGCGGTGCCGATGGCGAAGCTGGATGGCAGGACCGGGTCCTCGCCGGTCAGGGTCAGGTGCGACAGCGCCTCGGGCGGCATGGCGGCGGCGCCCCAGAGCGCGGCGAGCGCCTCGGCGGCGGTCTGGTGGCCAGCCGGGCTGGCGGAAGTTGGGGAACTGGCGGAACTGGCGGCATTCATGGCATGTATTCCTGCGTCGGGAATGGGGGGCGGCATGCGACGATGACGTCGCACGGAGCATGCGCGACGCCGGTACGACGGGCGGTACCGTGCCGTGGATTCTGCACCACTTCGGCCGCCCGCGCAGTGAGACGAATCCGATTTTCTCGCCACACCGCCGGGTCGCGCCGCAGGCACGGTAAAATCGCGCCATTCGCCGGACATCGCCATGCCGGCGCACCCAACCCAGGAACATCAGGATCGCGGCCGGGTCAATCCAGACCAGGCCGGTCCACCCGTTATCGAGCCGCAGGTGATGCGGCGCCAACATGAGCCACGACAACAAGCCTACCGACACGCCAGCCGCCTCCAACTTCCTGCGGAGCATCATCGACCAGGACCTTACCGCCGGCACGTACGGCGGCCGCGCGGACAAGCAGGGCGAGCCGCTGCCGACGGTCATCACGCGCTTCCCGCCGGAGCCTAACGGCTACCTGCACATCGGCCACGCCAAGAGTATCTGCGTGAACTTCGGCCTGGCCCGCGACTACGCCGGCCGCTGCCACCTGCGCTTCGACGACACGAATCCGGTCAAGGAAGACACCGAGTACGTCGATTCCATCATCGACGCGGTGCACTGGCTGGGCTTCTCGTGGGACGCAAAACAGCCCGGCGGCGAGCCGCACCTGTACTACGCCAGCGATTACTTCGACCGCCTGTACCAGTTCGCGGAGACGCTGATCGAGCGTGGCGTGGCCTACGTGGACAGCCAGACCGCCGAGCAGATCGCCGCCAACCGCGGCAACTTCTCGGAGCCCGGCAAGCCGTCGCCGTTCCGCGACCGCTCCGTCGAGGAAAACCTGAAGCTGTTCCGCGAGATGCGCGACGGCAAGTACGGTGACGGCGAACACGTGCTGCGCGCGAAGATCGACATGACCGCGCCGAACATCGTGATGCGCGACCCGGTGCTCTACCGCATCCGCCACGCCCACCACCACCGTACCGGCGACAAGTGGTGCATCTATCCGATGTACGACTTCACGCACTGCATCTCGGACGCGATCGAGAACATCACGCATTCGCTGTGCACGCTCGAATTCGAGAACAACCGCCCGCTCTACGACTGGGTGCTGGAACACCTGCGCGACGCCGGCGTCTTCGCCAGCCCGCTGCCGCACCAGTACGAGTTCGCGCGCCTGAACCTGACCTACGCGATCACCAGCAAGCGCAAGCTCAAGCAGCTGGTGGACGAAAAGCGCGTCGACGGCTGGGACGACCCCCGCATGCCGACCATCGTGGGCATGCGCCGCCGCGGCTATACGCCCGAATCGATCCAGCTCTTCTGCGACCGCATCGGCGTGTCGAAGGCCGACAGCTGGATCGACATGAGCACGCTGGAAGGCGCCGTGCGCGACGACCTGGACGCACGCGCCCCGCGCAGCGTGGGCGTGCTGGACCCGGTCAAGCTGATCCTGGACAACTACCCCGAGGGCCAGAGCGAGGAATGCTCGGCACCGGTGCACCCGAAGCTGCCGGAAATGGGCCGACGCGTGTTCCCGCTGTCGCGCGAACTGTGGATCGAGCGCGAGGACTTCAACGAGAATCCGCCCAAGGGCTATTTCCGCCTGTTCCCGGGCAACAAGGTGCGCCTGCGCTACGGCTACGTGATCGAATGCACGGGCGTGGACAAGGACGCCGACGGCAACGTGGTAGCCGTCCACGCGAACTACCTGCCGGAGACGAAGAGCGGCACGCCGGGCGCGGACAGCGTCAAGGTCAAGGGCAACATCCACTGGGTCAGCGCGGCGCATGCCTGCCCGGCCGAAGTCCGCCTGTACGACCGCCTGTTCAACGATCCGAATCCGGACGCCGGCGGCAAGAACTTCCTCGACGCGCTGAATCCGGACTCGAAGAAGGTGGTGACCGCCTATCTGGAACCGGGCCTGCGCGACGCCAAGCCGGAAGAGCGCTTCCAGTTCGAGCGTCACGGCTACTTCGTGGCCGACCGTACCGATTCACAGCCCGGCAAGCCGGTGTTCAACCGGACGGTTGGCCTCAAGGACAGCTGGGGCAAGTGACGATGGCACAGACGATTACATTTCCGCTAGAGGGCGAGTTCATCGCCCTGAACGACCTGCTCAAGGTGGCTGGCGTCTGTGACAGCGGCGGTGCCGGCAAGGCACTGGTGGCGTCGGGCGAAGTCTCGGTGGACGGTGCGGGAGAGTCGCGCAAGACCGCCAAGATCCGCGCCGGCCAGGTGGTCAGCGTGGGCGGCGCCGACGGCGTGCGCATCAAGGTCGTCGCGGCCTGACCCTGCCCGGGGCGTCCTTGCTCCGGCAAGGCAACAAAAAGGAAGGGAGGTGGCACGCCTTGCCGCCTCTCGCACCGAAACACGCAAGGAGTCTTATGCCGATCGCGTTCTGGTGTGTATTGCTGGCAGGCCTGATGCCAGTGTTGACGGTTTCCATCGCCAAGGCCGGCAACCGCGCCGGCGCCTTCGACAACCACGACCCGCGCGCGTGGCTGGAACGGCAGAGCGGCCGCGCCCGCCGCGCCGACATGGCCCACCGCAATCACTTTGAAGCGTTCCCGTTCTTTGCCGCGGCCGTGTTCACGGCCACGCATCTTGCGGCGCCCCAGGCCCGCATCGACGAACTGGCCATGGTGTTCATCGTGGTCAGGGTGCTCTACACGATCTGCTACCTGACCGACCGCGCCACGCTGCGTACCCTCTGCTGGACAATCGGCTATCTGACGGTGATCGGCATCTTTTTGCTGCCGGTGTTTGTCCACTGAGTCCATCGTGTCCATGGCCATGCCGATGCAACGCCCTGCCCTGCCGTCGCTGCGCTAGCGTCGGGCGCACTGGTCGCGCTGGCCACCCTGACCGCCACGCCCGCCCTCGCCGCGCCCACGAACTACACCGTCGACCCCACTCACACCAGCGTCTACTTCGGCGTCAGCCACTTCGACCGCACCACTGTGCGCGGCCGGTTTGGCAAGATCGATGGCCGGGTGATCTACGATCCGGCCACGGGGGCGGGATCGCTCGACTTTACCGTCGACACCGATTCGGTCGACAGCGGCAACCGCAGCCTTGACGGCGTGCTGCGCTCGGCCCAGTTCTTCGACAGTCAGAGCTTTCCCGTGGCCAGGTTCCAGGCCAACCGGTTCGTCACGGACGGCGGCAAGCTGGTTGCGGTGGAAGGCACGTTCTCGCTGCATGGCGTCGCCCAGCCGCTCAGGCTGGAGGCCGACCGCTTCAGCTGTGGCCAGACCGTGCTGTTCGGCATCAAGCGCGATGTGTGCGGAGGTGATTTCCACGCAACTTTCCTGCGCAGCGCGTTTGGAATGACGAGGTTCCTGCCCGATGTGGGTGACACCGTCACATTGCAGATCTCTGTCGAGGCGTCGCCTGCCGGGCCGGCGCAGTGAGTTGCGAAAAAATGGGGCAGTCAAGGCACGATGACGGCCCGGCGTCACCTTTGGCAGCAAAATATTCAGTAAAATCAGCGCCTTGCCTATTCCCATTTTGCCGCGTTTCGCCTAAGCGTACCCGGCCAGACGCGAGTCAAGATGAGCCTGATCTCCCTCAACGACGTCGTTTCGGCGTCGCTGGCTGCTGCCGGTGCGTGCCTGGCATGCAGCATTCCCCTCGATTTCTCCGCCGCTTTCCGCTGTGGGCGTTCCGCACCTACGGCCGGGGCGCGCTGCTGCTTCCGCTGCTGGCCGGGATGGTGGGCATCCTGCTGACCCGCCTGGTCGTGCACGGCCAGATCAACAGCGATGGCGGACTGGCCCTTGTGGCCGCCGCTGCGTTCCTGGGGCTGGTGCTGGTCTCGGCGGTGCTGCGCTTCTGGCTTGGCGAGTACCGCAAGCCCTGATCTGCCCTCCGTCTGAGCGAGCCGGCGCACATACCGGCGCCGGTTTTCCATCGCTCCGCCACGCGGATCACGTATGATTCGGCCTTTCGCGTGCCAGGCACCGTTGCCGGCGCGCGCCGCTTTCCCCATCCCATGGCGCTCAAATCCACCATCTTCAAGGCCGAACTGTCCGTCTCGGACATGGACCGGCCGTACTACGGCAGTCATACGCTCACCATCGCGCAGCATCCGTCCGAAAACGATGCCCGCATGATGGTCCGCCTGCTGGCCTTTGCCTGCGAAGCCACCGAATCGATGGCCTTCACGCGCGGCCTGGACGAACCCGACGAGCCCGATCTCTGGGACAAGTCCCTGACGGGCGACATCATCCACTGGATCGACCTGGGCCAGCCCGACGAAACCCGGCTGAAGCGCGCCGCGGCGCGTGCCGACCACGTTACCGTCTATACCTATCAGAGCGCCAGCGCCCGCGAATGGTGGAAAGGCATGGCCGGCAAGGCCAGCAAGCTGCGCAACGTGACCGTCTACAATGTGCCTTCCGAAGCCGTGGACGCGCTGGCCCAGATGGCCCAGCGCGCCATGCGCCTGTCGGTGACGATCCAGGACGGCGACATCTGGGTCAGCGATGACGATCACAACGTGCAGCTGACGCGCGACGTGCTCCAGCGCGCCGACGCCTAGCCGCACCGGCCGCCCGACGCCTGGCAGCGATCGGACACATTTACCGCCACACAGAAAAGGAAGACCGCGATGCATACCAATCCCTCCGGCCTGCAATACGAAGACACCGTCGTTGGCTCGGGCGACGAAGCCACGGCTGGCAAGCACGTGACCGTGCACTACACCGGCTGGCTCTACGAAAACGGCCAACCGGGCCGCAAGTTCGATTCGAGCAAGGACCGCAACGACCCGTTCGTCTTCCCGCTGGGCGCCGGCCACGTGATCCGTGGCTGGGACGAAGGCGTGCAAGGCATGAAGGTGGGCGGCACGCGTCGCCTGGTGATCCCGGCCGACCTCGGCTACGGCGCACGCGGCGCCGGCGGCGTGATTCCGCCGAACGCCACGCTGCTGTTCGAAGTGGAATTGCTGTCGGTCTGATTCCCGCGCACTGAGCAAAAAACGGACGCCTCGGCGTCCGTTTTTGTTTGTTCCAGGCCAGAAATGGCCGAAAAACGATTAAAACCAATGGCCGCGTTGCCCACGTCGATCCGCACCTTGTCGCGGTCCAGCAGGCGTCCGGCATGACGGGCAAAGTCCTGTGCCCAGTCGGCATTCCCGGCAAACGGCTCTCGCCAGAAAATTTGGCGACATTAAGGATCTTGTCGATCACAAGCACCTTGCCGACCGGGCTCGACGCCTGGCAGTCCAGTTCGGCATATTCGCGATCGAACCAGCGCCAGGCGTCATCCTCGGTGACTGCCGCGAGATCGCTGTCCCCCAGCGTGAATTCAAATTCCTTGCCGCTGCCAAATACCACGGTCAGGGTGTGCGCCATGTGCGGTTCTCCGAAATTCGCCTGCGTTAGGGACCCTATTGTAGTGACTTGGCCCCCAATCCGGCCAATCGATCCACGACCAGCCGGCGGCCTGACCGTTGCCTGCTACACACACCTTGGCCCCGATGTGTGGTTTGCTTGCGACGCATCAATGCGCTTTGGATTATTCTTTCAGCCATGGCCATTACAAGACAGGACCTCGAAGCAAACAGGCTGCGCACGACGCTGTGCAGCACGCCGGTCGCGTCTTCGCTGTTGCCAGAGGCCGACGTGGAGCGTTCGCTGTGCCACGCGCTGGCCAGCCGCCCCGACACACCGGGCATGGATGGCGACGTCTGGGTCTTCGGCTACGGATCGCTGATCTGGAATCCGATGGTCGTCCACACCGAAAGCCGCCTGGCCACCGTGCATGGCTACCATCGCGGCTTCTACCTCTATTCGAAAATCAATCGCGGCACCTGGGACAACCCGGGCTGGTGCTGGGCCTGGACCGTGGCGGTTGCTGCACGGGCATGGCGTTCCGCATTCCGCGCCACGTGGTCGAGCAGGAATTCCGCGTGCTGTGGCGCCGCGAGATGATGACCGGCGCCTACCACCCGCGCTGGCTGCGCGTGAAGATGGACACCGCGCCTGACGCCCCCGAACAGCGGGCGCTCGCTTTCGTGATGAATCGCGAACATGCCGGGTACGCCGGCCGGCTGCCCGATGCCCGGGTGGTGGACTGCCTGCGCCACGCCTGCGGCCTGTACGGCCCAGCCCGCGAATATCTGCACCAGACCTTGCTGGGACTGGCCACCCACGGCGTCGACGACCCCTACCTGGGGCGCCTGTGGCGCCAGCTGCAGGAAAGCGACGCTATCGAGACCGCCAGCGACACCTGCACCGTGGCCACGCCGGTGGCCACCTCGGCGTCGGCGGCCACCTGCCCCGAGGACGCCGTGGCCGCCACGGCCCACCCCACGAAACCGTCTGACCGAAGCCCTGCCGACCATCATGACGCGCTCCCAGACCCGCCACCGCCGCCAGGCACTTGCCGAGATGCTCGGGTTGATGGGATTGCTGATGGGCGGTGGATTGCTGGCGGGCCAGGGCGGCCAGACGCTGGCGCGGTCGATTGGCGGCATGCGCGACGCATCGTCGCCGCCAGCACCCGCGCCGCATGCGGAGCCGTCCCACCCGTCGTTGCGTACCGAGGGCATCTCCGCACTCGACCGCAACCTCATCACCGCCGCCAGCATTGGCGATCTCGATCTCGTGAACCGGCTGCTCAAGGCCGGCGCGTCGTACCACGCGGTTGACGAACGCGGCCGCTCTGCCCTGCTGGCTGCCGTGTACAACCGCCGTGGCGATGTCGCCCGCGCGCTGATCATGGCCGGCGCCGACGTCAACCAGAAAGACGGCGAATCGAACAGCGCCTTCCTGCTGGGAGCGGCCACGAACCAGATCGATGTAGTGCGCCTGTCGCTATCGCATGGCGCCGACACCCGCAGCACCGACCGCTACGACGGCACGGCCCTGATCGCGGCCAGCCAGCATGGCAATGTCGAAGTCGTAAAACTGCTATTGAAGGCTGGGGTGCCGGTGGATCGCGTCAACCAGCTGGGCTGGACGGCGCTGCTGGAGGCCATCATCCTGGGCGACGGCAGCGCCCGCTATGAAGAAATCGTGCAACTGCTGCTCGATGCCGGCGCCGACGCCAACCTGGCCGACCGCGAGGGCATCACGCCGTCACGCCATGCACGCGAACGCGGCTACAAGACGATGGTGAAGATGCTGATGCGGGCCAGGGGACATTAATGGAAGCTGCCCTCTCCCGCGAGCGGGAGAGGGGAGAAAACAAGCTCCGGATCAAGCCGTCTGCCGAGCGTTTTCCGATTCCTGCAGTTGGCGCCACATCACCTTGCCGGTGCCCGACTTCGGCAGCGCGTCGACGAATTCCACCACGCGCGGGTACTTGTAGGCGGCCATATTCTCCTTTGCCCATTCGATGATGTCCTCGGGCCGGGTCTTGCCCTTGGCATCGGCGCGCAGCACCACCACCGCCTTCACCGTCTCGCCGCGATACTGGTCGCGCGTGCCGATGATGCAGGCTTCCTGCACAGCCGGGTGCTTGTACAGCAGGTTCTCCACCTCGGCCGGCCAGACCTTGAAGCCCGACGCATTGATCATGCGCTTCAGCCGATCGGTGATGAAGTAGTAGCCCTCTTCGTCCATGCGGCCCAGGTCGCCCGTGCGGAAGTAGGTCTGCCCTTCGAACTCGATGAACGCGTCGCGCGTGGCATCGTCCTTGCCCCAGTAGCCCTTGAACACCTGTGGGCCGCGCACGATGATCTCGCCCACTTCGTTGGGCGGCATTTCCCGCAGCGTCACGGGGTCCACCACGCGCGCGTCGGTGTTGAACGTCGGCACGCCCAGGCATTGCAGCTTGGCGCGCTCGGACGGATTGCTGTGCGTCGGCGCCATGGTCTCGGACAGGCCGTAGCCTTCCAGGTAGCTCAGGCCGAACTGCGTCTTCAGGCGCTCGGCCACGGCTTGCGGCATGGCCGCGCCGCCGCCGCCGATGTAGCGCAGGCTGGTGACGTCGAACGATGCCAGGTTCGGGCTGCCCAGGAAGTCGATCACCATGGTCGGGATGTTGGTCCAGTGCGTGACCTGGTAGCGCGAGATCAGGCGCCCGGCCACCTCGCGATCCCAGCGCGGCAGCATCACCACGGTGGCGCCGGTGTAGATCGGGCCGTTCATGCCGTACTGCATGCCGGTCACGTGGAACAGCGGCAGCACCGACAGGATCACCGATTCGGCGCCGCTGCCCGACCACGTGGCCCCGCCGATGACGTTGTGCATCACCGAGCGATGGGTGTGGATGCAGCCCTTCGGGAAGCCCGTGGTACCCGACGTGTACGGCATCACGGCCATGTCGTCCGGGCCGGCGGTATGCGGCCCGGGCTGCAGCCCGGCGCCCAACGCTTCGGCCCACGGCGTGGCATTGGCGGGCAGCGGGTGCTGCACGGTCAGCCAGGCGGGCGGTGCGTCCTCGGGGAATTCATGCGATGGCGGCAGCGCGTCGGCGTACTGCGTCACCAGCAGATGCTGCAGGCGCTGCTCGGGCGCAAGCTCGCCATCGGCCTGCATCGCGCCGGCCGCCAGGTCGGCCGTGCAGATCGCCACGCGGGCGCCGGCATCGGTGATGTAGTGCTTGAATTCCTCGGCGCGGTTCATCGGATTGACCGGCACCACTACCGCGTCGGCGCGCAGGATGGCGTAGTAGCTGACGATGAACTGCGGGCAGTTCTGCATGTACAGCAGCACGCGATCGCCCTTCTTCACCCCCGCCTTCTGCTGCAGCCATCCGGCCATCGCCGTGGCCTGCGCCTCGAGCGCGCGGAACGTGATGGCGTTGCCGAAGTAGCGGATGGCGGCCTTGTCCGCGTACCGGCGTGCCGACACTTCGAGGTTGTACCAGAGCGAAGTTTCCGGCAGCACGATTTCGGTCGGCACTCGCTTGGGCCAGAACTGGAAGTGCGGACGGGCGGGCTTGGTGGTCATGGTGTCTCCTGCGGATGGTCGTCAACGGACCAGTTTCTGGAAATCGCGTGTCGCGCGGGGTGGGCCCCGCCTGTTGGTCAAGCAATATAACTGAACGACCGTTCTATTTTCAACAGGAGGTTTTCCCGCGCATCGCGTGGCCCCCGGCAGCGACCGGTTGCAATTTGGGACTTCACCCTCACAATAGGGGAATCCGGCCACCGCGCTGGCCAACCCGATTCCAAGGTGCAGAACATGAGCGACGTCACCCTGCAGAACTTCGAAGCCGAAGTCATCAATAGCCCCGTGCCCGTGCTGGTGGATTTCTGGGCGCCGTGGTGTGGTCCGTGCCGCACGCTGGGGCCGATGCTGGAAAAACTGGAAGCCGAAGCCGGCGGCGCGTGGAAGCTCGTCAAGGTCAATGTCGACGAGAACCAGCAGCTGGCCGGGCACTTTGGTGTGCGGAGCATCCCCCACGTGGTCGCGTTTGCCGGCGGACAGGCGGTCAACCAGTTCGTGGGCGTGCTACCGGAATCGCAATTGCGCGAATTCATCGACACGCTGGCCCCGACCGAAGGCGAAGTTGCGTTGCAGGACGCCCAGGCCCTGGCCGCGGCCGGTGACCGCGAAGGCGCCAAGGCCGCCTGGCAGGCAGCGCTGGCGCACGACCCCGAGAACGATTCGAACCGGCTGGCGTATATCAGCTTCCTGCTCGATGACGATGCCATCGATGCCGCCGAAGCGGAGTTCGGCCGCCTGACGCCGCGCGCGCCGCAGGAAGACGGCTACGCCGCGTTGCGGACCCGGCTGGATGCGATGAAGGGACTGGACGATCTGCCCGATGGCGCCGAACTCAAGGCACAGGTCGAGGCCGAGCCGGCCAACCTGGCTGCTCGCCTGGACCTGGCAAAGGTGATGATTGCCCGGCGCGAGTACGAACCCGCGCTGGCACAACTGATGGAAATCGTGCGCCGCGACCGCGGCTTTGAAGACGACATCGGCCGCAAGACGATGTTGTCGGTGTTCGAGTTGATGGCCGATTCGCCAGAAGTGGTATCGAAATGGCGCCGGCAGCTGAGCACGGCGCTGAACTGATGGGCTGATCGGCTGGCGACGTGCCGGCGAGGGGGCGGCCCCTCTCCGGCGCGATCTGACGCCTGGCTGTCTTCAGGCCGCCGGTGCCTCGATCAGCGAAAAGCCGTTGGCCTTCATATGTTCGACCATCATCGCGTCCATCGACTTGACGTGATTGTCGAACCAGCCTGACAGCTCATCCACCAGGCGGCGTCCCAGCGACAGTCCGCCCTTGCCCGGCCCCTCCGGGTCTGCCACTTCCTGCGCGATCTTGTCGCGCACGGCCTGCACCACCTGCAGCACGCCCTGGTGCTCGTTCGCATGACAGAAGCGCGGGCCGAACTGCATCGCCTCCATCCACTGCTCTTCCTGCTCGAAATGGTGGCGCGTATGCGAAATCCACTCGTCGTACGCCGCCAGGAAGCCGGCATCGTCCGCCTTGGCCGCGGCATCGAGCAGTTGCAGGAATTCCGCGTGCGTCGCGTCGGTCACCGGCTCGTCCAGCCGGAGTTCGTCCGGCAAGCCTGCCGAGGAAAGACCGTCGTAGGGGTTCTGTGCTGCAGACATGGATCCGAGAACTTTCCTTGAGATAGGCGGCAAGGATACCGATTTCACCGCCGTTCGATCTGATTTTCGGCAAAGAACGGTATGCTTGACGCTCGCGCCCCTGGCAAGTGCCGATTCCAGCAACCCACCGACATGCCCCGACTGATTTTCTTCTGCGGCCACGCCGGCACCGGCAAGACCACCCTGGCCCATCGGCTGATCGGCCCGCTGATGCAGGCCACCGGCGAACCGTTCTGCCTGCTCGACAAGGACACGCTCTACGGGCGCTATAGCGCGGCCGCCATGCGCGCCATCACGGGGGACCCGAACGACCGCGACAGCCCCGCCTATCTGGACAATCTGCGAGACCCCGAATACGAGGGCCTGCTCGATACCGCGCGCGAGAACCTGATGCTGGGCATCAGCGTGATCGTGATCGGCCCGCTGTCGCGCGAAATCCGCGCGCATCTGCTGACCGATCCGCAATGGCTGCATGTGCCGGACGGCACGCGCAGCCAGATCGTCTGGGTACACCTGCCGGAGGACGAGGCCCACGCGCGCATCATCCAGCGCGCCAATCCCAACGATGCCTACAAGCTCACGCACTGGGATGCCTATCGCGCCCGACGCTTCTCGCCTGACCCCGCCCAATATCCCGAGCTGATCTTCTTCGACAACCAGGCGCCCGACGATGCCGCCGTGGACCGCCTGCTGCGGACGCTGGCCGCCTGAGCCTCAGCCCTGGTCCGCCACCAGCGCCCCGATCACCGCCGACGCCGCCACGAACCCGAACACCGCCGTCACCGCCACCGACGAGCCAAAGCCGGCGCAGGCCAGCCCCTGCGGGCCGCGTACGGGCGCTGGCGGCACTTCGTCGATCTCGCACGCCTGCTGCTCGGGCTCCGGGTAGCGCAACGGCTCGTCGGAGTAGACGGCCTCGATGGCGAACTTCTTCTTCGGATCGCGCGGAAAGCCCCATTGCCGGCGCAGGTTGCCACGCACCTTGGCCAGCAGCGGGTCCTGGATCGTGCGCGCCAGGTCCTCGATGCGCACGCGCGTGGGATCCAGCTGCCCGCCCGCCCCGCCGCATGTGATCACGCGTACGCCCTCGCGCCGGGCCCAGCCCAGGATCGCGGTCTTGACCTTCACGGCATCGATGGCGTCGATCACGTAGTCGAAGCCAGATAGCAATTCCGCCACGTTATCCTCCGTGACGAAATCGTCGATCTGCGTGACCCGGCAACGCGGATTGATCGCCACGATGCGCTCGGCCATGGCTTCCACCTTGGCGCGACCGTAGGCGTCGCCCAGTGCGTGGATCTGCCGGTTGGTGTTCGACGCGGCGATGTGATCGAGGTCGATCAGCGTGATGCGCCCCACGGCATTGCGCGCCAGCGCCTCAGCCGCCCAGCTGCCCACCCCGCCGATGCCGATCACGCACACGTTGGCCGCTTCCAGCCGGGCCAGGCCGGGGGCGCCGTACAGCCGCGCCACGCCACCAAAGCGGCGATGGTAGTCGTCGTCGGCAGCGCTCTCGTGCGACAAGGGCGCGGGCAGGTCCTGCTCCGCCATGGGCGTAGGGGTGATGGTCATAGTGGAATTCTGAAATCTGCCGGCATTTTATGTCAGCGGCCGAAATCCATCCGGGCCGTGAAATAGGCGTCCCGACGACCGCAATGTCAGCCTGAGGCCGACAACTACCCGCCATCGGCCTACCTAGAATGAACAGTGCAGTGGTTTATTCGCCGCACGGCTGCCACCGGAGTCCGCCCCTATGCCCGCCTCGCGTCGCCAAAAGATTGTTTTCTGGAGCGTGTTCACGCCTTTGGCGCTGATCGCGATCCTTGTCGTCATCATCCTGACCTTCGACTGGAACCGGCTCAAGCCGTGGCTCAACGACAAGGTGTCGGAGTCGATCGGTCGGCCGTTCGCCATCAATGGCGACCTGAGCGTCACCTGGAAACGTAGCCAGGGCGAGACCGGCTGGCGTACGCTGGTGCCCTGGCCACGGCTGTCGGCCAAGGACATCAGCGTGGGCAACCCCGACTGGGCCGAAGCGCCCAACATGGGCACGGTGCGCGAACTGATCTTCGTGCTGCGCCCGCTGCCGCTGCTGGCCCATGAGATCAACGTGCCGACCATCGTCGTCGACAGCCCGGCCGTATGGCTGGAACGCCTGGCCGACAAGCGCAACAACTGGACCTTCGACATGCGCAAGCAGACCGACTCGGGCAAGTCGAAATGGCACCTGGACGTCGGCGAGGTCGTGCTGCAGCGCGGCAACCTGGCGCTCAAGGACGCCGCCGAGAAGATCGAGCTGCAGGCGACGCTGGACACACTGGGCGACAAGGGCATCTACGACAAGGCGCGCGATGGCGACCTGATGCCGTCGGACGCCTCGGCCGTCGCCGCGTCGCAGGGTGCTGCGGCGTCCGCCCCCGAGGCGAAGGCCAAGGACAACAAGGCCAGCAACAACGAGCGCTACGGCCTGCGCTGGAAAGCCGTGGGGCACTACAACGAAGCCACCATCAACGCCAACGGCAAGGCCGGCACCGTGCTGAGCCTGCGCGACGTGAACACGCCGTACCCGGTACAGGCCGATGTCCGCGTGGGGGCCACGCGCGCGACCATCGAAGGCACCGTCACCAATCCCGCCCACCTTGGCGCGCTCGACGTGAACCTGGCCCTGTCGGGCGACAGCCTGGCGTCGCTCTACAAGCTCACGGGCATCGTGCTGCCGTCGACCCCGCCGTACCAGACGCACGGCCGGCTGGTGGCCACGCTGAACAAGGGCGCTTCGTCGTACACCTATCGCGACTTCACCGGCAAGATCGGCGGCAGCGATATCGGCGGCACGCTGACCTTCGCGCAACGGTCGCCGAGACCGTTACTGTCTGGTGAACTTGTATCGAAACAGTTGCTATTCGACGATCTGGCCCCGCTGATCGGTGGCGGCGCCAAGCCCGGCCAGGCGGCCAAGGACAGCCCGGTCAAGCAGCCGCCCGACAAGAAGCTGCCGGTGGCGCCGTTCCGCACCGAACGCTGGGACGAGATCGACGCCGACGTGAAGTTCACGGGCCAGCGCATCGTGCGCAGCGAAGACCTGCCGATCACCGACCTGACCACGCACCTGAAGCTGACCGATGGCGTGCTGCGGCTCGATCCGCTCAACTTCGGCGTGGCCGGCGGCAAACTGGTGTCAAACATCGAGCTCGACGGCAAGCGCGAGCCCATGGGCGCCAAGATCGACATGACCGCCCGGCACCTGAAGATCAAGCAACTGTTCCCGAAGGTGGAAAGCACGCGCGCCAGCGTCGGCGAGGTGAATGGCAGCGCCAAGCTGTCGGCCACGGGCAACTCGGTGGCCGCGCTGCTGGGATCGTCCAATGGCGAGGCCAAGCTGCTGGTGGAAAATGGCACGGTCAGCAAGTTCATCCTCGAGGCCATCGGCCTGAACGTGGGCAGCGTGGTGATCTCGAAGCTGTTCGGCGACAAGCCGGTGCAGATCAACTGCGGCGTCAGCGCGTTCGGCTTCCAGAACGGCGTGGCGCGGGCGCAGACCTTCGTGCTCGACACGCAGGACGCGGTGATCAACACCGAAGGCGCGGTCGATTTCAAGGACGAACGCCTGGCTCTGACCATCCATCCCGACTCCAAGGGCCTGCGCATCATTTCGCTGCGCTCGCCGCTGTATGTGGGCGGCACGTTCAAGAATCCGTCGGTCAGCCCGAATATCGCCATCCTGGCGCTGCGGGCCGGCGGCGCGCTGGCGCTGGCCCTGACCGCGCCGGTGGCGATGGTGGTGCCGCTGCTCGATATCTCGGGCGGTGGCGACGAAAGCCAATGCGGGCGGCTGCTGGCGGAACTCAAGAAGCGGCCTACCGCCCCGCCGCCCGGCAAGACGTACCAGGGGCCGGATGCCCCGAAGGGCCAGCAGCAGGCCGGCCCGGCCGTGCCAGAATCGCCTACCAAATCGGACGCCGCGCGCGGCGAGCCGGCCCCCGCGCCGACCAAGCCGCGCATGCCGGGCGCGACGGTCCAGCAGCCGATGCGGCCGGAGCACGACAAGCAGCTTTACCAGGGCGGCTAGTCATCGCGACACTGCTGCTCCCTTCCACACTCGTCGTTGCACGCTGACGACATTGTCCAATCCGCAACACAGGTGTATCGAATGTGTTGCGGATTTGGCACGCCCTTTTCACACCGTTGTTGTGCAGACCCCACTCGCAGTCGCATAATCGGCTGGTCGTTGATTAAGCAAGCAATTAATGAACAACGACACGCAACGCCATCGCTTGACGGGTTCCAGTCCGCCCTGCGATGTCTTGTAAGGTGCGGCTCCGGCCGCACTGATTTTCTTTTTCGCGCAACTTATCGTCCGGATCGGAGACCCTTGCCGGCGGCGCGAACCACCTCCCCCGCGCCCTCTGCCATGACGTTGCCTCATGCCGCCGTCCCCCCGATCAGCTGGCTGATCGCGCTGACGGTGTGCAACCACGTGGCGTTCAACGCCAGCCGTGTCGTCGTTTCCCTATTTGCCATCTCGCTCAAGGCCTCCACGGTCACGCTGGGCATCCTGATGTCGCTCTACGCGCTGCTACCGATGTTCCTGGCGATCCGGGCCGGCAAGCGCATCGACGAAATCGGCCCGCGCCTGCCGATGACGGCGGGGTCGCTGATGGTGGTGGCCGGCACGCTGCTGCCGGCGGTCTGGCATGACATTGCGTCGCTGTATGCGGCATGCGCGCTGATCGGCGTGGGCTTCATGCTGGTGCAGGTGGCCATGCAGCTGCTGATCGGCCAGGTGTCGACCAACGAGACGCGGCTGCGCAACTACACCTGGCATGCGCTGGGACTGTCGATTTCGGGCACGCTCGGGCCGGTGGCCATGGGCTACACCATCGAGCACGCGGGCTTTCGTACCGCATTCTGCATCCTGGTGGGCGTCGCGCTGCTGGGCCAGGCCGGGCTGCAATATGTACGGCCGCGCCTGCCTGCCACGGGCGGAAATGCCGGGCGCATCGCCATCGAGGACGGCTCGCGCCACTCCACGCTGGACCTTCTGCAACATCCCGAACTGCGCGCGGTGTTTGTCGCCAGCGCGGTGCTGTCGGCCGCGTGGGACCTGCACGCGTTCCTGATCCCGATCCAGGGCACGCGCATCGGCCTGTCGCCGTCGATGATCGGCTGGGTGCTTGGCGCGTTCTCGATCGCCACGCTGGCCATCCGGATCGCCATGCCGATGGTGTCGCGCCATTTCTCGGAGTGGAAGATCATCCGCCTGGCCCTGCTGGTGGGCGCGCTGGCCTACGTGTTCTATCCGTTCGTGTCGCAGTTCTGGCTCATGTGCGGCCTGGCGTTCGTGCTGGGCCTGGCGCTGGGCAGCGCCCAGCCCAATGTCATGAACATCCTGCACACGGCGTCGCCGTCGGGCCGCGCCGGCGAGGCCCTTGGGCTGCGCTCGGCCGTGCTCAATACGAGCCAGGTGGTGTGGCCACTCACGTTTGGCGTGGTGGGCACCGCGCTGGGCATGCTGCCGATCTTCCTGTCGATGGCCGGCGCAATGGGCATGGCCAACTACTACTCGCGGCGCCAGGGCCGCAAGATCGCCACACCGGAACTGCCAGACCAGCGTCCCGCAAACTCGTAAAACAGCGACGCCGACTTGCCGTGGCGCAAATGCGGCTTGCGGCGCATTCGCTATACTCGAAGCATCCTCGCCCGCAGGGTCCCGTGCGGGCCGACTCTTCGACATGCGATATGACCCAACTCGCTGATCTGCGCCGCAACTACATGCTGAGCGCCCTTTCCGAAACCGATGTGGCAGGCGACCCGATCCGCCAGTTCCAGAACTGGTTCGACGAGGCCATGCAGGCCAAGCTGCCCGAACCCAATGCGATGACGCTGGCCACGGTCGGCGCCGACGGCCAGCCGTCGGCGCGCATCGTGCTGCTCAAGGGCATGGACGCCAACGGCTTCACGTTCTTCACCAACTACGAAAGCCGCAAGGGCCTGGATCTCGAAGCCAACCCGCGCGCCGCGCTGCTGTTCCACTGGGTGCAGCTCGAACGCCAGGTGCGCGTGGAAGGCATCGTCGAAAAGGTCAACGATGCCGAGAGCGATGCCTACTACGCGTCGCGCCCGCTGGGATCGCGCCTGGGCGCCTGGGCGTCCGAGCAGAGCCGCGAGGTGGCCGGCCGCGACGTGCTGGAAGCCCGCGAAGCCGACTTCCGCAGCAAGTTCGGCGACAACCCGCCGCGCCCGCCGCACTGGGGCGGCTATCGCCTGCGCCCCACGTGGATCGAGTTCTGGCAGGGCCGCCCTTCGCGCCTGCACGACCGCATCGCGTTCCGGCAACAGGCCGATGGCAGCTGGCAGATCGTCCGGCTGTCGCCCTGAGCCCGCGGCGCGCCAGACGCGCCTGGGAGGCCGCTGCATCGTCAATGTCTGCTTGTGCGGACAGCTACTGACTGCGGCGCCCCACACTGCACAATTCCGTGTTTTGGCGTAAAGTTGTTGGGTGTCGCACCGGCCATGCATCGGTGCGCCCCAGGGCCAGAGCTGCGTTCCACCACGCAGTCCGCGCAGCCGACCATGGGGCATTTCATTCGAGAGGGATCATCCACCAATCGGGAGAAAGCCGCATGTTCTTCAAGCAAGCAATCGACAAGCAGCTTGATAGCTGGATTTCAGACGTGCGCGAGCACGCCAACCTGCCTGTCAGGCTACGCCTGTGGAATGGCAGCGAATACCAGCTGGGCAACTTCGACAAACCCGAAGTCGTGCTGACCGTACGCGAGGCCTCGGCCCTGCCGCTGCTGCTCACGCCAAGCCTGGACAACCTGGGCGAGGCCTACGTCCAGGAAAAGATCGACCTCGATGGCCGTCTGGCCGACATCATCAAGATGGGCTACGGCTTGTCGGCCGCCGCCGCGCGCAGTGCCGGCGGGGCGCTGGCCAAGGTGGCGCAGCACTTCACGCACAGCCGCGCCGAGGACAAGGCGTCGATCCAGTATCACTACGATGTCTCCAACGCGTTCTACGCGCTCTGGCTCGATCCGCGCATGGTGTACTCGTGCGCGTACTTCGAGGACGGCGTGGAAGACCTGGCCACGGCGCAGCTCAAGAAGATCGACCACATCCTGACCAAGATCCGCGTGCAGCCGGGCCAGACCCTGCTGGACATCGGCTGCGGCTGGGGGCGCTGGTGATCCGCGCCGCGCAGAAGTACGGCGCGCAGTGCGTGGGCATCACGCTGAGCCAGAACCAGTTCGACCTGGCCACCGAGCGCGTGAAGGCGGCCGGGCTGCAGGACCGCATCGAGATCCGGCTGCAGGACTACCGCGACATCCAGGGCCAGTTCGACCGCATCACCAGCGTGGGCATGTTCGAGCATGTGGGCAAGGACAACCTGGTCGGCTATTTCGGCCGCATCCACGACCTGCTCAAGGACGATGGCGTGGCCATGAACCACGGCATCACGGCCACCGACCCCGACAGCGGCGCCGTGCCGATGGACGGCTCGGGTTTCATGGACCGCTACGTGTTTCCGCAAGGCGAGCTGCCGCACATCAGCATGGTGCTGAACACCATGGCCAAGGGCGGGCTGGAAGCCTTCGACGTGGAGCTGCTGCGCCGGCACTATGCCCAGACGCTGCGGCACTGGGCCGACAATTTCGAGAAGAATGCCGATGCGATCCGCGCCATGGTGGGCGAGAAGAAGTACCGCATCTGGCGCGTCTACCTGGCGGGCTGCGAGCACGCGTTCACCAACAGCATCATGTCGCTGCACCAGGTGGTGTGCCAGAAGGCCAATCGCGCCGCCGACACCTTCCCCGTCTCGCGGCGCTATATTTACGCCTCTCCGATCGGAAATGCCGTCTGACGCTTGACTGACAACCTCGACCTGTTCGGCGATGCCCCGGCATCGCCGGACGCCCCGCCCCGGCCCGCCTCGGCCGGTAATCCCGAAAAGAATCAGCCCGTTGGCAAGGTAGTCCAGCCCTGGACGCCCGACGCCGCGCTGACCGCGCTCGCCGGCCGGCTGCCGCCCAACCTGTATTTCGGCACCTCGTCGTGGTCTTATCCGGGCTGGCACGGCATGGTCTACGACGGCCAGTACACGGAAAGCCTGCTGTCCCGCAAGGGCCTGCGCGCCTGCGGCGAACATCCGCTGCTGCGCGCGGCGGGCATCGACCGCGGCTTTTACGGTCCGATTCCGCTGGCCGACTACCTGAATTACGCGTCACAGGTGCCAGAAGGCTTCCGCTTCCTGGTCAAGGCGCCGGCCAGCGTCTGCGATGCCTGGCTGCGCGGCCCCGATGGCGCCGGACGCCTGGCCAACGCCGCATTTCTGGACGCCGACATCGCGATCCGCGATTTCATCGTGCCGGCCACGGGCGGCCTGGGCCAGCGTTGCGGGCCGCTGCTGTTCCAGTTGTCGCCGCTGCAAAGCGTGGCCGACGACGGCCCGGCCTTCTTCGCCCGGCTCTACGCCTTCCTGGCCGCGCTGCCGCCGCTCGATCCGACCCTGACCCCGCACGCCTGCTATGCCGTGGAGATGCGCGACCCGGCGCTGCTGACGCCGCGCTATATCCGGCTGCTGCGCGAGCGCGGCGTGCGCTTCTGCCTGGCCGCGCGCGACCGCCTGCCGCCGGTAGCGCGCCAGGCCCAGGCGCAGGCGCTGATGGACGATGGCGCGCCCGGCCCGCTGGTGCTGCGCTGGATGCTGCGCGAGGGCCGCTCCTATGCGATGGCCGAGAAAGCCTATATGCCGTTCGACAAGCTGGTGGACCCGGACGACGCCACGCGCGACGCCATCGCCGACGTGGTGGCGGCCACGTTGCGCCGGGGCCAGCCGGCCTACGTCATCGTCAGCAACAACGCAGAAGGCTGCGCGCCGCTGAGCATCGCCCGGGTGGCCAAGGCGATTGCCGACCGGCTCGAAAACGTCGCCTCGGCGGCCTAGCGCCGCATGCGGTGCGAGAAGTCGCGCCGGAACTGCGCCAGCTTGGGCGTGATCACGAACGCGCAGTAGCCCTGTGCCGGATGTTCCTGGTAGTAGTTCTGATGGCTCGTCTCGGCGCGCCAGTACGGCTGCTCCGGTTCGAGCTGCGTGACGATCGGCGCGTCGTACACCTTGTTGGCCGCCAGCTCGCCAATCACGTATTCGGCCACGGCGCGCTGGGCCTCGGAATGCGTGAAGATGATCGAGCGGTACTGCTCGCCGACATCGCTGCCCTGACGATTGAGTTGTGTCGGATCGTGGATCGTGAAGAAGATTTCCAGGATCTCGCGGAACGTGATCCTGGCCGGGTCGAAGGTCACGCGCACCACTTCGGCGTGGCCCGTGTCGCCCTCGCACACCTGGCGATAGGTAGGATTATGGATATGGCCGCCTGTGTAGCCCGACTCCACGGCCCGCACGCCGTCCACCTGCTGGAACACCGCTTCCAGGCACCAGAAACACCCGCCACCAAGCGTGGCAATCTCAAGTTCGTGGTCCATGTGCTCGCTCCCTTTCGCGTTCAGGGGTATGCGACGCCGCGCCGGCTCCAGCGGGCATCGGTTCCAGCATAAGCAATGGCGGGGCGGACTGCCGTCAAACATGAAAAAGTCCGGTCAAGGTGGCGTTAGGGACAAGACCATGTCGCCAAGGGGCCACTCGGGGTGCCATGTCCGGAGTCCGCTACAATCGCACCAGTGCTGGCGCTTTCCCTTGTGCCTGGATGTGCACCTGCTTGCGCTTCCGGCGGCCCGCACCGTGTGTGGGCCAGGCCACCGAATTTGCCGCCCCCCAGGATTAGGTTTGGCGTGTTGAATGCGCGCCAGCCGTCCCGATATGAAGATCATGGATTTGTGTGGAGCCCGAGACATGGGCATGCCCGAGGCCAATGCCCCCGCGCCAGCGGGCCGCAAGGCCGCCGCCCCCGATTTTGACAGCAGCCATTTCAAGCGTGCGCTGTCGCAGTTCGCCACAGGTGTGACGGTAATCACCACCCGCGCCGGGGGCCACCCGCACGCCAACGGCGCGCCGTTCTTCGGCATTACAGCCAGCTCGTTCAATTCAGTCTCGCTCGACCCGCCCCTGGTGCTGTGGAGCATGGCTACGCGCGCCAACAGCCTGCCGATGTTCCGCGACGGGTCGCACTACATCATCAACGTGCTCGCTGCGTCACAGCTGGATCTCTGCCAGCGCTTTGCCACGCTCAAGGGTGACCGCTTCGCAGGCGTGGACTACCGGCTGTCGGCAACCGGCCTGCCGATCCTGGGCAATGCCCTGGCCTGGTTCGAATGCCACAACCGCAGCCGCTACGACGAAGGCGACCACGTGATCTTCGTCGGCGAAGTGGAACGCTGCGGCATCCTTGACGCGGGCGGCGAACCGCTGGTGTTCCAGGGCGCGCAGTTCTCGACGCTGTGCCCGCTGGACCAGATCGACTAAAGGCAAAGTCCAGGTCACGGGTTCGCTTCCTTGACATCCTTCAGGATCGCCAGCGGCGATCCGTCCGTCTTGATCCGCTGCAGCACGATGTTGGAGCGGATATCCATCACCCCGGGCGTGCGATATAGCCGATTGACGATGAAATCGGAGTAGTGCTTCAGGTTGCGCGCCTGCACCCGCAGGATGTAGTTGCTGTCGCCCGTGATCACATACGCGGTCAGCACCTCGGGCCAGGTTTGCACCACGGCGTTGAACGTGTCGTGCCAGCCCTCCACGTCGTGCCGCATCGACACCTGCACGATGGCCTCGATCTCCAGCCCCAGCTGCTCGGCGTCGAACCACGCCTTGTAGCCGCCAATCACCCCGTTTTCTTCCAGCAGTCGCACCCGCCGCAGGCAGGCGGAGGGCGATAACGCCACGCGGTCGGCCAGGTCCTGGTTGCTGATGCGGCCGTTCTCCTGCAGGGCGCTCAGGATGCGCAAATCGATCGGATCAAGGGTCATTTCGCAGAATCCACGGTTCTTTGTTCAATTTTCAGAATTTTATGCGAAACATGGCTGCAACGACGGCCCATTTCGCAAGCCTCTTCTGGGCAGTTTTGACTATGATCCCCACACGCACCGCGTCCTCAGAAACGCGCTCCGGAGACCCTAGCCAACATGCCAAACGCCCCCGCCGATCCCACCTTCCCGCGCCGGATCTGGGACATCACCCCGCCGGTGTCGAACGCCACGCCCGTCTGGCCCGGCGACACGCCGTTCCGGCATGAACCGGCCTGGCAACTGGACGAACACTGCCCGGTCAACGTCGGCCGCATCACGATGTCGCCGCATACCGGCGCTCACGCCGACGCGCCGCTGCACTATGCGGCCGATGGCGCGCCGATTGGCGACGTGCCGCTCGATGCCTACCTGGGCCCCTGCCGCGTGATCCACTGCATCGGCGCCGCGCCGCGCGTGGAGCCGCATCACGTCGAACCGGCGCTGGCGGGCGTGCCGCAGCGCGTGCTGCTGCGGACCTATCGGCAAGTGCCGCTGGGCGTTTGGGATTCGTCGTTCTGCGCCGTGGCGCCGGAAACGATCGCGCTGCTGGCGCGCCATGGCGTGAAGCTGATCGGCATCGACACCCCGTCGCTGGACCCCGAGACCTCGAAGACGATGGACGCCCACCACGCCGTGCGCGACCACAAGCTGGCCATTCTCGAAGGCATCGTGCTGGATGACGTGCCGGCCGGCGACTACGAACTCATCGCGCTGCCGCTGCGCCTGGCCACGCTCGACGCGAGCCCGGTACGCGCGGTGCTGCGCGAACTCTGAAGCCCCCCGAATCACCTGAACACTGTACGGACAAGCATGACCAACCTGACGCGCGAACGCTGCCAGGCGCTGGACCGGGACGACCCGCTCCGCGCGCTGCGCGAACAATTTGCCCTGCCCGAGGGCGTGATCTATCTCGATGGCAACTCGCTGGGCGCCCGCCCGCGCGCCGCCGCGGCGCGTGCCGCCGAGGTGGTCAGCAGCGAATGGGGCGATGGCCTGATCCGCAGCTGGAATACCGCCGGCTGGTTCGACCTGCCGGGCCGGCTGGGCAACCGGCTGGCGCCGCTGATCGGCGCGGGGCACGACGAAGTGGTGGTGACCGACACGACGTCGATCAACCTGTTCAAGGTGCTGGCCGCCGCACTGCGCGTGCAGCAGCAGCGTGATCCAGCGCGCCGCGTGATCGTGTCCGAGGCCAGCAATTTCCCGACCGATCTTTATATCGCCCAGGGCCTGGCCGACCTGTTGCAGCAGGGCTACGAAGTGCGCCTGGTGAACAGCCCCGACGAGATCGACGCCGCCGTGGGCGCCGATACCGCCGTGCTGATGCTGACGCACGTCAACTACAAGACCGGCGAAATGCTGGACATGGCCAGCCTGACCGAACTTGCCCACGCCCGTGGCGCGCTGACCGTCTGGGACCTGGCGCACTCGGCCGGCGCCGTGCCCGTGGACCTGACCGCCGCCCGCGCCGACTACGCCATCGGCTGCACGTACAAATACCTGAACGGCGGTCCGGGATCGCCGGCCTTCGTCTGGGTGGCGCCCGCGCTGCGCGACCAGTTCTGGCAGCCGCTGTCGGGCTGGTGGGGTCACGGTGCGCCGTTCGCGATGTCGCCGCAGTACGCACCGGCCAGGGGCATCGGCCGCTTCCTGTGCGGCACGCAGCCGGTGACGTCGCTGGCCATGGTCGAATGCGGCCTGGACATCTTCGCGCAGACCAGCATGAGCGCGCTGCGCGCCAAGTCTCTCAAGCTGACCGATACTTTCATCGAACTCGTCGAATCACGATGCGCGAAGCACCCGCTGACGCTGGTCACACCGCGCGTGCATGGCCGGCGTGGCAGCCAGGTCAGCTTTGCACACCCGGACGGCTACGCGCTGGTGGCAGCCCTGATCGAGCGCGGCGTGATCGGCGACTATCGCGAACCTGGCATTGCGCGCTTCGGCTTCACGCCGCTGTACACGACCTTTACCGAAGTCTGGGACGCCGTGGAAATCATGCGCGATGTGCTGGACACCGGCGCCTATCGCGACGCCCGCTTTGCCGTGCGCACGGCGGTGACCTGAGCGGGGAGCCCATCATGAGCGAATTCAAGGGATGCCCGATGGGGCACGGCAACCCCGGCGACACCGCCGGGGAAGATGGCTGGCACGGCGCGCAGATGGATTTCGCGCGCGACATGAGCTACGGCGACTACCTGGGCCTGGACCAGATCCTGAGCGCCCAGCATCCGATGTCGCCGGACCACAACGAGATGCTGTTTATCGTCCAGCACCAGACCACCGAGCTGTGGATGAAGCTGATGCTGCATGAACTGCGCGCCGCGCGCGACGGGGTGAAGAACGACCAGTTGCGTCCGGCGTTCAAGATGCTGGCGCGCGTGTCGCGCATCATGGACCAGCTGGTGCAGGCCTGGAA
The DNA here is from genome assembly GCF_018729255.1 of Cupriavidus sp. EM10. Taxonomy (NCBI): domain Bacteria; kingdom Pseudomonadati; phylum Pseudomonadota; class Betaproteobacteria; order Burkholderiales; family Burkholderiaceae; genus Cupriavidus; species Cupriavidus sp. EM10. Next base: position 2,592,419 of record NZ_CP076060.1, read on the forward strand.
CGTGCTGGCCACCATGACGCCGCCCGAGTACTCGGCCATGCGTCCGTACCTGGGGGCGTCGTCGGGCTTCCAGTCGTACCAGTATCGCGAAATCGAATTCATCCTCGGCAACAAGAACGCGGCCATGCTGCGGCCGCACGCGCATCGGGCCGAACACCTGGAACTGGTGGAAACGGCGCTGCATACGCCGTCGATGTACGACGAGGCGATCCGGCTGATGGCCCGGCGCGGGTTCCAGATCGACGCCGATGTGGTGGAACGAGACTGGACGCAGCCGACGCAGTACAACGCGTCGGTGGAGGCGGCCTGGCTGGAGGTGTATCGCAACCCGTCGGCGCACTGGGAGCTCTACGAGCTGGGCGAGAAGTTCGTCGACCTGGAGGACGCGTTCCGGCAATGGCGATTCCGCCATGTGACCACGGTAGAGCGCGTGATCGGCTTCAAGCGCGGCACCGGCGGCACGGAAGGCGTCAGCTACCTGCGCCGGATGCTCGATGTGGTGCTGTTCCCGGAGCTGTGGAAGCTGCGGACGGATCTTTGATCGAGGCTTGCTTTCCGACGGTTTGCTCCCCTCTCCCGCTTGCGGGAGAGGGGAGCAAACCCCCAAACCCCTACCGCCCCACCGGATCCGACAGCCTGGCCCCCAGCGCCTGCAGCGCGGGCGCCAGCTTCTCGTGGAAGGTCTCCTCGCTGACGGCGCCGTACGACGCACTGCAGCTCAGCATGTGCAGATCCTTCTCCCCGACCGGCTTGAAAGCCACGGCACAGGCGTGGATGGCCGGGTGCCAGTCGCGGAACGACGCGGCGTAGCCATCGCGCTCGGCCTGCGCCAGCGCGGCGCGCATCGGCGTCTCCTGTTGCTTCCACTGTTCCGGATACGCCTGCGCAAACTCGGCCAGGACCTTGTCGCGGCGCGCCGCCGGCAAGGCGGCCAGGTAGGCGCGGCCCATCGAGCTAGACACCAGCGACAGGCGCGATCCCACGCCCAGCCCCAGCATCACGCCGGCGTCGTTCCGGATCGACTCCATATAGATGACTTCCATGCGTTCGCGCTTGCCCAGCGACACCGACACCCCGTACGACTGCGCGAACGCCAGCATGTGCGGGCGCGCCAGCGCCACCACATCCGAAGCCGCCAGGTAGGAGAACCCCAGCGCCAGCACCCCGGCATCGAGCGCGTACTTGCCCAGGCTGTCGTCGTAGCGCAGGTAGCCCAGTTGCACCAGCGTGCCGGCCAGCCGGCTCACGGTCGCCTTCGGGAAACCTGTCCGGCGCACGAAATCCTGGTTGCCCAGCATCGCCTCGCCGGTGCGGAAGCAGCGCAGCAGCTCCAGCCCGCGCGCCAACGCCGTCACGAAATTGGGGTCGCTCTCGCGCTCCTTCTGGACCTGCACGGGCTCGGCGGCTGCTGCAGTGGATGTGGCCAAGAGACAGCTCCTGTGGAAGTTGGTCGATTGCCGAACGCAAATCGCCAGGGTCCGGATTTCCCCTGTTGCAGCGCGAATCGGTTCAGCTATACTAGCTCATCGGAACAAGGTTCCGCAATGCGGAACTACATCTTTTTGATCGACCGGATCGAATGAAGGCGGCAAAGCCTTCACCGCGCCACCAAAGAAGGAGACCTCCATGGCTGCCAACGCCGAATTCCACTGGGCCGACCCCCTGCTGCTGGACCAGCAACTGACCGACGACGAGCGCATGATCCGTGACGCCTCGGCGGCCTATTGCCAGGACAAGCTGATGCCGCGCGTGCTGCAGTCGTTCCGCAACGAGAAGACCGACGTGGAGATCTTCCGCGAGATGGGCGAATTGGGCCTGCTGGGCCCGACCATCCCCGAACAGTACGGCGGCCCGGGCCTGAACTACGTCAGCTACGGCCTGATCGCCCGCGAGGTGGAGCGCGTGGATTCCGGCTATCGCTCGATGATGAGCGTGCAGTCGTCGCTGGTGATGGTGCCGATCTACGAATTCGGCAGCGAAGCACAGAAGCAGAAGTACCTGCCCAAGCTGGCCACGGGCGAATGGATCGGCTGCTTCGGCCTGACCGAGCCGAACCACGGCTCGGACCCGGGCTCGATGGTCACCCGCGCCAGGAAGGTGGACGGCGGCTACGAACTGAGCGGCACCAAGATGTGGATCACGAACTCGCCGATCGCCGACGTGTTCGTGGTATGGGCCAAGCTGGCCGGTGAAGACGGCAAGGAAGACATCCGCGGCTTCATCCTGGAAAAGGGCTGGAAGGGCCTGAGCGCCCCGGCCATCCATGGCAAGGTGGGCCTGCGCACGTCGATCACCGGTGAAATCGTGCTGGACCAGGTCTTCGTGCCGGAAGAAAACCTCATGCCGGGCGTGAAGGGCCTCAAGGGTCCGTTCACCTGCCTGAATTCGGCCCGCTACGGCATCGCCTGGGGCGCGCTGGGCGCCGCCGAGTTCTGCTGGCACACCGCCCGCCAGTACACGCTGGACCGCAAGCAGTTCGGCCGCCCGCTGGCCCAGACGCAGCTGGTGCAGAAGAAGCTGGCCGACATGCAGACCGAGATCACGCTGGGCCTGCAAGGCTGCCTGCGCCTGGGCCGCATGAAGGACGAAGGCACCGCCGCGGTGGAAATCACCTCGATCATGAAGCGCAATTCGTGCGGCAAGTCGCTGGACATCGCCCGCGTGGCGCGCGACATGCTGGGCGGCAACGGCATTTCGGACGAATTCGGCGTGATCCGCCACGTGGTGAACCTGGAAGTGGTGAACACCTACGAAGGCACGCACGACATCCACGCGCTGATCCTGGGCCGCGCCCAGACCGGCCTGCAGGCCTTCTTCTGATCGGCTGCGCGTAAAAAAGCCCGGCTGGAAAGCCGGGCGCAAGCACACTACCAAGGAGACGACGGGCACGACCCGCCGTTTTACGACATCGGTAAAGCCGTACTGAGCCGGGCCGGGGGCCATCCCCGCGCCCGGCTTTTCCTTACTTGTTCGGCTGCGGCGTCAGGCGCAGGTACGGACGCACCGCCTTGTACCCCTTCGGGAATTTCTGGCGGATCACCTCTTCGTCCTTCAGCGACGGCACGATGACCACGTCGTCGCCATCCTGCCAGTTGCCCGGCGTGGCCACGCTGTGGTGGTCGGTCAGCTGCAGCGAGTCGATGACGCGCAAGATTTCATTGAAATTCCTACCTGTGCTTGCAGGATAGGTAATGATCAGCCGCACCTTTTTCTTCGGGTCGATCACGAACAGCGAACGCACGGTCAGCGTCTCATTCGCATTCGGATGGATCATGTCGTAGAGCTCGGACACCTTGCGGTCGCTGTCGGCCAGGATCGGGAAATTGACCGATGTCGACTGGGTCTCGTTGATGTCCTGGATCCAGCCTTTATGCGACGCCACGCTGTCCACCGACAGGGCGATGGCCTTGACATTGCGCTTCGCGAACTCCTCCTTGAGCTTGGCGGTCAGGCCCAGTTCCGTGGTGCAAACCGGGGTGTAGTCGGCCGGGTGCGAGAACAGTACGCCCCACCCTTCGCCAAGCCAGTCATGAAAGCGGATGCGGCCCTCGCTCGATTCTTGCTCGAAGTCCGGTGCGATATCGCCAAGACGCAGTGCCATGAGTGAAGCCTCCAGAGGAAACGGAAAATAAACGAAAGTAAGGAATGGTAAAAAGCGGTGAACCAGCTTAGTCGGATTGCCATCCAACCCAAACGAATATAAAGTCACTACAAAATCACTCGAAGTCATAAAGACTACGGTGAACGGGCCATGGTTCCCTTGCGGCTGGCTGGCCGGAGGGCCGATGGCACGTTGGTGACATCGATATGGCGTGGTGTTGGCGAGCTTGAAACGATGGCCCGCTGCCACATATGCTATTTGGACGACAAGAAATGCCACAAGCCCGAGCGGGCAAGGCAAAATGTCACCCACTTGAACCTAACCGCCCGCAACAGGAGAAACTGATGAGCGATGTCAAGACCGTTCTGTCCGACGCCGAAGAACTGCTTAAGCAAGCGGCCTCGACCACCGGCGAGAAAGCCGCCGAACTGCGCGAGCGTGGCATGGGCCTGCTGAAGCAGGCCAAGGAAAAGGCCCAGGACCTGCAAGACGCCGTCGTGACCAAGAGCAAGGCGGCCGCCCGCGCTACCGACGACTATGTGCATGACCATCCGTGGCGTGCCGTGGGCATGGCAGCCGGCGTGGGCCTGCTGATCGGTCTGCTGCTGAACCGCAAGTAAGCTGTATCGCCGTACTTTAGCAACACGCATTACCAGCCCCGGCTGCGCATCTGCGCCGGGTGCATGCAGTCTTGAAGACGGACTGGCGCGGCCCCATCAATGCCGCTGCCGGTCCATCCCTCGCAGATGCCGCCCATGCCGGCGCATCGTTTTTCCGCCGGAGCCGCATGAGCGAATCCCATTCCCCCAAGTTCCTCGAATCCCTTCGCAACCTCGCTGGTTCCGTGGTGTCGATGCTGCAGACGCGCCTGGAACTGGCCAGCGTGGAACTGGCCGAGGAACGCGAGCGGCTGATGAAGGTAGCGCTGCTGGCCTTGTTCGGGCTGGTGTTCTTCAGCATGGCGCTGATGACCTTCACGCTGCTGGTCGCCATCCTGTTCTGGGAAACCTATCGCTGGCAAGCGCTTGGCGCGATCGTGCTGTTCTACGTGATCTGCGCCGCCGCCTGCCTGCTGGTGGCCCGCAACAAGGTCCGCACCGCACCGCCGCTGTTTGAATCCACGCTGGCCGAACTCGATAAAGACCGGGAGATGCTGCGCCAATGACCACGCCCGAAGACGATTCGATCGACAGCCGCCCGCGCCACGAGCATCCGCGCCCGGTCCGCTTCACGCGCGAAGTCCGGCTGCCGCTGGCCGTGCGCAAGGAACTGCTCGTCACGCGCGCCGCGCTGGAGCGCTACGACGCCGTGCAGGCGCTGCGCCAGGTCAAGGGTGGCGCCCGCCGCATGACCAACCTCGGCGCCTGGCTGCCGCGCATGACCCGCCCTCGGGCTGGCTCAAGATGCTGGGCATCACGCGCGACTATCCGATGTTGAGCACGGTCATCACACTGGCCCTGCCCCTGCTGCGCAGGACGCCGATCGGCCGTGTGGCCTGGAAGATGTCGAAGGTAGGCATGCTGGCCGGCGCCGGATACTGGGCGTACAGGACGTGGCAGGGCTCGCAACCGCGGCCGCGCCCGTACCCGCCTTCGGCTGTCCGGGATGTGGCGGTGCCCGTCGATACGGGGTTCCGCGACCCGCTCGTGCCGTCGCCGCCCGTGGCGACACCGCCGGCCGTACCACCCGCCGCGCAATCCTGATCGGCCGCTGATCGGCCGGTCCGGTCAGCCCACCTGCACGCGATTGCGGCCCTCGCGCTTGGCCCGGTAACAGGCCAGGTCGGCCGCATCGAGTGCATCCTCGCGCTTGGCCGTCCGTTCGTCCACCCGCACCAGGCCGATGCTGACGCCGATCGAGAATTCATGCTCCTGGCAGCGATACCGGTACGCCGCGATGGCACTGCGCAGCCCTTCGGCCACGCGCTCGCCGTCGGCGGCGGCGCAGTATTCCAGCAACACCGCAAATTCATCGCCCCCTAGCCGGGCCAAGGTGTCGCTGCGCCGCAGCTGATGACGCATGACATCGGCAATCTGGCAGATCAGCTCGTCGCCAGCCGCATGTCCGCAGGTATCGTTGACGATCTTGAACTGGTCGAGATCCAGGTACATCAGCGTGTGGGTGCAGCCTTCACGCTGGGCGCAGACCACCGCAGCCCCGAGCCGCCGTTCGAATTCCAGCCGGTTGACCAGGCCAGTCAACGGGTCGTGGCTGGCCTCGTACGCCAGCTGCGCCGCGTGGGCACGTTCCAGGCTGACGTCATGCAGCACCACGACGATGCCGATTGCCTGGCCGCCCTTGTCCCGGATCAACGCCACCGATGGCTTGACCGCCAACGTCGCGCCCTGCGCGGCGGGCTCCCGGCGTTCCAGCAGCATCACGATCTGGCTGGGCCATGTCCCGGCCAGGGCGCGCGGCACCAGGTCGGCCACCGGCTCACGCGCGGCCTCGTCATGCAGCCGGCAGACCTGCTGCAGGAAGCAGCCGGCGGCCTCGGCATCGGTCCATCGGGTCATGGTCTCGGCCACCGGATTCAGCGACTGGATGCGCCCCCAGACATCGGTGGTGATCACCGCGTCGCCAATGGCCTGCAGCGTGACCTGCGCCCGCTCCTTCTCGGCAAACAGCTGCGCCTCGGAGCGCTTGCGGTCGGAAATGTCGCTCAGTGAACCCGCCATGCGCGTCGCCTTGCCAATGGCGCTGCGCACCATGCGCCCCCGGGCCCTGACCCAGAGATAGCCGCCGCCCTTGCGGCGCAGACGCAGTTCCACGTCATAAGGCAAGCCCTGGCGCACATGCCCCACCAGGCGTCGGTCGAACTCCGCCACGTCGGCCGGGTGCAGCAATGCCAGCAGGGTCTCGCGTGCATGCGGCAGTTCCTGGGGGCCATAGCCAAGCATCTCGGCGCAGCGCGGCGAAAAATAGAGCTCGCCACGATGCGGGTGCCAATCCCACAGGCCATCGGTGCTGCCCGCCACGGCCAGTTGCAGACGTTCCTCGCTGACCGCCAGGGCCTGTCGAAGCTGGCGCTGGCGGCGCATTACCCGGGTGGACATCCACGTGGCGCAGCCCAGCAATGTCACCGCCAGCCCCGCCGAGCCCCACATCAGCAAGCCGCGTACGCGACGCGACGCCTTGCCCAGCGAGGCGGAGAAAGCCTCCTCCATGGGCGTCAGCAGCGCGTCGACGTCGGCAATATTGCGCTGGAGCGGCGCGACGCAGGCCGCATCGCAGCCGTGCTGGACCACCCGCTCGCGCAGACGCCGCGCCATGCCATCGAGCCGGGCGATTTCCACGTCGGCGGCCGCCCAGATCGAAATGGCCTCGTCGATCTCCGGCACATGGCGGAAATAGCGGATCAGCCGGATCATGCCGGGCACATCGTCGGGATGATTGCCGCCGGTCAGCAGACCCTGCACGGCGCTGGCGTGGTCGTAGTCCGGCTTTTCGAGTTCGAGGCGGGCCTGGTGATCGCCTTGCGGTACGGCGATGGCGGCCAGATAGGCGTCGTAATCCGCTTCATCGCGGCTTTCGGCGTAGCGCAGCAGATGCAGGACCGCCGCCTTCTGCCCCTTGGTCCAGAGGCTTTCGCCGGACACGAAGCCGCGCGCCGCGGACAGCACATCGACGCTGGCGATGCAGACAAATGCCAGCGCCAGAACCACCGGGACAAACGGCCAGACGACACGCAGTACGTGCTCATTGGCCGGCAGGCCAACGCCGCCACCAGCTAGCTGCATAGGAGACTTCCCGCGCCAGGCCATTGGCCCGGCCCTGACGATGAATGCACCATGGCTGGCCTGGTGACCAGCCTTGTCTGGTTGCATTGTCAATGACGCCTTACGGGGTGTCTCTAACTCAGACTGGGTATTTGGCGCCGGGGACGGGAACCGGCTAACCGCCCAGCAGAACGATGAGCAAAACGCCGTTCAGAAGCGCCAGGCCGGTAAGGATGAGGGCCAACGGCGGCAGCGTCTTGACCCACGACAAGCCGGACGAAGCCGACGCGAAAGCTGCGTCCAGATAGCGTGTGGCCTGCTTGCGCACGACCAGCCAGTAGAATCCGCCGCCCGCCGCCAAGGCCACCACCATCCATGACAGCCACGCCAGCCATCCGAACGCCGTCGGGGCATGGTGCCCCGGGTGGCCGCGCGCGCCGTTCCCGGCGGCAACGGCTGGAGCGAATCGCGCAACGAGGCCGGCACGGTTTCGAACACCGGGGCGACTGGATGCGGCTCGTCCGTCGCTCCGATCGTCGACACCTCGGCTTCCCTGCCGGACGCGGCACGGGACGCTATCGGGGCCGCTCCTGCCGATGGCGAGGCGCGCCTGATGGCAGGACTTTCGGCCATGGCCGGCGGCTTGCGTGGCACGTCGCGGGTGACCGACTCCTGCGGCGCCCTGCGCCAGTCCGCGAACAACTGGTCGAGGCATCGCACCGAGGTACATGCGTCGCGCTTCCGGCGCCAGGCGTCCAGGTCACCCTTGCGCAGCGTGCCGGCATAGCGCCTGCGCTGCTGGTCGGCGTAGATGCCCTCGTAGCTTTCGTGCAGCATCGCGTAATCGCAGATCAGCTGCGATCCACGTGCACGCTGGCGCGGGGGGTCCGCGCAAGATGTGCCGGCGGGCGCGGACACATCGCAGCGGGGCCGATAGGCGTGCGGGCACGCGATATCGGAAGCCCACGTCACATCGACTGCCCACAATGCCAGGACGATGAAGAATGCCAGGTGACCTGCAATCCGCTGCATGGTGTCTGCGCCATCAGCCTTTGGGGAACCGGGAAATTCATTCTAGACAGCGACGCCGCACGTTGCTGGATCTGTTACGTGCGTTTGCGCATGGACGCAGCGCGCGGAACGCGAAAACGCTGGAAAAATGGCATCGCACCGTGCGGATCGTGCCGGCAATACACCGTAAATGCGCAGAAAAAACAAAAGGGCCCGTGACTTTCGCCACAGGCCCTTCTGGGAAAACTGGTGGGTCGTGCGTGACTCGAACACGCGACCAACGGATTAAAAGTCCGCTGCTCTACCGACTGAGCTAACGACCCGGAAAAACTGAATCCGCGATTATAGGGAGGCCCCTATGGGGTGTCAAGGCTGGAAGGACGCCTGCGCGCCACTCAGGCCATACGCTCCAGACGCCACATCTGGTACCTGAACGCCAGTATCGCGCCCACGATGATCGTCGCAAAAACGATGAACGAGCCGATGGCCAGCGTCGAAACGCCCGACAGCCCCTGCCCGATCGTGCAGCCCAGCGCGGTCACGCCGCCGGCGCCCATCAGGATGCCGCCGACCATGTGATTGGCCACGTCCTCGGCATTGCCAAACCCTTCCCAGCGGAACGTGCGCGACGCCAGCGCATAGGCCGCCGCTCCGGCAATCACGCCGAACACGCTGACGATGCCAATCGTGAGCACCTTGCTCTTGTCGCTGAACATCATCAGCCAGTCCAGCGTGTAGGCGTACGGGGCCACGAAGCTCAGGCTTTCCATCCGGCCGCTGTTGGTGCCGACGAACAGTTCTTCCAGCGTATTCGGGTCTTCCGACACATAGCCAAGATGGCCCGACACGTACCACATGCCCACGATGATCAGGCCGACGGCCAGGCCGCCGAGCAGGTTGTCGAAGGTACGGAAGCCGTTGCCGAGCAGCGCCCACACCACCAGCACCGCGCCGATGGCCACGCCGAGCACCAGCTGGAGCATGCCTCGCGCCATGCCGGTGGCCTGTGCCACCAGCGACGGCAGGTCCTGCGTCGACGGCAGCGCTACCCCCACCGTATCCACGGTATTGACGCGCACCACGCCGAACAGGCCGCGCAGCGTCATGTACGCAGACAGGCCGAGGAACACGAACACCACCAGCGACTTCAGGTTGCCCGCGCCGATGCGCACCAGCGTCTTGCTGCCACAGCCCGAGGCCAGCACCATGCCGAAGCCGAACATCAGCCCGCCCACAGCCGCCGACAGCCAGCCCAGCCTGGCCGACGTATAGATCGTCCTGGTCGGATCGATCAGGCCCGCCCAGGCCAGCACGCCGGTGCCGATCATCGCCACGCCGATGGCCAGGACCCACATGCGCATGCGGCTCCAGTCGCCAATGTTGACGATGTCGGAGATGGCGCCCATCGTGCAGAAGTGCGTCCGCTGCAGCACGGCGCCGAACAGGAAGGTCAGTACAAAAGTACTGAGCAGAACGGTGTGCGTGAGCGCGGGGATGTCGATATCAGGCATGTCGGTACGGGGGTGGCTCGTAGTTTTCTGATTTCTCTGAGCGGAGACGCTCGTTGGCGGCGCCTCTCGTCGTGGCCTGCCGCTCAGGCGGCCGGCTGGTAGCGCGTCGGGTCGGCAACGCCGGCCTGCTCGAAGCCGGCCTTGCGGATGCGACAGGAATCGCACACACCGCAGGCACGGCCATCGTCGTCGGCCTTGTAGCACGACACGGTCAGGCCATAGTCCACGCCCAGCTTCACGCCGGCACGGATGATCTCGGCCTTGGTCATGTCGATGATCGGGGCATGCACGCGGAAGCGGTCGCCCTCGACGCCGGCCTTGGTGGCCAGGTTGGCCAGCGTTTCATACGCCGAGACGTACTCGGGACGGCAATCGGGGTAGCCCGAGTAATCCACCGCGTTCGCGCCAAAGAACAGGTCACGGCCACCGATGGCTTCGGCCCAGCCGAGCGCCAGCGACAGCATGATCGTATTGCGCGCCGGCACGTAAGTCACCGGAATGCCGCCGGTAGCGCCGTCGACCGGCACATCGAGCGTATCGTCGGTCAGGGCCGATCCGCCAAAGCGGCGCAGGTCCAGGTCGATGATCTCGTGGCGCCTGGCGCCGAGCGCGGCCGCCACCTTCTTCGCGGCATCCAGTTCGGACGAATGGCGCTGGCCATATCGCATCGACAACGCATAGGTTTCGAAACCGGCCGCATTGGCCATGGCGAGCACGGTGGCGGAGTCCAGGCCGCCGGAAAGCAGGACGATTGCACGTTTGGTCATGATGGGGTGCGCGCGGAACAAGCGCGCTGTCGGACACGCCGCTAAGGGCGAATCGCGTATTTTAGCGCGCCGGCGCCCCGGAAAGGATCAGGCACCGATGATGGGGGCGATGCGCCGCCCCAACCTTCCCCCGCCCCGGCCGGAGCCCCAAAAAGAAAAAACCCGCAAGCTGCGGGTTCTCTCCTGACTTCCGTGCCCTGGCCGAACGATGCGGCCGGCCACTGCTCACTTCAGCGTCTTCAGCCGGTTGCTGGCGGCCTGGGCGCCTTCGGTGCCCGGATACTTCGACACCACCGTCTCCAGCGTCTTCTTGGCCGCTGCCTTCTGGCCAGATTCCATCTGGTTGTTGGCAATGGCGATCATGGCGTCCGGTACCTTTGCATGCGTCGGGAACTGTTGCACCATGTTCTGCAGCACGAAAGTCGAACCCTTGTAGTCACGCTGCGCGTAGAGCGAATTGCCGAGCCAGAACTGCGCCAGCGGCAGATACGGGCTTTGCGGATACTTCTTCGCAAACGCCGAGAAGGCGTTGCCCGCGCCCTTGAAATCGCCCGACTGGAACTGCTTCAGCGCGGCGTCGTACTCGGGCTTTTCGGTCGGCTGTGCAAGCCCTTCCTTGCCATCGACGGTCACCTGTTGCGGCTCGAATTTCTTCAGGCGCGCGTCCAGGTCCGCGTAGTAATCCTTCTGCTGTTTCTGCAGCGTGTCCACCGTGTTTTGCAACACCTCGTTCTGACCGCGCAGCCTGGCCACTTCCTGACGCAGACCTTCCAGCTGGTTCTGCATGTCGAGCTGCTGCCGACTGCTCTGGTCGATACGCTGCGATGCCGTTGCCTGGAAACCGTTGAACTGGTCCCGCAGTTGCAGCACCGCCTTGCGCGCCTCGTCGTCGTCAAAGACGCCGGCGTGCGCGGAACTGGCTGCCAGCAGGCCGCCGGAGACAGCGGCCAGCCACAGCAGGGTGGAAACGCGAGCTTTCATGAAGGATTATTCCGTGGATCAGTAGACGATATCGGCGCGACGGTTTTCAGCCCACGAAGCTTCGTCGTGGCCGGTGGCCTTCGGCTTTTCCTTGCCCAGGCTCACAGCTTCCATCTGCGACTCGGGCACGCCCAGCGACGACATCGAGCGGCGCACGGCCTCGGCACGCTTCTGGCCCAGGGCCAGGTTGTACTCGCTGGTGCCGCGTTCGTCGGTGTTGCCCTGGATCAGGATCTTGCGGCCCTTGTTGGCGCCCAGGTACTGCGCGTGCGTCTGCAGCGTGCTTTGGTATTCCGACTTGACCGAGTAGCTGTCGAAGTCGAAGTACACGCTACGCTTTGCCAGCGGGCTGTTCGGGTCATTCAGCGGATCGGCGGCCACCACCGGCGCCACGGCGCGCGGATCGGTCTGGGCGCCGCCCTGGTTGGCACCCGACTTCGATGCGTCGTCCAGCTTCACGCCGGAAGAGCAGGCGCCCAGGGCCAGCAGAGCAGCCAGGGCGAGCGATTTGGTCATCATTTGGGACATGGCGAGAGACTCCTCTTTTCTACTGCATGAAAGGACCCCAGGACGGCTCGCGAACCTCGCCGGACTGGAGTGACAGAACCTGTTTCGTTCGGCCGTCCGTGGAGACTGCCGCCAGTACCGAGCGGCCGCCTACGCGGGTGGCATACAGGATGTATTTGCCATTGGCGGCGAAGCTGGGAGCTTCGTCGTTGGACGTATCCGTGAGAGAAGTCACGTCACCGTTGGACAGGTCCTGCAGCTGCAGGCGGAAGCCGCCCGAACGCGAGATGTAGGCCAGGTACTTGCCGTCCGGCGAAATGCGCGGACTGACGTTGTAGTTGCCCTTGAAGGTCACGCGTTGCGCTGCGCCGGATTCCTCGCCAGAGGCCGGCATACGGTAGATCTGCGGCGCGCCGCCGCGATCGCTGGTGAAATAGATGCTGCGACCGTCCGGCGAGAACTGCGGCTCGGTGTCGATCGCGCTGCTGCGCGAGATGCGACGCAGGCCGGAGCCGTCGGCATTGACCAGGTAGACCTGGGTGTTGCCATCGCGCGAGAGCGCCACGGCCAGGCGCTGGCCGTCCGGCGACCACGACGGCGCGCTGTTGTTGCCCTTCTGGTTCGACACCAGCGTGCGCTTGCCCGTGGCCAGGTCATGCACGTACACCACCGGCTTCTTGGCCTCGAACGAGACATAGGCCACGCGGCGGCCATCGGGCGACCACGACGGCGAGATGATCGGCTCGCTGCTGGACAGTGCCACCTGGGCGTTCTGGCCGTCCGAATCGGAAATCAGCAGTTGGTAGCGGCCGCCCACCTTCGACACGTACGACAGGCGCGTGGCAAATACGCCGCGCTCGCCCAGCAGCTTCTCGTAGATGTAGTCGGCGATCTTGTGCGCGGTCACGCGCAGCTGGCCTTGCGACACGTTGAACGCCAGCCCGCCCAGGCTCTGGCCCTTGACAGTGTCGTACAGGCGGAAACGCACCTCGTACTGGCCATTGCCGGACGGGGTCACGCTGCCGGCCACGAACGCGTCGGCGCCCTTGGCCTTCCAGCTGCCCAGGTCCACCTGCGCCGATTCGGCGACGGTGGCGCCGGCCGGATCGATATTGCGGAAACGGCCGCTGTTGGTCAGGTCGGAACGGATGACGGCGGTCAGGTTCTGTGCGCCCTGGCCTTCGCCCTGGAAGTTGGCCGTGGCCACCGGGAACTGGTTCGAACCCACGCCGGTGATTTCCACGTTCAGTTGCGCGTGCGCCGCACCGGCGGACATCAGCGCCACCGCCAGCCATGCCATCAGCGCGTGGCGACCCTGGTCAGCGGTGATCTTGGTGGTCTGGCGCCGTGCCAGCCAGTTGGGGACCCAAAGCTTTCGCATGCTGCTCCTCAGTCGATTTTGGGATTCATCGGTACGGCGGGCACAGCAAGTCAGGCACGGGAACGGCATGCAGCTTGGCGCATGCTCCGTGCGTGTACATCTTGCACACTGCCGGCCGCGTCAGGCAACCGTTCATGGTAGCGATGGGACTGGCGGCCAACGATGAAGGTTGCATTATGTTGCAAATCATGGCGCTCCCGACCCCTTCCCGTCAGTCCTTGGGGCGGAACGTAATGGTGAACTCGAACGACGGTGCCTTGCCGTCCTCGTCACGCGGCAACGGGTCCGAACGCTCCACGGCACGCATCACGGCATTATCCCAGTCGGCGTCGCCGCTGGACTTGGACAGCCGTTTGGAAAGGATCGAGCCGTCCGGTGCCAGGCGAACCGCCACCACGGCTGCCGGATTGCCATCCACGGTGCCGTTGAAGATGATGTTCGGCTTCACCTTGCGGCGTACGCGATCGGAATAGCCCGGCGACGCCTTGCCGCCCGACCCCGCCCCCGAACCGGCGGCATTGCCGATGCCACCACCGCTCGACGACGCATTGCCGCCGCCCGCCAGCGCCTGCAGGCGCGCCAGTTCGCTCTTGCGCTGCGCGTTGGCCGCGGCTTCGCGCTTGGCCTTCGCATCGGCATCGGCCTTGGCCTTCGCCTGCTTGTCCGCATCGGCCTTGGCCCTGGCGTCGGCTTCCTTGCGCTGCTGCTCGGCCTTTTCCTTTTCCTTCTCGCGGGCAAGCTCGGCGGCCTTGTCCTTCGCGGCCTTTTCCTGCGCTGCCTTGTCAGCCTTATCCTTTTCAGCCTTATCCTTGTCAGCCTTTTTCTTCGCGTCTTCCTTGCGCTGCGCTTCCAGCTGCTGCTGGCGCTGCTCTTCCTTGCGCTGGGCTTCCTTCTGTTCCTGTTCCTTGCGCTCGCGTTCGCGACGCGCGGCTTCCTCGCGCGCGGCGGCTTCCTCGGCCTGCTTGCGCTTCTTCTGCTCCAGCGCAATGTCGGCCGCTTCCTCGACCTTGCTGCGCACGGCCGGCTGCGGCGGCGGTGTCGGCGCAGGCTGCTCCACCGGGCGTGGCGGCGGCGCGGGCGTGACGTCGGGAATCTCTTCCCACAGCTCGGCCTCGGCACCCACTGGCGTGCTGCTCTGCCAATGCACGCCGTAGTACAGGACGATGCCGAGCAACAGGTGCATCAGCAGCGCAAGCAGGAACGACCGCGTCGTGCCGCGTTCCTTGACCGGCTGATACGGATAGGCGGCGGCCTTCGCTCGGGAAGGCCGTTGCTGCGGATGACGTGACGAGAGGCTGGCCACTTTGGGACGCGATAACGCTTACTTGGACTTCACCATCAGGCCGACGCGCTTCACGCCATCGGCCTTCAGCACGGACATGACGTCCAGCACGGCTTCATATTTCACGGCCTTGTCGGCGGCAATCACCACCGGCTGGTCGGGATTCTCGTTCTGGCGCTGGTGCACGAAATCGATCAGCCCGCGCTTGTCGAGCTTGCGCTCGAACGATCCGCCCGAACTCTCCTTGCCACGCGCCGTGAGCTGGCCGTCCTCGTGCACGGTGACGATGATCGGCGGCGTCTGCTGCTGCGGCGTGGCGTTAGCCACCGACGGCAGGTCCACCACCGCCGGATTCACGATAGGTGCCGCCACCATGAAGATGACGAGCAGCACGAGCATCACGTCGATATACGGCACGACGTTGATTTCGGCGCTGGCACGCCGGCGCGAACCGCCGCGGCGCTGGATGGCTGCCATGTCTGGTGCTCCCCGTCTGTTTAACGCGTCTGGCGTTGCAGGATGTTCAGGAATTCTTCCATGAAGCTTTCGAACCGGATGGCCAGGCGGTCAATTTCCGTGGCATAGCGGTTGTAGGCAATCACGGCCGGGATGGCGGCGAACAGGCCGATCGCGGTGGCGACCAGCGCCTCGGCAATACCGGGGGCCACCGATGCAAGCGTCGCCTGCTGCACATTCGACAGGCCGCGGAACGCGTTCATGATGCCCCACACCGTCCCGAACAGGCCGATGTACGGGCTGACCGAACCCACCGACGCCAGGAAAGGGAGGTGCGATTCCAGCACGTCCATTTCACGCTGGTACGCGGCGCGCATGGCGCGGCGTGCGGCGTCAAGCAGCGCGCCGGCGTCGTTGCTGCGCTCGCGGGCCTTCAGGAATTCACCCATGCCGGACTCGAAGATGCGTTCCAGCGCGCCGGTGTTGTGGCGGTTGTTCACGGCGCTGTTATAGAGCGCCTGCAGGTCGCCGCCCGCCCAGAAATCCCGTTCGAAGCCTTCCGTCTGCGTGCGCGCGGCGCGCAGCGCAAGGTGCTTGCGGAAAATGTAGGTCCACGAGAACAGGGACATCACCAGCAGCAGCGCCATGACGGCCTGTGCCAGCAGGCTGGCGTGAAGGACCAGCGAAATGATCGACAGGTCTTGTGTGACGGTCACCGGATTCATCGAGCGTTTTTAATAGTGGCAAGAACTGGAGCAGGAATCGGGGCCGGACGGAAGGTGCCTTTGTCGACACATCCCACACGGATTTTGCCGCTGGCCAGCAGCAAGTCCCCGCGCCAGGCTTCCTGGGCGAATTGGACCGACGCTGGCCCGACCCGTTCGATATGCGTACGGATTTCCAGCTGGTCGTCCAGCCGGGCGGGCGCATTGTATTCCACAGCGGTACTGCGAACGACGAAGACCACGCCGGACGTATCGGCAAGGGCCTGCTGTTCGATGCCGAGCGAGCGCAGCCATTCGGTCCGCGCCCGCTCGAAAAACTTGAGATAGTTGGCGTAAAACACCACGCCGCCTGCGTCGGTGTCTTCCCAGTACACGCGCAGCGGCCACACGAAATTTGGCATGGGCCGCATTGTAACGGAGCGCACTGGTTAACCCGTATGCGACTTTGCAACAGCAAGTTGCGAGCCATGCTCCACAAGCCCTTGACGGCACGGGCGTCACCCGCCTCCGGCACGCGCCCGCGGCGGGTTGCGGCCAGCGGCGCGTTCGCATAAACTCTGCCGCAACCATTCCATCTTGCGCGACTGGCGAAGTCAGTGGGTACTACCACGAGGAAGCGCAAGTTCATTGGGCGTGAAGTATAAAGCGCCTGCCGCTCGCCTGGGCAGCGAATGGGAAGCAGGGTGCGCCCTGCGCCGGCCAGCCACATCAGGCAGCCCGGTGCTGGACGCCAGTGCCTTCCCGCGCGCCCTATCC
The DNA here is from genome assembly GCF_018729255.1 of Cupriavidus sp. EM10. Classification (NCBI taxonomy): domain Bacteria; kingdom Pseudomonadati; phylum Pseudomonadota; class Betaproteobacteria; order Burkholderiales; family Burkholderiaceae; genus Cupriavidus; species Cupriavidus sp. EM10. The sequence goes on from NZ_CP076060.1 coordinate 2,609,116, forward strand.
GCGAAGTAATTCCCGCTTTAATACGATAGCGCCGACCAGCAAACGATGTTCCTATCGATATTGCCGTCCGCTTTCCTTTTTACAGACGAGTCACGCCATGTTTGAACGCAGCCGTTTCACGATCGAGCAGATCGACCCCGAAGTCTTCGCCGCGATCCAGAAGGAGAACCAGCGCCAGGAAGACCACATCGAGCTGATCGCCTCCGAAAACTACACCTCGCCGGCCGTGATGGCCGCCCAGGGCTCGCAGCTGACCAACAAGTACGCCGAGGGCTATCCCGGCAAGCGCTACTACGGCGGCTGCGAGTACGTCGACGTGGTGGAGCAGCTGGCCATCGACCGCGTGAAACAGCTGTTTGGCGCCGACGCCGCCAACGTGCAGCCGAACTCGGGCTCGCAGGCCAACCAGGGCGTGTTCTTCGCCATGCTCAAGCCGGGCGACACCATCATGGGCATGAGCCTGGCCGAAGGCGGCCACCTGACCCACGGCATGGCCCTGAACATGAGCGGCAAGTGGTTCAACGTGGTGAGCTACGGCCTGAACGCCCAGGAAGACATCGACTACGACGCGCTGGAAAAGAAGGCCCAGGAAACCAAGCCGAAGATGATCATCGCCGGCGCCTCCGCTTTCTCGCTGCGCATCGACTTCGAACGCATCGCCAAGGTTGCCAAGGCAGTGGGCGCCTACTTCATGGTCGACATGGCCCACTACGCCGGCCTGATCGCCGCCGGCGTGTACCCGAACCCGGTGCCGCACGCCGACTTCGTGACCACCACCACCCACAAGAGCCTGCGCGGCCCGCGCGGTGGCGTGATCCTGATGAAGGCCGAGCACGAGAAGGCCATCAACTCGGCCATCTTCCCCGGCATCCAGGGGGTCCGCTGATGCACGTGATCGCCGGCAAGGCCGTGGCATTCAAGGAAGCGCTGCAGCCTGAATTCAAGGCTTACCAGGAACAGGTGGTGAAGAACGCCGCCGTGCTGGCCGAGACGCTGATCTCGCGCGGCCTGCGCATCGTGTCGGGCAAGACCGAAAGCCACGTGATGCTGGTGGACCTGCGCGCCAAGAAGATCACCGGCAAGGAAGCCGAGAAGATCCTGGGCGACGCACATATCACGGTGAACAAGAACGCCATCCCGAACGATCCGGAAAAGCCGTTCGTGACCTCGGGCGTGCGCCTGGGCTCGCCGGCCATGACCACCCGCGGCTTCAAGGAAGAGGAAGCCCGCCAGGTAGCCAACCTGATCGCCGACGTGCTGGACAACCCGCACGACGAAGCCAATATCGCCAAGGTGCGCGAGCAGGTGGCCGCGCTGACGCGCCGCTTCCCGGTCTACGGCTGATCGGGCCGATGAGACAGATCGCCCGCGGGCGATCTGGAGCGTCTCTATAGTGAGTACGCACCAACAGCGCCGCCGGCCTTTGCCGGAGGCGCCGTTTGACCCGCCACAACCCCGCAGCAGAACTCAAAGATGCAAAATGCGGGCTGGCATATTTCTTCAGGTGGTCAGGCATGAAATGCCCCTTCTGCGGTCATTCCAATACCCAGGTCCTTGACAGTCGCGTGTCCGAGGACGGCGAAGCCGTACGCCGCCGCCGGCGCTGCGAAGCCTGCGACCGCCGTTTCACCACCTATGAACGCATCGAGCTGTTCTTCCCGGCCATCGTGAAGAAAAACGGCTCGCGCGTGGATTACTCCCGCGCCAAGCTCCAGGATTCGATGCGACTGGCCCTGCGCAAGCGGCCGGTCTCGGCCGAAGCCATCGACGAAGCCATCCTGCGCATCGAGGAAAAGCTGCTGGCGCTGGGCGAAAAGGAAATCCCTAGCAGCCAGGTGGGTGAACTGGTCATGCGCGAATTGCGCAAGCTCGACAAGATTGCCTATATCCGCTTTGCCTCCGTGTATCGAAGCTTCGAAGATGTGTCTGAATTCCGCGACGTACTCGACGAGTTTTCGACCCCTACCCCACGAAAGGGGTAGCCACTTCCCCAAAAAAGCTGTCTAATCTGCACTGACCTCCTTCGGGTAAGGAGGCAGGCGGACGAGCACGCGTTTCAATCGTGCTTGAAGCGCTGCGGAACAGCGGCCCCGCCACGCGGAACCGGTCCCATCAGAGGCCCGGACGCAACATCAACACCAGCGCGCCGCGCAAAGAACAAAAAGAACTGTCGTTTTTTGGACGGGAGTCACAAATGGGTCAGTCTTTCTGCCGGAAGGCAGCGGGCTCGCTGACGCCTTTGCTGCCTACGCCTGGGGTAAACACCGGCGTTGGAGCAGATGCGCCAGGGGCTGTTCACACGCGCGCATATCAGCGATGCCATCGCCGCCGCGCAGGTGGGGTCACGCTGATCGAGCTCATGGTCGCCGTTGCCGTGCTGGCCGTGCTGGCCGCCGCCGCCATTCCAAACTTCAAGTCGTTCCTCCATAACAGCCGACTGTCCGCCGACGCTACGCGCCTGTTTGCGGACCTCGAACTCGCCCGCAGCGAAGCCGCGCGCCGAAACACGACGGTGACGATCTGCCCGCTCGACTCCGGCAACAAGTGCGCCGACGACTGGACGCTTCCCCGTATTGTCTTTGTCGACGCAGACAACGACGGTACCTACTCCAACACCGAAGAACTGATCCGCAACAGCGATCCGCTGCAGGCCACCACCGTAATTACCGCAGCCAATCTCGGCGCCACGCCGGACCGCGTGCGCATGCGATCGACAGGCAGTTCCAGCACGCCCACGGCAAGCTGGAAGTTCTGCGAGCGCAATTCCACGGCGGCCGGACAGACGGTCTCCATGACCGGCAGCGGCCGGCCCTCCACACAACTGCAGTCGACGTGTTCCTGACACCATGACGCCCTATCCCTCCCCTGCTCCGAAGGCGGATCGATGCCGGCCGCGTGCGCGGCACGCGAGACGCGGCTTTTCGCTGATCGAGGCGCTGGTCACGCTGGTGGTGCTGTCGATTGGCATGCTGGCGCTGGCCAACCTGCAGTTGCAGACGCTGGTAGATTCCCGCACGTCGGCGATGCGCAACTACGCCGCGCTGATGGCCTACAACCTGGCGGACCAGATTCGCAGCAACGGCGTTGCCGTGACCAACGGCACATTCAACGTGCCGAAGAACACGCCGGTGGCCAATTGTTTTGCACAGAAAGGCTGCACGCCGGACGAGATGGCCACCACCGCCTACGCCACATGGCTCGCGGACGTGAAGGAAAGCATGCCCGGTGGTGACGGCATCGTATGCCAGGACAGCTCGCCCAATGACGGCAGCGGTTCGGCCGACGGCCAGAACGGCTGTGACAAGAATCCCAACGCACCGTACGTCATCAAGATCTTCTGGCGCGAAGACAACGGCGCTACCACCCAGCTATTCTCCACTGCGCTTATCCCATGACCACGTCAAACCGTCAGTTCCGCCGCCGCGCGGCCAGCGGCTTCACGCTGGTCGAATTGATGGTCGGCATGGTGATCAGCATGCTGCTGATCCTCGCGGCCAGCTCGCTGTATATCTCGCAGCGCCGCACCAACAGCACGCAGGGAGACGTGGGCGAGATCCAGGAAAACGCCCGCGCCATCGCCCAGCTGCTGCAGCGACAGGCACGGCAGATCGGCTACTCCGATTTCCTGTACACCAACAACGACTTCGTGCTGCCCACGCTGGAAGCCACGAACGACGGTGGCACGAACACCAGCGACACGCTGACCCTGCGCTACTACGGCTCGTCGAAGGCTGGCGGAGACCCGTTTGCGGCCGCCGGCACCCCTACCTTCCCGCAGGCTGACGGCAGTTCCGTCGATTGCAGCGGTGCCGACGTGAACGGCAACGTACAGACCACCGAAATCTATTCGGTCGTCAAGGATGCCGACGGCGTTCCGTGGCTGCAATGCGAGGTCAATGGCACCGCGACCCCGCTGTTCCGCAACGTCGAGGCACTACAAATCCTGCTGGGCGAGGACACCGACAACGACCAGGTGGTGAACCGGTTCGTGCCGCCTGGGGCGACCGCGAACATGGACAACGTCCTGGCCGTGCGCGTGTCCGTCGTGCTGCGCGGCAATGGCACCTCCAATGCGGACATGCTCAAACCGACCATCAACCATTTTGGCGCGACATATGCCCCAATGACGTGGCCCCAACGGGGATGCCGGCAGCGTGATGCAACTGGCTACCGATGGCCGCCTGCACAGGCACTTCACGTTCTACATCGCCCTTCGCAACCGACTGACATAGGCCGGCCATGAAACACCGCATCTTCCCGACGTCGCGCCGCACCGGACAGCGTGGCATGTCGCTGATCATAGTGCTGCTGCTCCTGGTCATCCTGACGCTCGCCGGCCTGGCCGCCAGCACGATGAGCCTGAATTCCGAGCGGCTGGCCCGCAACACCCGCGACGAGAGCGTGGCGCTCCAGGCTGCGGAATCCGCGCTGCGCGACGCGCGAATCGACATCACCACGTCGCGCATGCTGAACGGACTCACCGGCTCGTCGCCCACCTGCGATAACGTGGGATACAAGGGCTACTGCCAGTCCGCCACGTCCGGCCAGCAGGTGTGGGATCTCTATATCGAGGATCCCAACCGCTCTGTGGAGCTCGGCGAAATGACGGGTATCCCGGCCGCGCAGAAGATGCCGACCACTGCTACTTCAGGCGCCAACGGCGTATCGAAGCAGCCGCGCTACCTGATCGAGCCGCTCAAGGAGCCGGCCGACATCGAGTTCGGCTCAAACAAGTACGTATTCCGCATTACGGCGATCGGCTACGGCGCCAACCCCAGCACCAAGGTAATGGTGCAGGAAGTCGTCCGCTTCTGATGACGACCCCTTGAACGACTCAGTACTGCTTCGCGCAAACCCATACTGACAGGCGCACCATGACCAAGTCCCTCTCTATCCGTCGCATTGCAGGTCGCACCCAGACTGCCCTGCTGGCGGTGTCGTGCCTGCTGGCCATCGCCACGGCATCCGCCGCCGGCCCCAGCTCACCCTGACCCAGCGGCCCCTGTACGCGGGCGGCAACGTGCCGCCCATGGTGATGATCGATCTGACGAAGGATCACACCCTGCATCAGAAGGCGTACAACGACTACACGGACCTGAACGGCGACGGCCAGCTCGATACGACGTACACGAACGGCATCGATTACGCAGGCTACTTCGACTCGTACAAGTGCTACGACTACGACAAGACAACCATTCAGGGTTTCGTGCCGAAGTCGATCACGACCACCAAGTATTGCGATGGCAAGACCTGGAGCGGCAACTTCCTGAACTGGGCCACGATGAGCCGCATCGATGAGGTGCGCAAGATCCTGTACGGCGGCACGCGATCGACGGACACAGCCACCACAACGGTGCTGGAACGTGCGTTTCTGCCGATGGACGCGCACGCGTGGGCCAAGTTCTACAACGGCTCCGACGTGACCCAGCTGGTGCCGGTAGCCGTGGAGGTGGCCTCCTCTATCGGCACGCTGAAGTCGACCACATCGATGGCGCTGGCCGCCGCCGCAGCTTCGAACATTGCGCTCGATGACGTCAGCAAGGTCCAGATCGGCGATCAGCTGCGGTTCGAACCCACGTCTGGCGCCACTGCGGGCAGTTCGATGACGGGGTGGGTGATGAAGGTCAACACCGGTTCGGTCAATATGGCGTTCTACGCCGATGGCGTGTCGAACCCTGGCAATACAAGCAGCAAGTTTTCGTCGTGGAAGGTCACCAACCTGACGCGCGGCGGCCTGACGCTGTGCAACGTGACCCCGAAGGACTCGAGCAACGTCAACTCGCAGACGAACAAGCAGGCGCCGCAGATTCGCGTGGTGGCGGGCAACTACGCCACCTGGGGCGCCTCCGAGAAATGGCAGTGCAACTGGTATGCCGAGGCCAGCAATACGCAGGGATCGTTCCTGCCGAAGATTGGCAGTACCACGGTTTCGGGATCGTCGAACGGCAACCGCGCGGCCCTGTCCGGCATCAACTCGTCGGCCGAGAATCCGTCGCAGACCGTCCGTGGCCTGGGCACGGGGCAGGACATCGGCGTTTTCAACGCTCGCGTCCAGGTTTGCGTACCCAGCCTGATCGGCACCGAGAACTGCAAGCAGTACGGCTCCAATTACAAGCCGTACGGCCTGCTCCAGAAGTATGGGGAAACGGGCCAGATGCTGTTCGGCCTGATGACCGGCAGCTACGACAAGAACATCTCGGGTGGGGTGCTGCGGCAGAATGTGACCAACTTCTCATCGGAAATCAACTCGAGCAACGGCACCTTCGCTTATTCGGCAACCACCAACCCGGTCAAGGGCATCGTCTGGAACGTTGACAAGCTGCGTCCGTACGGCTACAGCTACTCGGACGGCAGCTATGTGAACGCCGACCAGTGCAACTACCAGCAGACCGGTATCCAGCCGTCCGGCGGCACGAACGCCCAGAACAAGCCCGCCTCGGAAGGCAACTGCTCCACGTGGGGCAATCCGATTTCGGAAATCTACGTCGAGACGCTGCGATACTTCGGCGGCAAGACGGCAACCAGCGCATTCCAGCCGTCCAGCAATGGCAAGGACGCCACGCTGGGCCTCACGCAGCCGGCCTGGGCCAACCCGATGGATCTGCCGAAGACGAACGCCAACCGGGCACCCTACTGCACGCCGCTCAACGCGCTGGTCTTCAATTCGAGCGTGTCCTCGTACGATAACGACCAACTGAGCGGGATGAGCGCCTTGAACGGATCGCCCGACATCAGCGCCTATACGAACAAGGTGGGCATCGGCGAGGGAGTTCCAGGCAACTCGTGGTTCGCGGGCGGTATCAACGGCAAGACGATCGACAACCTGTGCTCGGCCAAGTCGGTCTCAAACTTCAGCGACGTGCTGGGCATCTGCCCCGAAGGTCCGTCGCAGAAAGGCACTTTCCAGATTGCCGGCGCGGCGCTGTTCGCCAAGACGAACCGCCTGCGCTCCGACACGGACGCCGCCGCGCTGGGCGTGCCGACGCAGGACACCACGTCGCTGAAGATGAGCACCTACGCGGTGCAGCTGGCCACGAACACGCCCAAGATCAGTGTCAACGTGAACGGCAAGGCCGTGACGATCATGCCGGCCTACCAGTTGCACCCGCAGTCGCCCAACAGCGTCACGGCCGACGCCAGCACGGGCACGCTGGTCGACTTCAAGGTCATCTCGCAGACGGCCACCAGCGGTAAGTTCTATGTGAACTGGGAAGACTCGATCGCCGGCGGTGACTACGACCAGGATGTCTGGGGGATTCTGAGCTACAGCGTAAGCGGCGACAGCATCACCGTGTCGACACGCGTGGTGTCGGGATCGTCGGCCAACGGACAGGGCTTCGGATACACGATCTCGGGCACATCACAAGACGGCCCGCATTTCCACTCGGGCATCTACGATTTCCAGTTCAGCGACGCAACCAACGTCAAGGTGACGCCGACCAGCGCGCCTGTCAATTCGACGGGCGGTTGCAACAAGTGCAATTTCGGCGACCCCGAGACCAGCGTGACCTATACCGCCAATGGCAAGTCCGGCTCCCAGTTCCAGGACCCGCTGCTGTACGCGGCGAAATGGGGGGCTTCAAGGATCTGAACGGCAGCAACACGCCCGACCAGCCTTCCGAATGGGACGTGCGCCTGTCGGACGGCACGAGCGGCTCCGATGGCCTGCCGGACAACTACTTCTACGCGACCAACCCTGGCGCACTGGCGTCGGCCCTGGAACGTGCGTTCCTGTCGATCCTGAAGACCTCGTCGTCGGCAGCCGTGGCGGCCAGCACGACATCCCTGCGCAATGGCTCCAGCATCTACCAGGCGCGCTTCAACGGCGCCGACTGGTCGGGCCAGTTGCTGGCCTACGCGCTGACCGCGGCCGGCGACATCATCACGCCGGAAAAGTGGGATGCCGGCAGCAAGTTCAAGGGCGTCAGCCAGGACAGCCGCAAGATCCTGACCTACAACACCGCGGACAACACCAGCGCCGGCATTCCATTCCGCTGGAATAGCTTGCCTTCGGCCTACCAGACCGCCCTGAACAGCACCGACTCCCTGGGCAGCAAGCGCCTGCTGTGGCTGCGCGGCGACCAGACCAACGAAGGCGACGGCGCCTCGCAGTTCCGCACGCGGCCGAACACCGTGCTGGGCGACATCGTGAACTCGAGCCCGCAGTACGTCGGCACACCTGGCGCAGGCTATGGCGATGCCACGTATGTGAACTTCGTCGCTTCCCAGAAGAGCCGCAAGCCAGTGCTATACGTGGGCGCCAACGACGGCATGCTGCACGCCTTCTCGGCGGACATGACCACAGGCGGCGATGGTGGCAAGGAGCTCTTTGCCTATGTGCCATCACCGCTCTACGGCAAGTTGGCCAACCTGACGTCCAACAGCTACGTGCACAGCTACTACGTGGACAGCACGCCATCCATCACGGACGCTGTGATCAACAACAGCTGGCGGACCGTGCTTGTGGGCGGCCTGGGCGGTGGCGGCAAGGGCATGTATGCGCTGGACGTGACGGATCCGAGTGCAATCAGCGAGGCCAACGCTGCGTCCACCGTGCTTTGGGAGTTCTCCAGCAACGACGATGCGGACCTGGGCTACACCTATGGCCGTCCGAAGATCGTGCGCCTGGGCAATGGCAAGTGGGCGGCCGTCTTCGGCAACGGGCTGAACAGCACCGCGGCGCGTGGCTCGGTCTTCGTCGTGTTCCTGGACCGCGCACCCGGCAGCAAGTCGTGGAAACTCGGCACGGACTACCTGAAACTGACCGTCGACGACGCCACGGACGCCCTGACCAAATCCAACGGCATCACGCAGGTGTACGTCTCCGACACCGACGGCGACTACGTGGCGGACGCCATCTACGCGGGCGACCTGCTCGGCAATGTCTGGAAATTCGACGTCAGCGGCAAGACGCCTTCGAACTACCAGAGCACTCGCCAGTTGCTGTTCACCGCAACCGACGCGGCCGGCAATGCGCAGCCGATCACCACATCGTTCGGTGGCATCCGCAATCGCGCGGGCGGTTTCGTCATCATGTTCGGCACCGGCCGATATGTGGACGTCAGCGATCCCACCAACATGAACACTCAGGCCGTGTACGGTATCTGGGACAAGAACAGCAGCGCGCAACTCAAGATCACACGTTCGCAACTGGTGCAACAGAGCATCACCATGGAGACGCAGTTCAACGGTGGAGACTGGTACCGTGTGCTGAGCAAGAACACGGTGAGCTATACCAGCGGGGCAATGGGCTGGTACCTGAACCTTGTTTCGCCGGGCGCGAGCCCGCAAGGCGAGCGCGTGGTCTACGATCCGCAGATCAGTGGCACCCGGTTGCTGTTCTCCACGCTGATTCCATCGACGGATCTGTGCTCGAACGGTGGCTCGGGCTGGCAGATGCTGATCGACGGCTTGACGGGCGGCCAGACGGTGTCGATGTTCGACGCCAATGGAGATGGCAAATTCGACGGAAAGGATTCCGTCGGCGGCAGTGGCGACAAGGCCGGCCAGGCAACCAATGGCAAGAAATCGACCGATGGCAGCCTGACGAATCCGAACGTCCTCGGAGGCAATTCCTATACGAGCGGCACTGACGGTAACGTCAATCGCACCAGTATCAACACCGGTTATCCGACCGGCCGTGTATCTTGGCGGCAGATCCAGCACTGACGATGTGGCAAGAAGAGAGGAGGACCGCCATGAGGAACGAGGGACGGGCAAGTGAACGGCGCCGATCGGGCGCCCGGGGCTTCACGCTGATCGAGCTGATGATCACGGTGATGATCATCGGGATCCTGTCGGCGATCGCCATCCCGCAGTACCAGCAGTACGTGACCAAGGCACGTCGCGCCGAGGCCAAGGCGGGCCTGGCGCGCGTGCAGGGCGCGCTGGAGCGGTACTTCACGGTCAACAACACCTACACCCTGGACCCGCTGCTACTGAAGCTGCCAAAGTGCGATGACGCCAAGACCCCGTCCGGCGACACCTGCGATTCCAGCAACTACATCATCACGATAGAGCCGAACGGGGGCTCCATCGCTACTGGTTTCCAGCTGACCGCCGCACCGGTAGCGAATCGGCCGGATCCGGTGTGCGGCAATTTCACTGTGAACAATCTCAACGTCAAGACGTCGACGGGCACGGGCGCCGCCGGCACCTGCTGGTGACCGGTGGGCACCATGCGCCGAGCGGCATCCGGAAGATTCGGAGCGCCGCTCGGACACACATTGACGCAAACCCGTCACATCCGGACACGTTTTAACCCCCTCCAGCCGCTATCGTGGCCATCCGTTCCGCTCGAACCGATGCGCCATGCCTTACTCGGCTTTCTGCTCTGCTGCCCACCTTTGCCCGCTCCGTTGCCTCCGCCTGCGCTGCAGCACCCCGGCAGTCGTTGGCGCTTCGCGCCGTCGGGCGCGCGGCGATGTGCTGGTCGAATCGCTGGTCTGCCTGGCCATCGTTGGCCTGGGCGCGATGCCGCTGGCCACGCTTGGCAGTGCCTGGCTGCGCTGGGGCGGCCAGCATGAACGGCTAGGCGTCACGCTCCGGCTGGCTGCGGAGTTGGCCGAAGCGCGCGAGGAAGGCTGGCGGCTGGTCGGCGCCGAGGCGGCCCGCGGGACACGCGCGTTGCTATGCGACAGCGCTTCGGTCAACGCAGGCTGCGGCCATGGCACCCGCCTTGCGCTCGCCAGCCTGCCCCCTGATCCGTTGACCCGCTCCCCGGGCGACGCCATGCCGATCACCCACATCGCCCTCTGGGTGCAGCCATGACACGCCGCCAGCTGCAGCACGCGCGAGGCTTCACGCTCGCCGGCATGATGGTGGGCATCGCGCTGGGCCTGATCGCCACCTTTGCCGCGCTGTCCACCTTCGAGGTCATGCGGCAGGCCTACGCCAGCGCGGTGGATGGCGTGCTGATCGAGGAGCGGGGGCAGCGCGCCCTGTCGATCGTGACCCATGCAATCCGGCAGTCAGGATGGATTCCCGTGCGCATCGCGCTGGCGCCGGCGCACCCCGCCCCCGTTCCGCCCATCGAAGGGCGCGACGACTGCGCGCTTCCCTCTGTTCAGGCGCAGGCGCAGATGCAGTGCGCACGGGCCGGGGTGCAAGGCAGCGACGCCCTGCTGGTGCGGGTGTCCGGCAGCGGCCTGGCCGCGGACCGGACGTTGCCTGACGGCACCATGAGCGATTGCGGCGGCTATGCGCTGCCGGCCCGGGCCATCGTTCCGGCCAAGGGGGACGCCTGCCCCACCATGCGTCGACCAATCTGTTCTACGTCGGCCTGGCCAGCGACGGCACGCCACAGTTGCTGTGCCGCTACCCCAGCCGCGAGGGCGGCCGGCTTCTCGCGGGCACCCAGACTCCGGGCACGCTGGTGCGCGGCGTGGAAACAATGCAATTGCGTTACGGCGTGGACCTCGACGGCGACGGCAGGGTCGAGAGGTTCGTGCCGGCGGCTGAAATGTCCGCCCAAGGCTCGGCCGTCTGGCATCGCGTGCATGCGGTGCAGGTGGCCGTGGTGGTGCGTGGAGACCGCGTCACGGTCCCGCCAAACGTTGCGCAGCGGCTCACGCTCTTTCCGCCCGATGACAACGGCCACGCCGACGATCAAATCTTCGAGCCGACCAGGCAACCGCGCCTGCGGCGCCGGGTGTTCGCCACAACCGTTCGGCTGCGCAATCCGTCTCCGTGCCAGGAGGCCCCGCTATGCTGATCCATCGCATGCACACCGGGGCGGCGCTGCTGGCGTTCGTCGCCACGCTGATACTTGTGATGGGTGGCCTCTGTACGGCCGCCACGCACTTTCTGCTGGCGGGCAGGCAACTGGCAACCCTGCCGCTCGACCGCGAAATCGCCTTCCGCGCCGCCGAAGCGGCGCTGCACGACGCCGAAGCCGACTTGATCGCCGCCATTGCGGCGGAAAGCCCAAGGCTTGCCGGCCTGCCCGCGCCGGGCACCTGCGCGGAGGGCGCCCAACGCGGTATTTGCATGGCCGATGGCGACCACCGTCCATGGCAACCGTGGCTTGATGGCAACGGGGGCGCCGGAAGCGACGATCTCGGCGTCGCACTGGGAACGTTCACCGGGGCGCAACTGCCCGAACTGCCGCCCGGCGTGGTTGGCGCAACCGCCTTGCCCCGCTACCTGGTCGAGGTCCGCGACGATCCGCCGATACCCGGCATGTGGCCGCGCATGCGCATCGTTGCCCTGGGCGTGGGGCGGGATCCCGATGTGCGCGTTCTGTTGCAGACGGAGTTTCAGCCATGACCCGCCACCACCGTTTCACGCGCTGGCTGTTGGCCATGGCATGTATGACGTGCGCGATGCCGGCCACCTTCGCCACCCCGGGGCAACTGCCGCTCGGATACCGTATCGGCAGCGGCGCCTATCCCTGGACGGGCCGGCTGCATGCCCTGGCATTCCGGACGGCGTCGATGTCTTCATCTCCCGTCCAGATGCCGTGGGAAGCCGGCGCGCAGCTCGACCGGCAGTCCACCAGTGCGCGGCGGCTCTACCTGGGCGGCAGTCAACTTGTTCCATTGCGTTGGTCCGCGATCGATGACGACGCCCGGGCGTTGCTGGACGGCGTCGCGCCTGCCGGATCCGGCCAGGCGCGGCTGGCATGGCTGCAAGGCGATTTGCGCGACGCTGCCCTCCGGCCGCGCGACACGCGCCTTGGCAGCGCCGCCGGCGCACGCGTCCATGTGGTCGCGCCGCCCGTGTGGCTGCCGATGCAACCTGGTCATACGGACTTCCGGCAACGTCACGCCGGGCGCCCAACCATGGTGTGGCTGGGGACACGCGACGGCCTGTTGCACGGATTCGACGCCGTGACGGGCAACGAGCGCGCCGGCTATCTGCCGCGCGCCGTGCTACCGGCCGCTGCTGCGCTGACCGACCGCGCCGGCGCGCTGCCAGCCGCGCCATGCCCCCGGCCAACCAGCATCGATGCCGACCCCTCGGGCACGTGGCGGACGCTGCTGCTGTGCGCGATTCCAGCGCGGAAGGCATCGTCGTTCAGCCAAGGCGGGGCGGTATTTGTGCTCGATGTATCGGCACCCGACGCGGAAACGCCGATTCGGTTGCTTTGGGAAGTGGAAGCCAACAACGCGCTGCCGTTATCGGGCAGCGGCCCCTTGGCGCCGCCATGTGGCGGGAACGCGGCGACCGACGCTGGGCTGTAGTGGCGATCATCGCGCCCGATGCCGCAGCAGAGGCACGCGCCGGCCTGGCCCTATTGCCCATGGACCGCCCCGCGCCGCGCTGGTCCGCATTCGCAGACGTCCCGCGCATCGCCCTGCCCGATTCAGGTTGCGACATGACAACCGCATCTGTGCCCCTGCTGGCCGTGACGATCCGCAGCACAGCCGATGGTGCCGCGCACACGGCCTACGCCACCGATTCGGCGGGCAGGCTGTGGCGATTCCAGCTTGGTCATTTGTCCACCGGCGACCGGGCATCGCCCCCCACCTGCATGCATCGGCAGCAGGCCACTGCCGGTGACAATGCTGAAGCGCCGGTGGTCGTGCAGACCGGCGCCGCGCCGCTCGTGGTCTATGGCACCGGCAATGAACTGTCCGCCATACCCGATCGTCCGGGTGTCCAGCGCAGCCCCGCCAGCATTCAGGCGTGGCCCACGGGCGATGGTGTCGTACTCCGTCCGGCACAACTGGGCGCCCACGCGGCTGCCGACGGCTGGACGCTGACCCTGCCCCAGCCCGGTGAGCGCATCGATACGTTACACAGCGTCAGTCCGGTCCATCTTGGCTTCACCACCGTGGATGCCGATGGGCAACGACGCAGCTATCTTGTCGACGCTGCCACCGGCGAGTCGGTGACCACGCAGGACAACGACGGCGCTCCGGTCGCCGCCGTGACAGGACTGCCGTGGTCCGGTGGAACGTCAACCCCCCTTGGCATCGCGTCGACACTTGCCGCCGGTCAGGCCACGGCTCCCGGCACGTCAACGCGCGACACATTCGGGGTCGACCTCTGGCAGGTGGAAGGCAACTCGGCAACGTTGTTGCAGCAGGCGCGCTGGCACCGTCGGCGCGGCCGGCTGGGCTGGCGGGAACTTGTGAGGTCGCCACAATGAGGCCGCATCCGCCCAATCGTGCCGCGCCGGTGTCCGGTTTCACACTGGTTGAACTGCTGGTCGTGATTGCCATCGTCATCGCGCTGACGATCCTGGCCGCGCCTGCCTGGCAGCGCCATGTCGAACGCGGCTGGCGCATGCAGGCGCGCGCCGAACTTGTGTCGGCCATGCTCGTGCTGGAGCGCCATGCATTGGTACACCTGACCTTCGCCAGTGCGGCCGATGGCACCACGCCTGCCGGCGAATGGCCGAAGCCCGTGCCGCCGCCACCTGCCCAAACACGTCACTGGTTGACGGCCACCAGTTGCGACGGCATCGCGCTGTCGCGCTGCGTGGAAGTCCGCGCCGCGCCGGTACGGCCCGATCCGGTCTGCGGCACCCTCGCCCTGCGCAGCAGCGGCGAGTGGCTTTCCCTGCCCACGCCGGACGGGGCCGCCATGCCATTGCCACCAGGGTGCTAGCGCCATGCCCGGACGGAAATCCTCGCCTCAGCATGGTGTGACGCTGACCGAGCTGCTGGTATCGCTGGCGGTGTCGGCTGTGCTCGCCCTGGCCGCATGGCCCGCCATCGGCATGCTGATCGCCGAGCATAGCGCCGGGTACGCGGCGGATCGCCTGGCCGCGTCGCTGGCGTTGGCCCGCACCACGGCGTCGGCGCGGCGTGCCGAGGTCAGGCTGGAGCCGATTCGCGGCGCCCCTACCCTGGAACGCGGCTGGCAACTGACGGTGTCGGGCGCCGCCGACAACCGGACGCCGCCGTTCTCGGTGGTGGCGTTGCATGACCGCTGCCTGCGCATCGACTTGCGCGCCACGGCCGGCACCATGGCCACGCAGAGCCTGCGCTTGACACCTGTGGGATACTCACGATCTGAGCGTGGGGGCTTTCTGGCCGCCACATTCCTGGTGCGTTGCCACCAGGCGCAGCGCCAGGTACGGCTCGGCGCCCAGGGACGCATCCGGATCTGCCGGCCCGGCGCCGATGCCGATTGCGACTGACCATGCCGCACGCGCCAGGAAGCCCGTCCGCCGATCCGGATTTCCCGGAATTCCGATTGACCGGACATACCATTTCAGGCCCGACTCGCCACATCATGTTTTCCGATTCCGACCACACCGCCATGGCACAAGCCCTGGCACTCGCCGCGCGGGGCATGTACACCACCACGCCGAACCCTCGCGTGGGTTGTGTCCTGATGAAGGACGGACAGGTCATCGGACAAGGCTACACGCAGCCGGCCGGCCAGGATCACGCTGAAATCCAGGCCATGAAGGACGCGATTGCGCATGGTCATGACCCGGCCGGTGCCACGGCGTATGTCACCCTCGAACCGTGCAGCCATTTCGGCCGCACGCCGCCATGCGCCGATGCGCTGGTGCGCGCGGGTATCGCCCGCGTGGTGGCGGCCATGGAAGACCCGAACCCGAGCGTATCGGGCCGGGGCCTGCAACGGCTGCGTGACGCGGGCATCGATGTGCGCTGCGGGCTGCTGGAAAAGGAAGCGCGCGATCTCAATATCGGCTTTGTCTCGCGCATGACGCGGGGCCTGCCCTGGGTACGCGTCAAGGTAGCGGCCTCGCTCGATGGCGGCACCGCATTGCACGACGGCACCAGCCAGTGGATCACCAGCCAGGCCGCGCGCGACGATGGCCACGCCTGGCGGGCCCGTGCCTGCGCCATCCTCACCGGCATCGGCACCGTGCGGGACGACAACCCCGCACTGACCGTGCGCGCCGTATCGACGCCGCGCCAGCCGCAACGCGTGCTGGTCGATTCCCGGCTCGAAGTGCCGCTGGACGCGCAGATACTGCATCGCGACACCGGCGATTTCGCCAAACCCGTGCTCGTGTTTTGCGCCGTCGAGGACAAGGCTCGCCAGCGTGCGCTGGAAGACCGTGGCGCCGAAGTCGTGGTGCTGCCGAACCGGCACGGCAAGGTGGAGCTGCGCCGGATGCTGGAAGCGCTGGGCGAGCGCGGCATCAACGAACTGCATGTGGAAGCTGGCTACAAGCTCAACGGATCGCTGATCCGCGAAGGCTGCGCCGACGAACTGCTGGTCTACATGGCGCCCCGGCTGCTGGGCGACGCGCAGGGCATGTTCAACCTGCCGCCGCTGGCCCGCCTGGAAGACGCCGCGCAATTCCGCTGGCATGAGGTGCGGCAGATCGGCGACGACCTGCGCCTGATCGCCCGCCGCGCCGACAGCAAGGACTGACAACCGTATTCATCGTATTCAGACAGAGGCAAGCATGTTTACTGGCATTGTGGCGGCCGTGGGCCGCATCGAAACCATTTCGCCGCTCGGCGATGCCAACTCGGGCGTGCGCCTGCGCGTGGCCGCCGGCGGACTGGACCTGTCGGACGTGGGCATCGGCGACAGCATCGCCATCCAGGGCGCCTGCATGACCGTGGTCACGCTGGAAGCGGGCCATTTCGACGTGGATGTGTCGCGCGAATCGCTCGACAAGACCGTCGGACTGGACCAGCCCGGACGCGTCAACCTGGAAAAGGCGCTGCGCCTGGCCGATCGCCTGGGCGGCCACCTGGTGTCCGGGCACGTCGACGGCCTGGGTGAAGTGGTCCGCTTTGCCCCCGTGGGCGAATCGCACGAACTGCGCATCCGCGCCCCGCGCGAGCTGGGTCGCTATCTGGCCTACAAGGGCTCGGTGGTGGTGAACGGCGTGTCGCTGACCGTCAACACCGTCAGTGACACGGCCGACGGCTGCGAGTTTTCGATCAACCTGATCCCGCACACCGTGGAAGTGACCACGCTCAACGAGCTGGCCCCGGGCAAGCGCGTGAACCTGGAAATCGACCTGATCGCGCGCTATGTGGAGCGGATGCTGTCGGCGGCCGACGGCGTGGCCAAGCCGGCAATCTGAGCGGCGATCTGATCGGCGATCTGACCGGCGCACTCATTCGTCGCCCTTCGCCCCCACGGTCTCGGCCACCTTGCGTGTGGCCATCCAGTCGCCGATGGCCAGCATGACGGGCCGCTCGCGGCCGACATAGCCGTGCTGCGAGAACGCTTCGCACGGCTCGCCGCGCACGCCCTTGGCGCCCTGCACCGTGATCAGCGGAATGCTGCCGTGACGCGCGGCGATGGTGCGATATTGCGTGAGCGGGCATGGATCGTCCTGGTGATGGACGAACAGTTGGTCCACATGCGCGGCAGTCCAGTCGAAGTTCCACATTGCCAGCCCGTGCACCGGGCCACGGCCTCGGCCGGCGCGTGGATCGGTGAACGTGGACGTGTGGACGGCGCCATCGATCCGGCCGCCCAGCTTGCGGGCCAGGAAGGCGGTGGACACCGTGCCGTAGCTCGTCCCGATCAGGTAGATCCGGGCGACGCCCTGGTCCGCCTTGAGCTTGTCGATGGCTGCGGCGATATCGGCGGCATACTGGTCTGACTCACGGTAGCCGTCATCGCAATTCGTCCAGCGGTCCTTGGGACAATCGACCAGCACGGTCATGACGTTGTCGTTGACCAGATGCCGGCGGGCGCGTACCAGGAAATTGCCGCGCAACTGAAAGTCCGGCGCCCCACCGGCCTGGGCTTCCACTCGCAGCACCCCGGGGTAGCCGGGAAACAGCATGGCCGCCGTCGTCGGCTTCGATCCAGGCTTCATGCTGACCACGAGGTTGAGTTCCGTGCCGCGCGACAGGCTGACCGTGACGATGCGCTCGTCCAGCGGCGCGTCTTGCGCCGACACCGCCAGGCCGAGACAGACGCCGACCAGCGCCAAGGCAAATCGTATGGCTCGCAGCATGATTCCCCTCTTCGTTGTTGTTCGTGGATGTTCGGCGCCGAAAGACAAGCGGCCTGCCTCAGACGTCTGGCGCGAGAAACCGGGGCGCGCCGACCGTATCTAGCGTGCCGTCCTCATGCTCTACGAACAGCCCCCTTGCCGCGTTGTGCGGATGCCGGGCCGCCTCGGCAATGGTGAGCACCGGCGCATAGCACACGTCCGTCCCGCCCAGCAGGCTGTCCCAGTGGGCACGCGGCTGGCTCAGGAACAGCGCCGTGAAGCGCGCCTTGAGGGCCGGCCACGTGTCGCGGTCATACTGGCGCGCTGGGTCGATGTCCTCCAGGCCCAGCTTGGTCACCAGCAACGCATAGAACTGCGGCTCCAGGGCGCCAATCGTGATATGGCCGCCGTCGGCGCACGCGTAGACATCGTAAAACGGCGATTGATGGAACGGGCTGGGGTCGGTCGCGTCGAGCTGGCCGTTGTTGCGCACCCATAGCGCGATGCTGCCGAGCATGGCCACGGTATCGACGATCGCGCCGTCCACCACGCGGCCCCGGCCCGTGGCGCGGGCGTCGAGCATCGCGCAGACCATGCCGAAGGCCAGCCCCAGCGCGCCGCCGGCGTCGCCCAGCACCGTGGGCGGAATCATCGGCATCTGCCCGGGCCGCGCCGACAGCGCCAGCATGCCTGTCAGCGCGACATAGTTGAGATCATGGCCGGCGGTCTGCGCCAGCGGCCCGGTCTGGCCCCAGCCGGTCATGCGTCCGTAGACCAGCGCCGGATTGCGGGCGGCGCAATCGGCCGGCCCCAGCCCCAGCCGCTCCATCACGCCCGGCCGGTTGCCTTCGATCAGGCCCGCCGCGGCGTCGACCAGACGCATGGCCTCGGCCAGATCATCCGGTTGCTTCAGGTCCAGCGGCACGATGTTCTTTCCGCGCCGGAGCGGGCTGGCCTTGCTGCCGCCCAGCTGGTCGGCCACGGCCGTGCGCTGGAGCCGGGCGATGACCGTGACCTCGGCTCCCATGTCGGCCAGCATCCGGCCGGCCAGCGGGCCGGGGCCAAGGCCCTCGAACTCGACGATACGGATGCCCTGCAGGGGTGGATTCATCTGATATCTCCGCGCGGTCTGGCCAGATTTGCTGGCATTGACGATGGATGGGGACACCACCCCTGTCGATATGACGTCTTGCTCACATTCCTGCAACCCGGACGAACCCGACCCCGGCCCCCGGGCGCCGGTTGCGCCCCGGAAGCCGGGGCATCGACGAACGGCATGGCGTACAATAGCGGCCTTGATTTCGCCGGTCCCGCGGCATCCGCGCCGGCCCTGCCCGCCTGAATGCCTGTCCGATTGCTCGCATCCGCACCCGCCCTCACTGAACGCCGTCCCAAGCCATGACTATCGCCCGTACTGAAGACATCATCGCCGACATTCGCGCCGGCCGCATGGTCATCCTCGTTGACGAGGAAGACCGCGAGAACGAAGGCGATCTGGTCCTGGCGGCCGACTTCGTGACGCCGGAGGCCATCAACTTCATGGCGAAGTACGGGCGTGGCCTGATCTGCCTGACGCTGACGGCCGAGCGCTGCCGCCAGCTGGAGCTGTATCCGATGGTGTCGCGCAACGGCACCGTGCACGGGACGAACTTTACGGTATCGATCGAGGCCGCCGAGGGCGTGACCACCGGCATCTCCGCCGCCGACCGCTCGCGCACCGTGCAGGCCGCCGTGGCCCGTGACGCCAAGGCGTCGGACCTGGTGCAGCCGGGCCATATCTTCCCGCTGACGGCCCAGCCCGGCGGCGTGCTGATCCGCGCCGGCCATACCGAGGCGGGCTGCGACCTGGGCGCGCTGGCCGGCCTGACCCCGGCGGCGGTGATCTGCGAGATCATGAAGGACGACGGCACGATGGCGCGCCTGCCCGATCTGATCGAATTCGCACGCGAACACGATTTGAAGATCGGCACCATTGCCGACCTGATTCATTACCGCAGCCGTACCGAGAGCATCATCGAACGCACGGGCGAGCGCGACATGCAGACGCCGTGGGGCAAGTTCCGCAGCGTGATGTACCGCGACAAGCCGTCGGGCCGCGCCCACCTGGCGCTGGTCAAGGGCCAGCCGCACCCGGAAACGGCCACGCTGGTGCGCGTGCACGAGCCGCTGTCGGTGCTGGACTTGCTGGAAGCCGGCCGCACCACGCACTCGTGGAGCCTGCCGGCCGCGCTGGAAGTGCTGCATGGCGCCGACCAGGGCGTGATGGTGCTGCTGAACTGCGGCGACTCTCCCGAGCAGCTGTTCGAACAGTTTGCCGCGCTGGATGCCCGCAGGACCGTCCGCGCCGCAAGCCCGACCTGCGCACCTACGGCGTGGGCGCCCAGATCCTGCGCGATATCGGCGTGGGCAAGATGCGCGTGCTCGGATCGCCGCGCAAGATGCCGAGCATGACCGGCTACGATCTGGAAATCGTCGGCTGCCAGCCCATGGATGGCGAGCCGAACTGCGATTGACGAGATTCACCGAAGCACCCGCCCGCGGTACGGAATCACGCGGCACCGGCATTCCCGCCGGTGCCTGACCGAATGAATGGAGAACTGACAATGGATCACGGCTTCTACGAGAGCAACCTCGACGGTGAAGGCCTGCGCATTGGCATCGTGCAAGCCCGCTTCAACGAGCCCGTCTGCGACGAGCTGCGCGAGGCCTGCACGGCCGAACTGGAAAAGCTTGGCGTCGAGGGCGAGGACACGCTGCTGGTGACCGTGCCGGGCGCGCTCGAAGTGCCGCTGGCCCTGCAGAAGATGGCCGAAAGTGGCCAGTTCGACGCATTGATTGCGCTGGGCGCCGTGGTGCGCGGCGAGACCTATCACTTTGAACTGGTCTCGAACGAATCGGGCGCGGGCGTCACGCGCGTGGGCCTGGATTTCAACGTGCCCATCGCCAACGGCATCCTGACCGTCGACACCGACGCGCAGGCCCATGCCCGCACCCGCGAAAAGGGCCGTGACTGCGCCCGCACCGCAGTGGAAATGGCCAACCTGGTCGTCGCGCTGGATTCCCTGCGCGAGAACGACGGCCGCGATGAAGATGACGAGGAAGATGATGAGTAATACCCCCGACAACGGCGACGCGCAGGACGCCGCCGGCAAGCCGGCCGGCGCCAAGGCGCGCACCGAACCCAAGGCTCCGCCGAAGAGCGCGCGCCGCCGGTCCCGGGAACTGGCCCTGCAAGGCCTGTATCAGTGGCTGCTGAACCGCAACGATATTGGTGCGATTCAGGCCCACCTGCACGACGCGCAAGGCTTCAACAAGGCCGATCGCGAGCATTTCGACGCCCTGCTGGGCGGGGCCGTACGCGAGGAAGCGAACCTGACTGCCGCCTTCGAGCCGTTCCTGGACCGTACCGTCGACGAACTGTCGCCCGTGGAGCGCGCCGCGCTGCTGGTCGGCAGCTACGAGCTGGTGCATTGCCTGGACATCCCGTACAAGGTCGTCATCAACGAAGCCGTGGAACTGACCAAGACCTTCGGCGGCGTGGAAGGCTACAAGTACGTGAACGGCGTGCTGGACAAGCTGGCCGCACAGGTGCGCGCACCCGAGGTGGCCGCGCGCCGCTGACGCGCTTGCGGCGACTAAATATTGCAATCCGGCGTCCGGCATCCCATGATGCCAGTCACCGGCAAGACACCCGCTCCGGCGGGTGTTTTTGTTTGAACCGTTGTTCTTTTCGTCCCCATCGCCATGGACCACCAGCGTATCGCCACTGCTTCCCGACTTGCCAACATCCAGGCCTTCCACGTGATGGAACTGGCCAAGCAGGCCGCCGAGCTTGAACGTGCCGGCCGGCACATCATCCACATGGGCATTGGCGAGCCCGATTTCACGGCTGCGGCGCCGGTCATCCATGCGGCCGAAGCGGCCATGCGGCGCGGCGTGACGCAATACACCGGCGCCCTGGGCATCCACGCGCTGCGCGAGGCCATTGCCGGCTACTACAAGACCGCCTATGGGCTGGATATCCCCGAGCGCCGCGTGATCGTCACGGCCGGGGCGTCTGGCGCCCTGCTGCTGGCGTGCGCGGTGCTGGTGGAAATCGGCGCCGAAGTGCTGATGCCGGACCCGAGCTACCCGTGCAACCGCCATTTCGTGGCCGCCTTCGACGGCCAGGCGAAGATGATCCCGAGCGGCCCGGCCGAGCGCTTCCAGCTGACGGCGGCCCAGGTGGCGGCCCATTGGGGCGAGAAGACGCGCGGCGTGCTGCTGGCGTCGCCGTCGAACCCGACCGGCACGTCGATCCTGCCGGACGAGCTCAAGGCCATCCTGGCCGAAGTGCGCGAGCGTCGCGGCTTCGCCATCCTCGACGAGATCTACCAGGGCCTGTCGTACGATGCCCCGCCGGTCTCGGCGCTGGCGCTCGACGACAACGTGGTGACGGTCAACAGCTTCTCGAAGTACTTCAACATGACGGGCTGGCGCCTGGGCTGGCTGGTGGTACCCGAGGCGCTGGTGCCAGCCTTCGAGAAGGTGGCGCAGAACCTGTTCATCTGCGCGTCGGCCGTGGCCCAGCATGCGGCGGTGGCCTGCTTCTCTCCCGAGGCCCTGGCGATCTACGACGAGCGCAAGGCCGAATTCCATCGCCGCCGCGACGCGATACTGCCCGCGCTCGAAGCGCTGGGCCTGCGCGTGCCCGTAAAGCCCGACGGCGCGTTCTACGTCTACGCCGACTGCCGCCACGTGAACCACCCGGCCGCAGGCGACGCCGACAAGCTGACCCAGGCCATCCTGCACGATGCCGGCGTGGTCATGGTGCCCGGCACGGATTTCGGCCCGCATACCGCCAACGATTACATCCGGATCTCGTACGCGACGTCGATGCCCAATATCGAAGAGGCGATGGACCGCATGCATCATTTCCTGCGCTAGACCTGGCCAACCCCGCGCGGCAAAAAGAAAAGGCACCCCGAGGGGTGCCCTTCTTCTTGCAGGATCGGACCGACCGAAAGGTCAGGCAGCCTGCGCGGTATTGCCGGAAGCTTCCAGCTTTTCGCCGTTCTGGTGGTGCTCTGCCTGCGTCTTGCCGTCGCCGGCCTTCTCGACCGCCGGCAGGCCCAGCAGGGCGCGCAGGCGTCCGCGTTCGGCCAGCACCTTGGCGCCGTAGCCGCCATCGGTGTTGGTCGTGGCGCCCACGTAGTACTTCAGGCCGCCTTCGATCGTACCGGCGCGGGCGATGCAGTCCTTCAGCACCAGTGCACCGATCTTGATGTTGGCGTACGGGTTCAGCGCGGCTGTCACGCCGCCCACGGCCTCGTACTTGTCCTGGTGGACCTTGGTCATCACCTGCATCAGGCCCTGCGCCCCGACGCCGCTTTCGGCGTACGGATTGAAGCTCGACTCGATGGCGATCACGCCCAGAATCAGCAGCGGATCGATACCGACCTCGCGGCCCGTCATGTAGGCGGCCTTGACCAGCTGGGCGGTCGCCTGGCTGGCCACGCGGTACTTGCGCGCGATGTACTCCGCCACCGCCGCCTGCTCGCGTGCCGAACCCAGTGCGCTCGTGTTACGCGCTTCCAGCGCCACGCGCTGCACAGGGATCTGTGCGGCCAGGTGCGCCACCGACGGAACCTTGCCCGCAGGGGTCTGGCTCCATTCGTCGACACCCGACACGGTCGGCAGGCCCTTGCCCTTTACCGAGGCAGTGGCCAGCAGCCGTGCGGCCGCCGCATCCGCCGACAGCGCCGGCACCGAGGTGCTGGCAACCGCGTGTACCGTGTCCGCAGCCTCGGCGTTGGCCACGGCCGCGTCCACCAGCACTGCGGGCGCTTCATTGCCTGCCAGTGCCCCGGCAAGCGACGTCCGCCATTGCTGGCTGACGGTGAGGGTGACCGCTGCGGCCACCGACAGCACCCCGAGACTGTTCAGGGTGTACTTCAAGGTTGTGCGGCCGCCGCGCAGCAACGCGCGACCTGCCACCGGATGGGCCAGTCGCACTTGCAGTGCGCGGCTCACACCGGGTACCGGCTGTCTGAGGCGGACCTGCAATGCCCGCCCGATGCCGGGAAGATGAAGGGTTTTCCAACCGCTCATGCTTACCTCCATCCGTCGCCCGCTGCGCGCGCCTGACAACTGCGCGTGCCCGATCTCAACGTATTCAAGTAAGGATGCTGCGCCACCTAGCAGGGGTGTCCAGCATCTGTTGGCGGGCGCTCCCCATGCGCCCAACGAGAAACAGGGTACTGCTTGGGGAGCCGCACCCTGCCACTAAGACACTCACTCATCAGCTCCGGCATCCCGCCGGAGGACTGCGCACCGGGCTCCTCCCTGGGGCCGCTTGGTGACAATCGATTCAGAAACGTCAGCGTTGCTTTTTTCGCTACCGGCCACTTGACATCGGACGGAAAGCTATGTTGCAGCGCAACGTTGCTTAGAGCAGACCGGATTGTAGGAACGCTTTTATAACCCGTCAAGCATAAGAAAGTTGAAATCCACTACTTCCAGCAATATGTAACAACGCCTTTTACGGCACTCGGGGTCCGCACCCTGCCCCTGAACGGCAAGCCACGCCTAGGCTGGCAATTGTCTGAACAAATGACTATCGTCATCAATTACTTACAATTTCGCTGCGTCCGTTGGCACGATTTTTTTGCGCCTTTGAGATGGCGTGTGTATCGTCACACACATCCGCGCAGCGTGCCCTGGATTGGCGCGACGCCACATCCCAAGAACCAAATTCACTATGCAATACAAAGATTTGCGCGATTTCATCGGTCAGCTGGAACAGCGCGGCGACCTCAGGCGCGTGACCGCACCGGTGTCGCCCAACCTGGAAATGACCGAGATCTGCGACCGCCTGTTGCGCGCGGAAGGCCCGGCCGTCCTGTTCGAACAGCCGCGCCGTGACGACGGTGATATCTATAAAGTGCCGGTCCTGGCAAATCTGTTCGGGACGCCACAAAGAGTGGCGCTGGGCATGGGCGCGTCGACGCTGGAAGATTTGCGCGATATCGGCCGCGTGCTCTCGGCGCTCAAGGAGCCGGAGCCGCCGCGCGGGCTGCGCGAGGCCGGCAAGCTGTTCACGCTGGCCAAGTCCGTGTGGGATATGGCGCCCAAGCGCGTCAGCAGCCCCGCCTGCCAGGAAGTCGTGTGGGAAGGCAACGATGTCGACCTGGCGCGCCTGCCGATCCAGACCTGCTGGCCCGGCGATGCCGCGCCGCTGATCACCTGGGGCCTGGTGGTGACCAAGGGCCCGCACAAGAAGCGCCAGAACCTGGGCATCTACCGCCAGCAGGTCATCAGCCGCAACCAGGTGATCATGCGCTGGCTGGCACACCGCGGCGGCGCGCTCGATTTCCGCGAGCACGCGCTCGCCAATCCGGGCAAGCCGTTCCCGATTGCCGTGGCGCTGGGCGCCGACCCCGCCACGATCCTGGGGGCGGTGACGCCGGTGCCCGATACGCTATCCGAATACCAGTTCGCCGGCCTGCTGCGCGGCAGCCGCACCGCGCTGGCCGGCTGCATCACACCCACGTTGTCCGAGCTGTCGGTGCCTGCATCGGCCGAATTCGTGCTCGAAGGCCATATCCAGCCCGATCCAAACCACCCGTCCGGCTACCAGCACGCGCTGGAAGGCCCGTACGGCGACCACACCGGCTATTACAACGAGCAGGACTGGTTCCCGGTCTTCACCATCGACCGCATCACGATGCGGCGCGACCCGATCTATCACTCCACCTACACCGGCAAGCCGCCCGATGAGCCGGCAGTGCTGGGCGTGGCGCTGAACGAGGTGTTCGTGCCACTGCTGCAGAAACAGTTTCCGGAGATTACCGACTTCTACCTGCCGCCCGAAGGCTGCAGCTACCGCATGGCCGTGGTGCGCATGAAAAGCAGTACGCCGGCCATGCCAAGCGCGTGATGTTTGGCGTGTGGAGCTTCCTGCGCCAGTTCATGTACACCAAGTTCATCATCGTGGTGGACGACGACATCGACGCGCGCGACTGGAAGGAAGTGATCTGGGCCATCACCACGCGCGTGGACCCCAGCCGCGACACGGTGATGGTCGACAACACCCCGATCGACTACCTGGACTTCGCCTCGCCTGTCTCGGGCCTGGGCTCGAAGATGGGCATCGACGCCACCGACAAGTGGCCCGGCGAGACCACGCGCGAATGGGGCACGCCGATCAAGATGGACCCCGCCATCAAGACACGCGTCGACGAAATCTGGGGCACCCTCTTCGAATCCGGCAAGTAGCCCCGCACGGCCGGGACGGTGGTCCGCTATCATTTGCGGTCCACCCATCACTCTAAGGGCCCGCGTCAGACGGGCTGCGGAGGAGACACATGACCCTTGCAGGGAAGCTGATGTGGACGCCCACGCGGGCGTTCGCCGACGGCAGCCAGCTGGCCGCCTTCATGACCTGGCTGCGCCGCGAGCGCGCGCTCGATTTCGGGGACTACGCCAGCCTGTGGCAGTGGTCCGTCACCGATATCGAGGCGTTCTGGCAGGCCATCGTCGACTACTTCGACGTGCGCTTCGACACGCCGGCCAGCACCGTCCTGGCCGATCGCACCATGCCCGGCGCAAGGTGGTTCGAAGGCGCCACGCTCAACTACGTCCAGCAGGTCTTCCGTCACGCCGGCAACGGCCCGGCGCTGAGCCGCACCGCCATCCGCCACGCCGGCGAAGCGCAGCCGCTTGCCGACATCAGTTGGGACACGCTGGAAGCACAAGTGGCCTCGCTGGCGCACGCGCTGCGCCGGATGGGCGTGACGCGCGGCGACCGTGTGGCGGGCTATCTGCCGAACATCCCGGCCACCGTCGTGGCCTTCCTGGCCACGGCCAGCGTCGGGGCCATCTGGTCCGGCTGCGCGCCCGACATGGGACAGGTGGCCGTGATCGACCGCTTCCGCCAGATCGAGCCCAAGGTGCTGATTGCCGTGGATGGCTACCGCTACGGCGGCAAGGCCTACGACCGTTCGCCCGTCATCGCCGACCTGGTAGCCGCCCTGCCCTCGCTGACCGATGTCGTGATCGTGCCGACGCTGGGCAGCGATGTCGACGGCGCCATCGGCCGGGCGGATAGCGGCCCGCGCCGCCACACGTGGGCCGATGTGCTGGCGCATGACGTGCCGTTGCAGGTGGAGCCGGTGCCATTCGACCATCCGCTGTGGATCGTCTACTCGTCCGGCACCACGGGCATGCCCAAGCCTATCGTGCATGGCCACGGCGGCATCGTGATCGAGCAGCTCAAGCTGATGGCGTTCCACAACAACCTGGGCGCCGACGATGTCTTCCACTGGTACAGCAGCAGCGGCTGGATCATGTGGAACGCACAGGTTGCCGGCCTGCTGCTGGGCACGACCATCGCGCTGTACGACGGCAACCCGGCCTGGCCCGATGCCGGCGTGCTTTGGCGATTTGTCGACGATGCCCGCGTGACGATGTTCGGCGCCGGCGCCGCGTTCTTCACCAACTGCATGAAGGCTGGCGTGGAGCCGACGCAAATTGCCGATGTGTCGCGGCTGCGCGGCATCGGCTCGACCGGCTCGCCGCTGTCGGAAGACGCCTACGCGTGGATCTATTCGCACGTGCGCGAGGACATCTGGCTGGCGCCGATGTCGGGCGGCACCGACTTCGCCGGGTCGTTCGTGGCCGGCTGTCCCGTGCTGCCGGTGTACGCGGGCGAGATGCAATGCCGCTGCCTGGGCGCCAAGGTGGAGGCGTTCGACGAGCAAGGCCATGCACTGATCGACGAGGTGGGCGAGTTGGTCTGCACCGAGCCGATGCCGTCGATGCCGCTGTTCCTGTGGGGCGATGCCGATGGCAAGCGCTACCGCGACAGCTATTTCGACGTGTATCCGAACGCGTGGCGCCATGGCGACTGGATCCGCATCACGCCACGCGGCGGGGCTATCATCTACGGCCGCTCGGATGCCACGATCAACCGGCACGGCATCCGCATGGGCACCAGCGAGCTGTACCGCGTGGTGGAGGAACTGCCAGAGGTGCTGGATAGCATGGTGGTCGACCTTGAATACCTGGGGCGCGAGTCGTACATGCCGCTGTTCGTGGTGCTGCGCGACGGCATGGCGCTGGACGATGCCCTGCGCGACGCCATGCGCGCCCGCATCCGCGCCGCGCTGTCGTCGCGCCACGTGCCGAACGAGATCGTGCAGGTGCCGGGCGTGCCGCGCACGCTGTCGGGCAAGAAGATGGAGGTCCCGATCAAGAAATTACTACTAGGCCATGCGGCGGACCGGATCGCCAATCCGGACGCCATGGCCAACCCGGACTGCCTGGCGTGGTACTTCCACTATGCCGCCGACTACCTGGCGCGCCAGCCGCGCGTGGCCTGACCCGCCAGGACCGTAAGGACCGCAAG
The DNA here is from genome assembly GCF_018729255.1 of Cupriavidus sp. EM10. NCBI lineage: Bacteria > Pseudomonadati > Pseudomonadota > Betaproteobacteria > Burkholderiales > Burkholderiaceae > Cupriavidus > Cupriavidus sp. EM10. The sequence goes on from NZ_CP076060.1 coordinate 2,637,345, forward strand.
ACCGCCAGGACCCGCGCGAGATCAGAACTCCACGTCGAGTTCGCTGATCTCGTCGGGCTCCTCGCGCGCCGCGCCAATCCATTCCTGCATCTCGGGCATGGCCAGGATGGCCTTGCAGAAATCCACCAGTGGCGCCTCCAGCTTCACGCCATAGGTGACAAAGCGGGTGACCACCGGCGCATACATCGCATCGGCCACCGTGCGGTGCTCGCCGAACAGGAACGGGCCGCCGTAGCGCGTCAGGCATTCGGTCCAGATCGTGGTGATACGGTCGATATCGGCCTGCGCCCTCGACCACACCTTGAGGCCCGGGAAATGGCCCTTCAGGTTCATCGGCAGCGCGGCGCGCATCGCGGCAAACCCCGAGTGCATCTCTCCGCAGATGGCACGACAGTGGGCCCGCGCGGCCAGATCGTCGGGCAGCAGCCTGGCCTTTGGCTTGATCTCGTTGAGGTATTCGGCGATCGCCAGGGTGTCCCATACCGTCACCCCTTGATGCCGCAGGCACGGCACCAGGATCGACGGCGATAGCAGCAGGATCTCGGCGCGCACGGCCGGATCGTCGGGCGGCACCAGCACTTCCTCGAACTCCAGCCCCGCGAAACGGGCCAGCAGCCAGCCGCGCAGCGACCACGATGAATACGTCTTGCTGCTGATGGTCAGGGTTGTCTTGGCCATCTTGCCTCCTCCGCCCACCGGGGCGTGACGTCCGCTTGCAGTATCGGCGGCGCCGGCGCGTTCCGCCAGTACGCACCCCCGCGGTGCGCCTGCCGCCTGCCGGGCACCAGCCCGAAGCGCCTGCCACCTCGTGCGTGGCGGCCAGGCGCTGGCAACGCCACGTTGGTGCACCGCGTGTGTCGCGGCGCACGGAACACGTTCCCGTTCCGCAACCTGCATGCCAAGATGGAGGCCGGTGGCACACTAATTGCGGCGCCAATGACCGCAAGCAGGGAGATCGAGGGATGCTTTACCAGGCCTACCAGACCTATGCGGACCTGATGCAGCCGGCATGCTCGCTGGCAGACATCACGGCCACGCTGCTCGGCGCGTGGCGCCGTGGCGACCAATCCGAGCCGCTGCGCACGCTGCGCGCGGCGTGCGAGGTGCTGGCGCTGGCGCGCCTGACCCACTACCGCCCGCCGTTCGGCATCGACAGCGTGCGCATTCGCGGCGAGGACGTGCCGGTCGTCGAGGAGGTGGCCGCGCGCACGCCGTTCTGCACCCTGCTGCGCTTTCGCCGCGAAGACGTGCCGCAACAGCCACGCGTGCTGCTGGTGGCGCCGATGTCCGGCCACTTCGCCACCCTGTTGCGTGGCACCGTGGAAACGATGCTCCGCGACCATGACGTCTACATTACCGACTGGCACAACCCGCGCGACGTGCCGCTGGCGTACGGCCGCTTCGGCTTCGACGAATTCGTGCAGCACCTGATCACCTTCCTGCACGCGCTCGGCGGCAACACCCACCTGGTGGCCGTGTGCCAGCCCACCGTGGCCGCACTGGCCGCCGCCGCGCTGATGGCCGAGGATGGCGACCCGATGCAGCCGCCCAGCCTGACGCTGATGGCCGGCCCGATCGATGCGCGCGTGAATCCGACCCGCGTCAACGAGCTGGCCACGAGCCGGCCCATCGAATGGTTCGAGAGCACGCTGATCGGCTTTGTGCCATGGCGGTTCGCGGGCGCCATGCGGCGCGTGTATCCGGGCTTCGTGCAGCTGATTGCCTTCATGAGCATGAACCGCGAGCGGCACGAGCAGGCGCTGCGCGACCTGTACACCTTGCGCGCCCATGGCGAGCACGCCAAGGCCGACGCCATCCAGTCGTTCTACACCGAGTATTTCGCCACGATGGACCTGACGGCCGAGTTCTACCTGGAGACGGTGAGCCTGGTGTTCCAGCGCTTCCTGCTGGCGCAGGGGCAGCTCGACGTGGGCGGCCGGCGCGTGTCGACGCGGGCCATCCGCCGCACGGCCCTGCTCACCATCGAAGGCGAGCGCGACGACATCTGCGCCATCGGGCAGACCATGGCCGCGCAGGACCTGTGCTCCAGCCTGCGTCCGTACCTGCGCATGCATCACATCCAGACCGGCGTCGGCCACTACGGCGTCTTCAACGGCAAGCACTGGGATGCGCAGGTCTACCCGCTGGTGCGCGAGACCATCTACATGAGCGACGAGATCCGGCGGTAGGTGCGCGGGCGAGGCCGGCCGCACCAAGCCGTCCCCGCAGTTGCGCTACCCTTGCGGTTTTCCAACGCCGTACCGATGCCGACGATGACCACGACACAGCGCTTCCAGGGCCAGGACCTGCTCCGGGTTGGCCGCGATGACCATTACCTGCTGCTGGCGCCCGCGCAAGGTGGGCGGCTGGTGCGCTGGGTGCATCGCGGACAGGACATCCTCTACTGGCCCGACAATGCCGACTGGACAGCCGTCGCCAAGGTGCGCGGCGGCAATCCGCTGCTGTTTCCGTTTATCGCCCGGCATTTCGTCGACGGGGAAGCGGGCCGCTGGCGCGACGCAGCGGGTGTGGTCCGCGACTTGCCCCCGCACGGCTTCGCGCGTGACCTGCCGTTTTCGGTCTCCGGGCTGTCGGCCGACACGGTCAGCCTGTCGCTGGCATCGTCGGACCTGACCTGGGCGGGATACCCGTTTGCATTCGTGTTCACGGCCACGTACCGGCTGGTTGACGATGGACTGGAGGTGTCGCTGCACACCCGCAATACCGGCGATGCCGCACTACCCTACTATTCAGGCCACCACTTCTACTTCGCCCTGCCCCATCAGGCGCGCGGGCAGAGCCGCATCGCCATGCCGGCGGCGGCGCGGGTACGCCAGCAGCCCGACGGCAGCCTGACGCCGCCCGAGCCGGGCGAGCCCACCTATCGCCTCGACGATCCGCGCCTGCAGGACACCTTTCATGTCCTGGCCGGCCAGGCCGGCGCCGTCCGGCTCGACCTCCCCGCGCGCACCATCGATATCGGACTCGACTCCGCGAACGCGGTGCCCTGGTACGCCATGACCACCTGGACCGAGCGCGACGATTCGGATTTCTACTGCGTGGAGCCGTGGCTAGGCCTGCCGAACGCCATCCACCATGGACAAGGGCTGCGATGGCTGGCCGCTGGCGCCGAAGAGACGGCGACCTGCAGGCTGGCCATCCGATAGCGGCCTCTACCGCAACAGATGCTCGAAATCGAGCCCGCCAAGCCGTACCGTGGCCTCTGCCTGCGTGAGCGAATTGAAGTCGATCTGGCGCGGCTCCTGCCAGGCATCGAGCTTGGCCGGCAAGGCGTCGAGATACGCGTCGAAACGCAGATCTCCTCCTGAGGCAAACAGGCGATCCACTTCGAAACTGTCCCACGACAGCGTGATGTCGATCGGATGCGCATAGCGCCCGCCATTGGGCCGGGCCGCCGCCCAGACCCGCAGGCAGGCGGGCTGGTCCGGCGCGGCGGCCGGCAGGATATCGGCGTGCAGCGTGCCTCGGGACAGATGCTGCACCCGCTCGACAATGCGCGGCAACAGGTCGGAATTGAAGCGTTGGGCGGGGACTGGATGCACGGGCGGGGGCGTCTCGTGTTTTGGGATGGGGGTATTGTGCGCCGGTTGAGGTGGGCAGGCCACCCGGCTGAATCCGCCCGACCCAACCATGCTACAATCCGCCCCCAGTAAGCCATGGCGGGCGTCGTATAATGGCCATTACCTTAGCTTCCCAAGCTAAAGACGTGGGTTCGATTCCCATCGCCCGCTCCACTGCATCTTTCTGCGGAGGTCCGCTGAAATCCAAGAGAGTTTGCAAGTCGTTGTCACGCAACGGTTTTTTCTCTCTTTGATGTTCTGCTGTCGTCCACGGAAATCCGCCTGAAGCCAGGACTTTTATGTCCATGATTGTGTCCATTTTTGCGGGCACGACCGCTTCCGGATTGTTTGTAGAGGCGCGCAGGTGATGTGACCAGCATCGAGTTCCTGACTCACGTTCAGGAGCTAGAAGCATGGCACTTTCCGACCTGGCCGTTCGACGCGCCAAAGCCACCGGCAAGGACTACACCCTCCCCGACACGTTGGGCCTCTCCCTCGCTGTTGCAGCGACGGGAGGTAAGACTTGGCACTTCCGCTACTACTGGCTCAAGGAGCCCAAGCGGATGTCGTTCGGCACCTATCCCGAGGTATCGCTGCTCGAAGCCCGCGCGCTGCGCGACGAGGCGCGCGCCTTGGTCGCCAAGGGCATCAATCCCCGTGTTCACCGCAAGCAGAAGCGCGCCGCGGTCAAGCTCGCCGGCGAGCACACCTTCGAGGTCATCTACAGGAAGTGGTTTGCCCATCGCGCGCTCAGCCTCAAGAAGGGCCGGCAGACCACGCACTCCATCCTCCCGCGCGTCTTCGACAAGGATGTACTGCCCTACCTGGGCAAGCGCTCGATCTACGAGATCAAGCGCTCCGACCTCTTGGACGTGATCGCCAAGATCGAGAAGCGCAAGGCGCTCTCCGTTGCCGAGAAGGTCAGGACGTGGTTGAACCACTTGTTCCGCTACGCGCTGGTGATCGTGCCGGGGCTGGAGCAAAACCCGGCGTCCGACCTCGATGTGGTCGCCGTGCCGTTGCCGCCCGTGAACCACAACCCGTTCCTGCGCATGGAGGATCTGCCGAAGCTGTTGCAGCGGCTGCGCAAGTACCGCGGCAGGCTGCGCACCCAGCTTGGATTGCGGCTGCTGTGCCTGACCGGCGTGCGCACGGGCGAGTTGCGGCTGGCGACGCCCGATCAGTTCGACCTCGACAAGGGGTTGTGGATCATCCCGCCCGACGTCGTGAAGCAGTTGCAGGTGGACATGCGCAGGAAGCGCCAGCGGCCGCAGGACATTCCACCGTACATCGTGCCGCTGTCGGTGCAGGCCATCGAGATCGTCCGGCACATGCTGGAGGAGTTCAAGCCGGCCCAGCGCTATCTGCTCCGGCACGACAACGACCTGAAGAAGCGCATGAGCGAGAACACGCTCAACGGCGCGCTCAAGCGCATGGGCTACCGTGACCTGCTGACGGGGCACGGCATCCGGGCCACGATGTCCACCGCGCTCAACGAGTTCGGCTATCCGAAAGCCTGGGTGGACGCGCAACTCTCCCACGTCGATCCCAACAAGGTCAGCAGCACGTACAACCACGCCGAGTACGTGGAGCAGCGCCGCCGCATGATGCAGGATTGGGCCGACCGCCTCGACCTCTTTGAGCAGAACATGGTCGAAGCGGCGAGCATGCCGCTCACCATTCACCTGGAAGGCGTGCCCGCCATCGGGGGCGATCCCGCTGACAGCGCACCGCCCAGGGCGGCGACGACGCCGATCCTGCTCGTGACCAAGCCTGGCGATGCGATGCCGCTGGTGTCAGCCGCGGCGCAGCGGCTGCCGGCGGTCACGGCGCCGCGCTCGGTGATGGAGCAGCCACTGTCCGACGTTCAACGCAAGCGGATGGAACTCGTCGATGTTTTCGAGTCGCCGCACAACCTTCCGGTCGTCGAGTTCGCCAAGATGGCGGGCAAGTCGCGCCGGTGGATCAGCTACGAGATCAAGGCGGGCAACCTGCTGGCACTGAACCTGGGCAACCGCGGCCAGCGGGTGCCGGACTGGCACCTCGACCCGCTCAAACACGAGCTGGTCCAGTCCGTCATGAAGCTGAGCCGGGGCGCGGACCCTTGGCAGATTTACCACGCGCTGCTGCAGCCGCGTGCGATGCTGCGCGGCCGCTCGGCCCTGGAGGGCGCCACCGCCAACAATCTCGACAAGATCATCATGGCCGTGGTCACGAGCGTGAAGGCCAGCGAGTGGGATCAGGAGAAGGTGGTGGGGTTCGCATAGTAGCCTTGCGCTGCGCCCCTCATCAGGACACGGAACGGGCGCGGCGCGCGAATCGCTCCTGGGGCTCGGTCAAGGACGTGCAGGGACGCAGCAGATAGGCCATCACGATGGCCGGTGAGCCGGCCAGCGGCCGCGCGGCGATGCCTCGGCACAGGTAGCTGGCCAGCCTTGCGACAGGGGCAAAGGCGATGCCGTAGCCCGCTGCAACGAGCGTCATGGCCATGTCGAAGGTGCTGACCACCTGCTCGCGGCCCCGCAGTTCGTCCTCGAACAGGCGCTGCGCCACCGCGTGCCACGGCTCGTCGGCCGTTGACTGCGCGCAGATCAACGGCTGCTTGAGCAGTTCTTGGCGAGGCACTTCACGGTAAGACAGCAGGTGCGAGCGCTTGGCGACGGCGACCGCCAGCGTGTCATGCCACAACGGTTCGCACACCCAGCCCGGCCACTCCCAGGCGGCTGTGGACAGGGCTAGGTCAAAGTTATCGTGCGGCAGTTCCTGCGCCTGCGCCGTGACACTGCATCCGATCAAAGCAGTGGCGGTCTCTGGCTCTTCGGCGCGCTGTAACGCCAGCAAGTCGGCAAGCGGTGAAGGCACCCACTCGCCGAGCACAGCCACCCGGATTTCAGTGGAGGCATCGCTCGATTTCACGTCCAGTTCCCCCAGGCAGTGAACTCGCGGCGACCGATGAAGTCGCTTCTCGTGAGTTAAGTTTAACGTGGTTTATATCGTGTCAATCCTCGACGCTTTTGGCAATGCAAAAGCGTTCGATTCAGAGAGGCCGGCCCACCGGCACAACAACCTACGAAGCGGAACCAGCCATCGCGTTTGGGGCCTCCGTGCGCGAAGAAAGAACCAGTCAAGGCATCGCCCAGGAAACGCTGGCCCATCTGTCAGGAATCGAGCGTTCGCACATGGGAAAGATCGAGCGTGGCGAGCATGTCCCCACGCTCCCCCTCATTCTCAAAATCGCCCGTGCGCTGAAATGCAGTTCTGCCCACTTGATGGCGCTGACTGAAGCCAAGCTGGGAGAGACGGCTCCGCCCAAGTCTGCGGACTGAAGCCGGCCCGCGCCGTGGCCCCTTGTCTACCCCTGTTCGTTGTCGTTCTTATTACCGGCGGCTGAATTTTCGCGCTTTACGGCCTCGGTGAGGAGGCGCAGGTATGGATTGTCCGGAGGCATTTCCTGGAACAGCGCTTCGGGAGCGCTCAGCAGGTAGCCGTGCAGTCGCCTGGATTTGCGCGGCCCCGTGACTTCGCAGGTCCAGATGTTCAGCCCGCTGGCTTGCTTGCGGTGCAGACTCAGTTTCTCAAAACGCTTCTGCACCCACTGCCATCCCTCCAGGTTCTCCGGTTTCGCCAGTGCGGCGATTTGCAGATGTTCCTGCGCGTAGCGCTGGAAGACGCCGGGGCTCACCAGGTAGGCCGTTCCCGCGACGCTGTGCACTAGGGCTTTGGCGTCGTTGATGATGAGCTTGTGCGTCTGGATGCCCTGACGCAGCCAGGCCATGAAATGCTCGCCGGAAGGCTCCGGCCGATCCCGAGTTGGCGCGGGGCTCACCTGCGGCAGCACCGTAGGCGACGGTGGCGAGGCCGGCTCGGGGTCGCTCGGGGGCTCCGGTGCTACGGGTGGGGCCGTGTCACTCAGCAGATCGAGCAGCGCAGCCACGCCGTTGCCGGCGGGCACGGGCGCGGTCGGCGCGGTGCTCGGTGGCACGGTATCGGCGCTTTCCAGGCCCGGCGCTTCGGCTGCCGGTGCCTGTGGCGTCAGCGCCCCTTGTTCCTCGTCGGCCTGCACGCGACCCGCGAACGGTGCCGGCCGGTCTGCCGCATCCCAGACCATGGCCGGAGACAGCTTCAGAAAGGTGAAGCTGTGCGACCAGCCGGCATCGCTGGTGACGGTGGCCTTCCAGATCGCCTTGCCGTCCGGCGTGGCCAAGGCGATGCCGTGATCCTGCAGCACGTTGAACACCGCCGTGTTGCTGGCCGGGATGCCGTCGATGCCCTGCGACAGCAGATGCGCGCGCAGCTTGTCCGAGACGGTCTTGCTCACCAGCCAGAGCGCGTCCTGGGTCAGCCAGCCATCCGAGGCCTGGGGCTGGTTCAGCTTGAACTCTTCCTTCAGGAGGTAGCGCAGGCCATCGAGCAGCTTGCGCTGCAGTGCGTGCCGGGGCGCTGCCAGGGCCTTGCTCGGATCGCCGCCGAGTTCCTGGGCGACCGATGCCTGGTCCGCCTGCACGACCAGTTCGCCGAGCATGCCGGCGTGCTCGTACTGGCCGGCCAGCACGTACAGCAGCGCGGCCCAGAGGTCGGGATAGCCGGCGAGCCAGTCGAAGATGCCCGGATCGAGCAGCCGGGCGTAGAGCAGCCCGGTGGCGGCGCTGTGCAGCCGGTATTCGCGCTCCCTGCGGTAGCGGAAGCGGTACGGCCGCCGCAGCGGACCGTGCCAGGGGTGCCAGACCGTGCCGTCTGCGTACTCGACGTGCAGGTCGACCGCGATCTTGCCGATGTCGTGCAGCAGCGCCGCGTAGGCGGTGCCGGCCGTCCAGGCCTCGGCCTGGGCGGCTTGCGCCTCCGGCGTGGCGCCGGCGGGCAGCAGATGCGACTGCCGCAGCTTGAGCGCGTAGGCGACGATCTCCAGGCCGTGGTCCAGCATGCCGCCCGGATAGGCGTGGTGATGGGCCTCCGACGCGGGGAATTGCTGGACCAACTCGGCGTAGCGTTCCAGCGGGGCGAGGTACAGCGTGGCGAACTGCCGGCGCGAGAGCGAGGTGCGCTGCCAGATGTGTTCCAGCAGCTTCTGCCGGCGGGGTGTCGCCAGCAGCGATGCGGCCGGCTCCGGCCGCATCAGCCCTTTGCCGGGCTCGGCGGAAGGTTTGGGCGTCGGCGCACTGGCGGCGGGCGGCACCCGTTTGCGTTGGAACAGCGAGAGCATGGCGAACCCCGGACGGCGGGCCGGTCGGGAGAGCCTTTTGGCCTTTTTGGGTAGGGCCTTTCCCCTTGGCCCCATTCCCTTGCCCCTTCCCCAGCCCTTTGGCCTTTACGGAAACCTTTGGATATAGGGCAACGACGCCTGCCAGACCACAACCAATGCGGGTTTGGCCCAAGTCGGATTGATACGGGAAGGCTGGCTGTGCCGCTCCTACGATGGAGCCGTTTCATCGACCGGACGGAGCACCATGCACACCCAGATTGACAAGGTAAGGAAATTTCCTTACCATTCAGGCATTGCCATCAGGAGTGCCGCCATGCCCGAAATCCACGAAGTCGCGACACTGACCTCCAAGGGTCAGATCACGCTGCCCAAGTCCATCCGGCAGGCGCTGGGCGTGGACACCGGCGGCAAGGTGGCGTTCGACCTGCGCGGCGGCGAAGTCGTCGTGACCCGCGCCGACGCCGACCATGAAGACCCGGCCATCGGCGCTTTCCTGGGGCTGCTGGAAGCGGACATCCGGGCCGGGCGACACGTCCAGTCCCTGCCGGACGATCTGGCGCGGGCCATGCTGGCCAACGCGCACCACGCGGTGAACCTCGATGAAGACATCGAAGGCGAAGTGGCGCTCTGATGCAGCGGCACGGTTGGACGCTGCTGTTTCACGAGGGCGTGATCGAGCAGTTGCGCAAGCTGCACGCGGCCGCGGAACGGGCCGAACAGAACGACCCGCAGGGGTTCGAGAGCAACGGCAACGTCAAGCTGTTCCGGGCGTTGAGCCAGTTGATCATGGATGCCGTGCCGAGCGATCCCGCGCGCGACGAATTCCGCCAGGGCAACACCTTGGGGCCGGCCTACCGGCACTGGCGGCGCGCGAAGATCGGGCGGCGGTTCCGGCTGTTCTTCCGCTACGACTCCAAGGCCAAGGCGATCGTGTTCGCCTGGGTCAACGACGAGCAGACCTTGCGGTCGGCGGGCAGCAAGTCCGATCCCTATGCGGTGTTCGAGAAGATGTTGGGCCGCGGCAACCCGCCGGACGATTGGGCGGCGCTGGTGGCCGCAAGCAAGGCCGACTGGCGAGCAACGGACAAAGGCTAGGCCGCGGTTGAAGAACTGCACAGGATTCAATCGCGATATGGACAGGGATCACAGCCACACGACAGGATGAACATGAGGTAGCCACCATGAAGACCGCCGCACAGACCACCTTCGCAGAACGCCTCGGCCGGACACTGGGCCGGGCGTGGCGAAGCTGCGCGCGTCTGGATCGGCGGGCGCAGGGCTGGCTGCTCGCGCGGGGATGGGCGCCTGGCATTGCCAAGGCCGCGCTGCTGGCCGTCAAGCTCGCTGCGATCGGTGTCCTGCTCTACACCGCGTTCTGGCTGGCGCTGTTGCTTGCGTTCGCGCTGGTCGGCGCCTGGGTAGTCCGCAACGACGATGGGAGCTACGACGAGGAACACAAGCCGGAATGGCGATACGGCCCTGCCGGGTACGGCCTCTACACCCATGACGACTACCGGATCGACCCCCACGATCCAGAAGACGAGCAAGCCTAGAGGCGTTACTTCGCTGCTTTCATAGCGACACCCGCACCCCTGCCGCCAGCAGCTTGGGCGTCCCTGGTTCCTGCCGCCAGCCCTTGAATTGCCGTTCCGGCGCGCACGCCTACCCAGCCCAGCGCAGCCACCCAGAAGGTAGGCAGCACGATGAACATCGTCGCCATGACGAAGTTCAGCAGCATGTCTCCGAAGGCGTTGTTCAGGCCGATCAGCGGATCGAAGTTGCTGTGCGGCCGGTTCGCGCCGAACCCCCAGCCATAGAGCGCGTCGAGGATCGTGCTGTCCAGCCAGCGCGCGAGCTGGAACCAGAAGTCCACGAAGAACAGCGCGAACTGCACGCAGCTCACCGCGACCAGCGCCTTCAGCTCATAGGTGCCGAAGACCAGCACCAGCGGGATGCAGATCACCAGCGCCATCTTGAGCAGCGACAGCACCATCGGCAGCGCCTGGCGCACCACGTCCATCGCCGGGAAGAAGCCCAGCGAGCCCATGGTCAGCCCGAGGTCGCCGGCGCCGCGCGTCACGACGTTGGGCAGCGTCTTCTCGATCTGCCCGCCGTAGTCGGTGTAGACCGAGCCCTGGTTCATCTTCTGCTGCCGCGGCGAGACCACGGCGCGGATCACCGAGTCGTTTACCTCGCTCTGCGACAGGAAGCCCGCCCAGCGGCCGATGCGCGTCAGCAGGTCGGGATCGACCTGGGCCAGCAGGCGCGCGCGCAGGCCGCTGCCGCCGTCCGACCACCACTGCCGGCACGTGGGGTAGCCCCCGCCGCTATCCACCTGGGCCAGCCCTGCATCGCGCGTCGCGTCGTAGGGCCAAGCCGTGCGTGGCGTGTTGGAGTGGTAGGTGTCGTAGAAGCCCGCGTTGTTCAGGAAGTAGCTCGAACCGATCCAGGTCACGTCGTTCATCTGCTCGTCGGAGAGCGTGGGCCGAGACATGAACAGCTTGGCGCGCGAGGGGCCGTAGCAGTCATGCACGAAGTCGCCGACCTCCTGGGCCAGCACCGGGTCATCGATGCGCGTGGCATCCACGTCCATGCGCATCTGACGCAGATCCGTCCCGCAGGGGATCGCCGCCACCGCGCCGCCCGTCACCGCCTTCGAGATGGCGTGCATGAAGAACCACCACACCGGCACCAGCGCGCTCTGGTTGTTGAGCGTGGTGTAGGCGTTCGACCAGCCCGTGTCGGTGGGCTGCGGGACGCTGACCTGGCATTGCGCGGAGCGCGTCGTGTCGAACTTGATGGTGCTGAGGTCGACCGGAATGAAGGGGATGCCGGCGAACAGGATGACGACGATCGCCACCCACACGCGGTTCTCGATGCGCATCGAGGACAGCACGCCCTTGTTGCCCTCGTCCGCGCCTTCGGCCCGCGCGCGCAGCCATTCCTGCACCACCATGACCACGAACGGCAGCGCGAACACGCCGCTGGCCACGAGGATGCTCCAGATGCCGTTGCTGACGATCCACCCGACCAGGGTCAGGTAATACTCCAGGTAGTCCGTTGTGTTGAGCGTCATGGCGTTCTCCGGGGCTCAGCCATTGCGCAGTAGCTGGCTGCCTTCGAGCAGCACGAGGGTGGCGACGGCCGCGATCTCGACGCGCAGCAGGCGCTGATGGGTCTCGGCCGACGGCTCACGTTCGCGCAGGCGCCGACGCATCCACCACCAGCCGTAGGCCGTCGCTGCGTAGAGCAGTAGCCGCCAGACGAGGAAGTGGCCCGAGTGCTCGCGCAGCCATTGCTCCCAGCCGTCGATGCTGCCGACGACATGGAGGCCGACGACGTTCACACCGACCGCGATGCCCGCCACCAGCAGCACCCACAGCAGCACGATGCCGACGCGGCGGCCGAGCAGCCATGCCGGCCGCAGCCAGGCCCGGCTGGTCATGGCCCGCTCCGCGGCTTCTGCACTTCCTTGAGCCGGTCGCGCGTCGTGTCGCCCTCGAAGATGCCGCGCGAGCCCGCAGCGCGAGTGCCGTGGCGCTGCACGATCGCCATCGCCGAATTGGCGGCCAGCGTGCGCCGCAGCTCCAGCTCGGTCTTGAGGTTGTTGATCTCCTGCTCCAGCGCCGTGTTCTCCTGATCGACCGCCTTCACGGCCAGCTCGTTGGCGGCGACGTTCGGCTCCTTCTTGCCAGTCAGCAGCGTGCGCTGCAACAGCAGGGCCTTCTCCAGCACGCTCGATAGCGCGGCCTCGGACGCCAGGCGCTTGCCCAGCAGGTCTTGATCGGGCTCGTCGCGCAGCGCCTCGATCACGCCGCGCGTGATCGGCAGCGAGTTGCTGCCGGCCGCTTCGAGGTTCGCCACCGTCGTCGGCTTCGCGCCCGTCACAAGCTCCTGCAGTGCCTGCAGCTTGGTCTCGTACTCTTCCTGGATTACCGGCGTGAGGCCGACGCCGGGCGTCGTCTGCGTCTTGGTGCAGGTCTCGCAGGTGCGTTGCTCGCGCTCGCCGAGCACGCGGGTTGCGAAGTCGGCGGCGGCCTGCGGCGAGGACCAGGTTTGGCAGGTCAGCCGGTTGCCGCAGGAGGCGCGCGGGATGGACGACGTGTCCATAACGCCGCGGCTGTTGAGCAGGTTGTAGCCGGCGCGGGTCACGTCGCCGACCACCTTGATCGAGCCCTGGCCCGAACCGCCCGCGTTGCCGCCGCCCACCCAGGGCACGCCGTTGTTGCCCTTGTTCGATTCGGCCTGCTCGACGGCGGACACCGCATCGGTGCTGCTCACCGCATCGCGCAGCGCGAAGCCTTCGGCGAGCTGATCCCACCCGGCCTGGCCGCCGGCCATGTCCGCCATCCGGTTGGCCATTGCCTTGCACGTCAACTTGCTGCGGTCGAAATCGAGCCGAGCCTGCAGCACGCCGTTGGTCAGCAGGTTGTAGAGGCCCGGATCGGCGCGCTGGATGATCAGCGCCGGCAGCGAGGCGACCGCGCTGGTCGCGCTCTGGATCACGTTGCTCATGATCTGTTGAAAGCCATTGGTGATGCCGTTCAACTGGTTCTGCAGCGTCGTCGTGATGCTCATGTCGCCGCAGATCAGGTTGCTGTTCCAGCCGATGCCCACGCCGATGCTCTGCATGTTCCCGGCGCCGCCCATGGACACGGCCCGGCCGCCGCCGATGCTGTAGAGCACGTCGTCGCCGATGACGCTGCCGCTCACGCCGACGCCGGTGGGAGTGATGCGGGTCTGCGCCCAGGCGACGCCTGCTGCGGCCGTGACGGCGCAGGCGAGCGCGATGCTGAGCGCGTAGGGCCTGGCGCGCTGTGCGAAACGGGAGAGAGACGCTTTCATGGGAACACCTCAGAGGAAATCGACGCTGCCGAGGAAGACCTGCCCGCGGCGCTGGCAGCAGGCATAGGGCCGCCACAGCGCCCAGGCGTAGTCGCCTTGCTGGGCCTGCACGCGCGTATTGCTGTGCGGGAACACCGCGCAGGAGTTGGAGAGGGTCGGCGTCAGCTCCTGCCACTTGCCCGTGGAGGCATCGCTCTCCATGAGGGCGCCGGCCGGCCAGTAGCCGTCGCTCGAACTCGCGAGCAGCGGTTGGTAGACATGCGGCTGCATGCGCCGCGTGACCACATCGCCCGCGCGCTGCACGACGACGGCGCCGCTCTTGTAGTCGTCGGTCTGGTGCAGGAAGCCGCCGCGCGGATAGACGTTGCCCCACAGGTTGAGCGTCGTGCGGCCGCCGATCTCGCGCATGCCGGGGATCAGCGCCTCGGGGTACACCATCTCCGGCACGTTGTAGCGCCAGGCCAGCGTGTCCAGCGTGCTCAGCAGGTACGGCATGAAGGCCGCGCCTGCGCCCTGGCACGCGTAGCCGGAAGCGCTGGCGAACTGGCTGAACACCGAACCACCGGGATGCCCGATCACGTCGGCGTTCTTGAACTTCGCCAGGCTGTTCTCGTTGTCGTGGTTCGTCGTCCCGTCGCCGCCGGCCTGCGCCGTGGGGTTGGGCATGCTCATGGCGCGCACCTCGATCCACGGGTTCTCGCCGGTGTTGCTGTAGCTCGATACCACGGCGTCGGGCACGTAGTGGCGCACCTTCACCGAGGTGCGCACCGTGCAACCCGTCCAGGTGCAGAACAGCCAGTAGCAGATGCCGACGACGCGGTATTCCAGGCAGTCGGGCGACAGGGCCGAGGACACGATGGTGGCCGTGTTCAGCGCGAACGTCGAAGCGGCGCCGCCGAGCAGCACCGAAGCGATGGCAAGGCGGGCTCGGCGCGACGACGCCGACAGCAGGCGGTTCATGGCTGTGCCCTCCGGTGGGATTCGATGCGGGCCACGGCACGCGCGACATCGGGCTCGCCGTAGACCACGTAGCGGCGATCGACCACCACGGCAGGCACCTTGGCGATACCCAGGCCCCAGGCATCGGCGACGCCCTGATAGGCGCTGCCGATGCGGCGCTGCAGTGCCTGGCCGCCATCGCGCAAGCGCTGCTGCACGAGCGCGGCTGCTCGGCTGGGGTCGTTTGGCAGGCCCGCGGCCAGTTCCGCCTCGATGCGCTCGGGCAGGTCCAGCTCGATCACGCGCGCGCCGGATGCGGACTGCACGGGATGGCGGCTGTCGGTCACGACCAGCACGTCGGCCGCGGATGCGTCCTGGCCGAGCAGACACAGCAGCAGCCCTCCCGCGCAGGCGGTGCGCGTGGCCCGCAGCCGCGGGATGGATTTCAAGAAGGGAGCCGTCATGGCGGGCGTCCTGGGAATGAGAGCAAGGCTCTAGTCGAACGCCGAACGCAGTCCACCCGCGACAAGGAATGCGCACCGCGCGCGCTCCGCTTTGGGCAGACAGGCGAAAGAAAAGCGGGAGCCGAGGCTCCCGCGGGGACCAGACGGTCAGCGGCGCTACAGCAGGCCGGATTCGGCGAAGGAGTACGGCGTGCCCTTGCCGACGATGAAGTGATCCACCACCCGGACATCGACCATCGCCAGGGCGGCCTTGAGCCGGTCGGTCAGCGCCTGATCGGCGGCCGAAGGCACGGTCATGCCGGATGGATGCTGGTGGGCCAGGATGACCGCCGAGGCGTTGAGGGCCAGGGCGCGCTGCACCAGCACCCGTGGGTACACCGAGGTTTGATCGACCGTGCCCTTGAACATCGGCTCGTAGGCGAGAACTTGGTGCTGACAGTTGAGGAACACGACAGCGAAGACCTCGTTGGGCTCCGCGACCAGCTTCAGATGCAGGTAGTCGCGCACGGCGGCGGGACTGTTCAGCACCGGGCCGGCCTTGAAGATGCGTTGTTCCAGCAAGGTGATGGCTTGGCGGATAATCCAGTCTTCGTGCTGGGCGGCGATCAGGCTGAGCGACTCGGGACGCGAGTCGGCGACGACATAGGACATGGCGAACCTCCACGGAATGAAGTCGGAGGACGCCTGTCCCGGAAGGGACAAACCCTCCGGGGGACGATGAAGAACAAGCGGCAGAAGAGCGGGCATCCGCCACCACATGCGCAGTGGCTGTTCGCGTCCAGGGATGCGAAGCGAACGGGGTCGATCAGCGCGGCCAGGCCGCGTCGTAGCCTTGAAGATCGTGGCTACCTGGGCATGTCGCCGAGAGACTCGGCAGGCATTTCCTTCGATGCGGGCTCGGCCGCTGCACTGGCCGCCAGCAGGTCGATCGCGGACAGCAAGGCATCTCCTTCGACCGGGCCGTGCAGCAGCAGCGTCTTGCCGGACTGGCGATCCTGCAGGCGCAGCGTGGGCGTGACCTTGATGCCCTCCTGCGCCGCGCTCGCCGACTGTGCGCGGATCAGCGCATCGGGGCGGTCGCTGTCGAGGCATTGCTGCGCGGCCGGCGTGAGGTCGGGATAGCGCAGACCCTCGGGCAGGCCCTGGCCGTTGCCCCGGGTGTGCATGTAGACCCACTCGACGGCCTGCCAGAACGCGGCCTGGCCGCCGGCCTCGCCGACGCACTCCACCAGGCGCGCACCGGCGGAAGCGGCCGGCTCGTGCAACGGCAACGGTAGGTGGTGCCATTGCCAGCTCACCTCCGGGTGCGCGTCGATCCAGCGCTTGAGCACCGCGAAGTACGCGCGGCAGAACGGGCATTCGAGGTCGGCGTACTCGACCACCGTGAAGCGCGCATCGGCGCGGCCATAGCGCCAGGGCGGGCCGGCTGGTGCCGTTGCCGGCGTAAGTGTTGCTTCTGCCGAAGGAGAAGCGGGCTCGGCGGGCGGCGACGGCGGCCGCAGGGCGAGCCACGCGGCCGTGGTCAGGGCCGCGGCCACCAGCAGCGCGGCGACAAGGACGGTGCGGGGCGGCGCGAAGCGAGGGATGCGCATCGTGGACTCCCCGTCACGCCAGCGCATCGAGCGCTAGCGGCTCGATGCTGCGGGCGCGGTCGATCTTCTCGGCGATCTTGAAAGCGGCATCCAGTTCGCCGATGCCGTACTGCTGCATCAACTGGAAACGCTCGGCCTTCTCCTCCGGTTCGGTCTGAGCCAGCGCCAGGTAGAGGCTGGGCGGCACCGCACGGAACAGTACTTCCATGCTCTTGGAGAGGATCACGCCCTCGGTGAACTTGCCCGCCTCCTTGCGGGCCGACAGCATCAACGCCTTCTGCGCCGCGTTCAGCTCGCGGAAGCGCGCGATCTTCTCCACCTCGTCCGGCGGCATGGAGAGGCAGATCCACCACTCGATCATGTTGAGCATGGGCTCGGCGGCCTTGGGCAGGTCGTCGATGTTCTGCGTCGCCAGCCAGTACCAGGCACCAAGCTTGCGCCACATCTTCGTGATCTTCACGACGTAGGGCGCGAGCAGCGGGTTCTTTGTGATGATGTGGCCTTCGTCCGTCACGTTGATGATCGGGCGGCCCAGGAACTGGTCCCGCTCTGCGATGTTGTTGACCGTGTTGATCAGCGAGATGTAGGCGATGGAGAGCTGCGCGTTGTAGCCCTCGCGCGCGAAGGTGGCGAGGTCCACGATGGTGATGTCGGCCTCGGGCCACGGCGTGCCGGGCCGGTCGAACATCTCGCCGTCCACGCCCTGGCAGAACATATCCATCGCGTCCGCCATCTCCAGCAGGCGCGCGCGCCGAACTTCGGGCAGTGACGTGTCGCGGGCGCGCTCGCGCAGCGCATCGCGCACGTCGCGCGTGAGCACCGTGCGCTGCTCGGCTACGCAGCGCTGGGCCGCATCGAGGATGCACTGGCGAATCAGGCTGCGGTCGGCGCGCGTCATGCGCGCTTCTTCCTTGTCTTCGCCGCCGGTGATCATCAGCCGCGCAGTGATTTCCAGCTCGCCGAGCACGTCGCGCTGTTCGTCCACTTCTTCGCTGCGGCTCGCCGCCTGCACTGCGGGCTCCTGGTCCTCGTCCAGCGCATCGGCATCCAGCGTCTGCACCTGGCTGGGCGTATCCACGAGCCGGTGCGCGTCGGCGAACGGCGCGAGGCTGACGCCGGCGCCGGGTGCGAGCTTCACGCGATGCACCTTGAGGCCGAGCCGCGTGGCGAAGTCGCCGAACAGCCCGAAGCTGTTGCCAGCCTCCACGATGAACAGGCGCGGCCGGTAGATCGCCGTCACCTGATTCAGGATGTTGTTGAGCGTGGCCGACTTGCCCGAGCCCGTGGGGCCGAACAAGAACAAGTGCGCGTTCATCTGCCGGTCGAGCCGGTTCAGCGGGTCGAAGGTGATCGGCCCGCCGCCGCGGTTGAAGAACGTGATGCCCGGATTGCCGGTTCCCTGGCTGCGGCCCCACACCGGCGCGAGGTTCGCCGCATGCTGCGCGAACATCAGTTGCGTGTACCACTGGCGCTTGTCGGCGGCCGGGTCGAACACGCACGGCAGCCAGCGCAGGTAGCTGTTGAGCGGCGCCACTTCGTCTTCCTCGCGTACCGGCTGCAGGCCGGCGTTGAGCATGACGTTGACCAGTTGCAGGCCGCGGGCGTCGAGCTGCACGAGGTCGCGCCCGCGCAGGTAGAAGGCCAGCGCGCCGCGGTACAACTTGTGCGCGCTGCCGATCAGCCCGCGCGCTTCCTGCACGTCGCGGCGCGTCTGCTCCGAGGCCAGCGTCTCGCCGACCGACTTCTTGCTCAGGTGGTTCAGGTGCGCTTCGAGCACGTCCTGCGGCGTCGCGACGACCGTCAGGCACATCACCGTGTCCTCGGGCATCTGGTCGAACAGCGCGTTGACCGCATCGCCGCCCTTGCGCGTCTCGCCGGTGACGTGGCCCGTGGCGGGCGGCATGCGCAGGCGGTCCATCACGATGACCCGGTGCGGCATGCCGTCGAAGACCCAGGTGCCGTTCGCCACGTCCGAGCGCGGCTGGCCGAAGAACAGGCGCTGCGCGAAGTCGCCGCTGGCCAGCTCAATCTCGCCTTGCTCGGCTTCCTCGGGGTAGCGGGTCAGCGCGTAGAACCGTTCGCGGTCGGCGGCGGCGGGGCCAAGCATCGTGGGGTGCGGGTTGAACCAGCGCAGCAGCCAGTCGTGGATGTCGCTCGCCTCCATGCGCCGGGCCTTCACGCCCGTGTTGGCGAGGCCACCTGCGAGTCGGTCGCAGATCGTCGTCAGTGCCTGCTCGGGAGATTGGCCGCGCCGGGACGCGCCAGACGCACTCGCGCGCCGGTAGACCACCATGCGCACTCGCCGCACTTGGCCGCGCCACGGCAGGCGCGTCACCGTCGTGTCCTCGAACAGGCCGCCGGGCTTGGCGATCGCACGCAGGTGATGCCCGAAGAAGCGCAGGTAGAACTCGGTGAAGGCGCTGCCCTGAGCGCGCGGCCGCACGTAGTTCGTGAGCCCGCGCAGGTAGTTGTCCCAGGTTGCTTCGTCCTGGGCGTAGAGCTGCACCACCCAGGGGTTCTCGTCGAGTTCGTCGAACGAGTCCTGCAGCGCGTTCTCCAACGCATCGCGCGCCTGCCACAGCCATGCCATCTCGCGGCCCTCGGTGCCGACCGGCGCCAGCTCGAAGAAGGCCGCCACCGACTGGCCGTCCTCCAGCAGCACGCTCTTGGAATCGGGCAGGTACTCCACCCAGGGGAGCAGGTCGGCGAAGGACGGCGCCACGCCGTAGAGCGCCTGCAAGTCCGCCTCGGTGGCCGGCCGGCGCGGCTGGCCGCCCACCGCGCTGCCGGGCTCGGGAATACCGTGCGCGGCCAGCGTCGAGACATGCTGCGCCCAGGCGTCATCGGCATCCAGGTCGGGGCCGGCAGGCGTGGCGGCCTTGCGTGCCCAGGGCAACGACCAGGCCATCAGTAGTCCTCCAGGCGCTCGCCGGGCATCGCGTACTGCACGCGCTGGTAGAGCGGGAACACGGTGGTGTAGCCGGGCACCGGCACCGGGTCGGTGCCGGCTAGGTGCGGGAACACGTACATCACCAGGTCCGGGTTCGGCAGCCGGTGGAACTGGCGGTAAATCTCGTTGGCCGCGGTGCCCGTGTAGGCGGCAGCGGCGGCGGGCGCCGCCTGCACGTCGGCCTCGGTCAGCGGCCGGCGCAGGCCCTGGCGCGCGTCGAGCAGTTGCCGCGCCGCCTGTCCGCTACCGGCGCTGCCGCCCGTCTCCTGGTTCCACACGTCGAGCATGGTGTGATCGCCGTGCGGCAGCAGCTCGTCCTTGCTGGTCGCGCAGCCGCCCAGCACCATGACCGCGCACAGGGCCGCGGCCGATTCAATCCAAATCCGACGCATGGGCGTCTCCGATGCGGTGATTGACCCGCCGCCCCTTGGCGTCGTAGTCGATGTTGAGCGGCTGCTCCAGATGCACGGCGACCTTGGCGCCGGGCCGCACGTAGACCGCGGCGAAGGCCTGCCCGTAGAGCTTGTTGACCCAATCGGCCATGTCGCGCACGCCGCCGGCCAGGATGCGGCCCATCGCCTCATTGCCGCTGATACCGACGGTGCCGAGCGAGCCGTTGCTGTTGGCGACCACGGCCACGCTGCCGTTGTCCGACTTGATCAGCGAGGCCGCACCGGCGCCGGCCGCGGTGATCAGCGCCTGCGAACCCAGGTACTGCTGCGCGTTGCTGCGCCGCTCGCCCGAGACGCACGGGATGCCGTAGGGGTCGCTGATCCAGCCCAGGCCGCCCTGCGTCGTGCTGTTCGCGCTGTTGCCCTGATTGCCGCTGCTCCGATTCCGATTGCCGTCCTCCGGCACGGTACGGATCGTGCCGTCGTTGAAGACGAACGTGACCGAGCGGATCTGGCCGCGCACGCAGGAAAGCGTCCAGTCGCCCGAGGCCGTGCCGCTGACCACCGCGCCGGCCACGTCGGGGATGTCGATGCCGTTGGCGGTCAGGTTGTCCGGGCCGATCAGCACCTTGAAGGGATACGGATCATTGACCGTGCCGTCGATCGGCACGCGGCCGATCAGCGCCGTCATCGCGATCGAGCCCATCAGCGTCGAGTTCGACGGCACCGTGTAGACCGGCTTGGCGAAATTGCCCGTGGCGCTCACGGCGCGGCTGCCCGCATCCGCGACGGTGCTTGCCACGCCGTCGGCCGTGTCGGAAAGCGTCTTCTGCGCCGGCCCGAAGCTGGTCGGGAAATTCAAGCCGCCGCTGCTGCCGTTCTTCGCTGAGGGTTTCGCATCGTCCGGCTCCACCCAGCGCGTGCCGTTGGTGTTGCGCGCACTGCCGCTCTGGTTGCCGCCGAAGCTCTTGCCGTCGCCTTGCTCCAGCCCGAGGCCCACCGGCAGGTCGGCCTGGCCGCTCTTGCCGGAGAGGCCGTCCAGGCGCCGCTGCAGGTCTTGCAGCAGGCCCTGGGTCTGCTGGCGGTCGCCGGCCAACTGCTCGCGGTCCTGCTGCAGGCGGCCGCGTTCGCCGTCGAGCGCGGACTGGATGCGCTGGTCGATCGCGCTTTCCCTCGCGCGCATGCGTTCGTTCTCGGTCTTCTGGTTCTTGTTGTCGTTGAGCGCCGTCTGCAGCTCGTTGCGCAACTGCTTGACCTGGGCCACCAACGTCGCGACGGTATCGCGCGGCGTGTCGCCCTCGATGCCCAGCGCCTTCATCTCTTCGGGCGTGAGCGGGTTGGCGCTGCCGGGAGGTACCGGCCTGGCGCTGCGCTCGCCCGAGAAGAGCTTGATGCCGACGAACACCAGCACCAGCGCCATCGGGATCAGCAGCCACTTCAGGAGGGGGTTACTTTTCATCGCGCGCTCCTCCTTCGGCCTGGCCGGCGGCCGCCGCCGGCGGCAGGTTCACCGTCGCGTCGATCGGCGCCACCTTGGGCAGCAGCGACTCGGCCAGGCCGTGGCCACGGGTGACGAGATAGACCACGGTGGTGTCGGCTGCGCGGCCGGCCGGCCCCAGGGTCGGATGCTGAAAGGTCGCGGCGAGGAAGTCGCCCTGCAGCGCACGCGGATCGAGGTCGAGCCAGCGCCCGGAGGTGTTGGTGAGCTTCACGGCCGTCACCCACTGGTCTTCGAGCCGCCACGCGGCCAGCGCCTGCGCGCGCACCGGCAGCGTGGGCAGCAAGGTGTCCAGCGCGAGGTTGCGGCGCAGGTTGACGCGGCCGATGCCGGCCATGGGCTCCACGGTGCGCAGCGGCGCGTACAGGTTTTGCGCCGCGTAGCGCGTCAACACCACGGCCACCGGCGTTGCGCGGCGGGCGGTTGGTGTCGGGCGCTGCGCATCGTCGTCCGCGGTGGCCGAGGGGCTGGCCGGCTCGCTGTAGCGGATGGCCGGCACATCACCCTCGACGATGCGCACGGGTTCGAGCGCGGGCTGGCCCGCCTTGGCCGGCTCGGCGGCGATGTCGAGCAGGATCAGCGCGCCGGATTCCACGTCCTGTAGTTGCAGCCGCGTGGGCGGGATGGGCGCGCTGGCGCGCAGGTAGATCGCGCCACCGGCGCTCTGCACGCGCAACTGCTCGCCGACGCCGGCCGGCACGCCGATGCGCACGTTGCGCTCGATGAAGACCACGCGCTCCTGGCCGACCACGAGCGGCACCGCCAGCGGCAGGCGCTCCCAGCGCAGGATTTCGATGGCATTGCCCGCGGGCACGAAACCCAGGCACAACAGGACGCCGGCCAGGGCCGGAAGGAAGCAGCGCTTCATGGGGTGTCTCCCTGCAGATTGGCACCGGGGCTGGCGGGCTTGCCGGCTGGCGCCGGGGGCGGCGGGGTTTCGATGCGCTCGGGCGCACGTGCATAGCAGTCCAGAACGAGGCCGAAGGGATTGCGCTCGGGATCGATGTCGATGCGCACGACCTTCAGCGCGTAGCGCACGAGTGCGCGCTTGACCTGCTCGGCGCCCAGGTACTCGTCGGCGCTCACGTCCAGCGTGACGATCCAGTCGTTCGCCGACACGGTGCGCACGCGCGCGGCGGGATCGTCGCCGTAGCCGCGGCCGGGAATCTCGTAGATGCCGCGCACGCGCTGGCGCAACTCGCCGTTGCTGCGCCGGAACTCGTAGTCCTGTTGCAGGAAAGCCCGGCAGCTCGGTGTGAAGTAGGCCGACAGCCCATGCAGGTTGCGCGGGTAGTCCTGCTCGCCGTTAGTCGGCCAGCGTTGCGCCTGCTGCCAGATGTAGAAGGTGAAGGCGTAGACGCTTTCCGGCGGCACGTCCCACCACTTGCGGGTGCTGCCCGAGCGCAGGTCGGGCGGCACGTGGATGGTCAGGCTCTTGGGTGCGCTCCACCAGCCGAAGCCGAGCAGCAGCGCCACCACGAACAGCGCGGCGCCGGCCAGGCGCAAGGCCTTCACATGCGCCTGCAGGTGCGCGACCTCGTTCTTGAATCGGCTCATGGTCTATCTCGACGCAGGGACGGGTTGGGCCGCAGGCGCCGCGTGGACCACCAGCCCGAGCGGGTGATGAGTTGCCCACCGCCCGCGTGGGCCGCCAGCGCGGGGTAGCGCAGCGCGAGCCGCCACTGAAGCTGGCGGTACAGCCAGGTGTCAGGCCGGCCGCGCTTCCACCTCCGCAACAGACCGCCGCCCACGAAGACGCCGATGCCGATGCCGGCAACGACCAGCGTGGGCACCATCGCAATGCTGTGGGTCAGCCAGGCCAGCGGCACGCCGGCCACGAACCCGACCGCGCCCGACAAGCCGGCGCAGACCCACAGCTCGTCGGCCGTGAGCCCGCGCACGACCACCGGATGGCGGTTCAGGCGATGCGGCATAAAGGTCACGAGCCCGTCGCGCGGGCTCTCCAGGGCGCTGGCCATGGTTGCCGGCCCTTACAGCACGCCGGTGGCCTTGGTCAGCAGCCAGATGCCGACGACCAAGAGGATCGCGCCGACCGCCACCGTCAGGCCGAACTGGCCCCAGGTGGCGCGGCCGGTGTGGATCTCCGCGTAGCGCGTGTAGGCGTGGTAGCAGACGCCGACGAACATCGAGGCGACCACGAGCAGCGCGATCAGCAGCACGATGTCGTAGCCGTAGTTCTGCAGCGTCTGCATGATGCCGCTGCCGGTGCCGCGCGACGGGTCTTCCAAGGTGGGCAGGGCCGCCAGCGAGACAAGCGGCGTGACAGCGAGGCCCAGCGAGGCAAGCATGGCTGCGATGCGCGCAGCGGGGCGACGAGGAATCAGCGAAGCGTTCATGGCGATACACCCTTTCATGGTGGTCAGGACAGGAGGAAGAAGCCCAGCACCAGGTACATCGCGACGAAGCGCACGATGACGCCGAGGAACTGGCGTTGGGTCAGGTGGTGCTCGGCCCAGCCGACATAGGCGGTGCGCATCGCCCACACGCCCCACAGCAGCAGGACGGCGAAGACGAAACCGAGCACGACGGTGGAGACGGCTGCGGGCGCGAACCCGCCGTTGGCCTGAAAGGCGGCGACCTGATCGGCGGACGGCGTCATGGCGACGGCGCCTCCTTGTCGGGGGCCGTGCCGCTGCGCGTGTAGTCGCCGGCCAGCGGCACGGGATCGCGCGGCTGCGCGCGCTGGGGAACGAGGTAGTCCCGCACGCCTGCGCGCATGCGTTGCAGGTCGGCGCGCAGCCGGGCGTAGTCGAAGTGGTAGCGGGACCGTTCCTGCGGCGCGGTGGCCGCTCCGCGTTCGGCCAGGCGATCCAGCAGTTCGAGCTGGCGCGTCACCGCGGCAAGCATCTCGCGCTCTGCGGCGTTGTCGGCTGCATCGGCGGCGACGGCCGGCTGAAGCCCCGCAGCGGCGAGCAGGAGCGCGGCCAATAGCGCGGCGATGGCGTGGCGCCGGACATGCGCAGGACTGCGGAAGGTTTCCATCGAGCCGTTCTCCGGGGATGCGAATGGCTCATGCTCGAACGCCCGGTCTTCCGGCGCCGCAATCAATCGGAACCGGCCCGCCACCGCTTTCCGGCAGCGCAAGGAACGACGCGCCTACAGGTACTTCTTGAAGGTGGCCGCGGAGATGGCCACGGCAACGCCCAGCAGCGCCGCGCTGGGCAGCAGGATCAGCAGCGGATGCACGCTGACCGGCAGCGCGAGGTACGTGACCCAGGGCAGCACCGCCAGCGGCATCAGGCTCGCCCTGGCCCGGTGGTAGACGAAGCCCGATTCGCGCCCGGCGCCGAAGCCGCGCACGTCCCTGCGCACCAGCCCATCGACCAGGCCGACGAAAGCAGCCATCACGAACAGCGGCAGGATCAGGATCAGCACCAGCAGCCGCACGAGGAACACCAACACGGTGTAGGCCGAGGCGATCAGGTAGCTCTCCACATGCACGTAGACCTGTCCAAGGTAGTAGCGGAAGTCCTGCACCTGGCTGCGGGTGCCGGCACGGGATTGCGAGGCGGCATCGCGTATCCAGTCCAGCAGCCCGGTCTTCACGAACAGTCCTTGGTAGGCCCACTCGACGAGCTGCCGCGCACTGCGCCCCGGCTCCTGCACCAGCACGCTGCGCGTGAAATGCTCCGAGACCTGCGACAGCTCGTAGTTCAGCATGCCCTGCGCATGGCGCCAGCCCTGCTCGGGCCAGAAGAAGTGCATGCCGACGCACTCGATCACGATGCACAGCATCAGCGAGCCGCACAGCACGCCGAACAGCCGGAACGGCAGCGTGACCAGCCCCGCGATCAGGCCCTGCTGGCGGACCTGCTGGCGCTGGACGGCGACGGCGGGGTCGCTCATGCCGCGGCCCCTTCATCCACGCTCGCCATCTGCTTGAAGTCCGCCAGCAGATCGTCGGGCAGCGCCTGATCCTGCAGGCCGGGAATGCCCTTGCCGTCCCACCAGTCGCCGGCCTCGACGTAGTGCTGCCGCATGTAGCCGGCCAGCTCCTGCAGATCCTTCGGCATGGCCTCGTCGGGGTCGGGCGCCGGCAAGGGCATGCGTACCTTCCACAGGTGGCCGCCCTCGATCAGCGCGAAGCACTGCCCCTTGGGCAGGCCGACGACGTGCGCCGGCTCGATCAGCGGCACGCTGGTACTGGTGACGCGATCCTGGGTGTTGGAGGTGAAAGCGGTGTTGCCGGAAGGATCGGAACTGTCGGTGGCGCCGCTGACCAGGGAGGTGGTGTAGACCTCCACCTGGGGAAGTTGGCGTGTCAGCAGCTCGGCCGTGATGGTTTCGCGCACGCGCAGCATGAACAGGTTGTTGAAGTTCCCGATGACCTGGCCGGCCTTGGCGCGACTGCCGATGCGGGCCTCAATGTCGCTCATGGTCTGCGTATAGGCCGTGACCTGCACCCCGGCGCCGCCGCCCTTGTTGACCATCGGGATGAACTCGTCGCCCATCAGTTCGTTGAACTCATCCGCGTGCACGTTGATTGGCACCTTCATGCCGGCCGACGCGCCCGGCAGACCATCGTCGATGCCGAACTTGTAGATGTGGCCGGCGACGGAGACGAGATCGGAGAACATCGAGTTGCCGACAGCGGCCGCCACTTCGGCATCCGACAGCGCATCGAGCCCGACATAGACCACGGCCCGCTTCCTGATGATCTGCATCCAGTCGAAGATCGGCCGCGGGTCGCCCAGGTCCGAGTAGTTCGGCGCCAGCAACTGCGCGATCTTGCCGGTGGTCAGCTTCTCCAGCAGCGGCAGGAGCGATGCGACGATCTTGTCGAAGTACGTCCGGTCGTAGCGCACCGCGCTGCGCAGGCCGTCGAGCACCGGGTCGTAGATGCGCACCTGCGACAGGTACTGCTCCAGCGCGACGACGCGCTTCTCCCGCCCGATCATGTTGCGCGGGATGTTCTTGTCGTTCAGCTTGGCTTCGAGCTGGACGATGACCTCCCAGGCTTTCGGCTCGCTCCTGGCGAAGTAGTGCTGGGCGTACTCGATGAACAGCGCATCGATGTTGATGACGTGGCGCTGGATCAGCAGGTAGTCGGGCCGCTGCCCCAGCTCGACCAGAGCACGGGCGATGATGTTGACAAACCTCCACGCGAACTCCCTGAAGGCGGCCGAATTGCCTTCACCGGAGAGCTGGCCCGCGATGCGCGTGGCAACTTCGCTGATGCGCCCGAACCGCCCCACGGCGTTGTAGCGGGCGCTGATGTCCGGCCAGCCCAAATGGAAGACGTAGAACTCGCCTTCGCGCCCGGCGCGTTTGGCTTCCACGTACATGCGCTTGAGCAGATCGGTGTCGCCCTTGGGGTCGAAGACGATCACGACCTCGTGCTGGCCGCCCACCTTGCGGCGGATGTCCTGGGTGATGAACAGTTCGGCCAAGCGGGTCTTGCCGACGCGGGTGGTGCCCAGCACCAGCGAATGGCCGACGCGCTCGGCCAAAGGCAGGGTGACGTCAACCTCGTGCGGCTCGATGCCGTGCAGGCGCGGCAGGCCGCCCACCGGCGGCAGAGGCCGCGCCGGGTTGAGCGGGCTGTCCCAGGCCAGGGCCTTGGCGAGCTTGGACAGCGGGTACGGCGCGAACTCCAGGCGCTCCTCGAAGTACCGGGCCGCCCGGTAGATCGCCGTCGGTTCGACATAGCGGCGGAACTCCGGCCGGTAGGTCTGCATCAGCCGGTGCGTGTGGCGCTGGTCCCAGCGGAAACCCCGGCCGACGAACAGCCGCTGCTGGCTGACCGGCACGTCGCGGCTGGTCATCACGTAGCGCGGCAGGCGCCGGATGTTGCGCCGGTAGCGCAGGATCGCCCAGGCGTCCCGGAAGCGGATCGCACCGAAGGTCAGGAAGGCCAGCGCGCTACCCAGGCCGAGCAAGGGGCTCAGCGCGAGCGACCACGGGGCCACCAGGCACAGAAGCGCGGCGCCCGCACAGACCGCGACGGTGTAAAGCTCCACCGCTGGCCGCAGCAAGACTTCGACGGCTTGGGAGTGGGCCATGGTGGGCGCTTCACCTGGCTCTACCGCGTCAGGGCTCGATGCCGGTGGCGGTGATCAGCACCGGGTAGTGCTTGATGCCCAGGCGGTGTGCCAGGTCGTCGCCCGAGGCCGGGGACAGCACCAGACCCGGCGCGAGGCGGCGCAGCGCGGCCAGTGCCTCGGGCGTCGCGACATTGACCACCAGGCCCACGGCGCGCTGTGCCTGCAGCTCCACGCGCCGCTGCTTGAGCCAGGCGCGCGAGCGGTCGTCGTCACCGACCAAGAACTGCGGCGTCAGGCCCGGCGCGCGGATCACGCGGCGCGGCTCGTCGCCGGGCGACAGCCGCGCCGAGCGCACCGGCAGCATGGCCGCCTCAGCGTCCGCAGGGCCACCGATGCGCGGCGCCGGCTGCGGCATCGTCGGTTGACCTGGCTGCGCATCCTGCGGGTTCAAGGCCCGGTAGTACGGCAGCGCGGAGGCGCCGCCCTTGTCTTCGACCACGATCAGCGGCGGGGAGACGGCCTTGTTTGCGGCGCTGCGGTCCTGCGCGTGGGCCACGGCGGCGAACATCGCCGCGGCGGCGGCAAGGAGGATGCGATTCATGGCATGGGGCTCCGGGCTGAGGGAATGGAGGCGCCCGGCCCCAGCACGCGGGTCAGGTGCTGGTGGACGTTGCGGCGGTAGCGGGCGGCGGGCGCGCCACCCGCAGGACGGTGGTAGCGGCCGATGGCGACCAGCCAGTCCTCGCCCGGCATGTGCTGCTCCTGCAGGATTTCCGCGGCGATGGCGAGGTTGCGGTACGGGTCGAGCAGGTCGCAGGGGTGGTCGTAACGCTGCGCGTGGTAGCCGAGGTTGACCTGGCCGAGGCCGGCGTCGATGCGGTTGGCCGGCGCCCGGGCGAGCGCCCGGCGGATGCCTGCGCAGGCATCGACCCGCGTGGCGTAGCGTTCGGCCCGCCCGGCGACGTTGAGCGTCCACGGCCAGGGGATCAGGCGACCGCGCAACCGGGCGCCGCTCTCCTGCAGCGCGACCGCATACAGCACCGGCGACGGCACGCCCGCCTGCTGCGCGGCAAGCTGATAGGCGGGAGGCGGCACTTCTTGGGCCAGGGCGAAGCTCGCACAGGCGCAGAGCCCGAGGGCCAGTGCGACACTGCTGGCACGGAGCGCTACTGCCGCTGCCATTGGCCATTGACCTCGCGCACCACGGCGGGCAGATCGCCGGGCAGGCCGAGCGACAGCCAGCGCCCGGCGTCGTGATTGAGCGTGATGGTGCGCGCGCGCACGCGGCCGGCGTCGATGCCGGCCTGGGTCGCCCACTGGCGGATGCGGGCATCGTCCTGGCGGCTGCCGACCATGTAGAGATCGAAGGCTGTGCCGGCCGCCTGCAACTGGCGCGCGCGCTGCTCGCACGGCGGACACTCGGCCTTCACGAAAACCGCCAGCCGGCCCGAACCCCGGTTGCCGGCGCCCGGCGCCTTCGCGCCCGGCATGTCCACACGCTGCTGGCCCGGATAGAGCCGCTTCCAGGCGGCGTCGTAGGCCCGCTGGTAGGCCAGCGTCTTGCCCACGCGCTTCGATTCCGCCTGCACATGCAGCTCCGCATAGCGGTTGCGTTCCTCGTCGCTGCGCGCCTCGATGCCCAGGGCCGTGAGCGGATCGAGGTTCGGGGAATAGACGCCCAGCGGCCCCTGCATCAGTTGCCGGTAGCGCGCCCATTCCTCCAGCCGCAGACCCCAATCGCGCGCTAGGCGCTCGTCCAGCATGGCGTCGATGCTGTTCTGAACCTGGGCGGGAACCGTGCGCGAGGACGCAACCGGCGCCGACTGCGCCGAGGCAGCACCCGCGACGACGGTGAGGATGGCGGCAAGACCGATCGCGGCTGGTTTCATGGCCGGCTCCTACGGCAGCGCGATGCGCTGCGTCTGGCCGTCCACGCGGAACACGGCGGCGTGCGCCTCGATGACTTGCAATTGCCAGGCGCCGATGGCATCGCCTTCGCGCAGCAGTCGCAATTCGCGCACGGCGGCCACGCCCGGCCCCGCGATCGACAGGAAGCGCTCGCCGCCGCGCAGTTCCAGGCCTGCGACGCTGAACGGCGGCTCCGGCGCCTTGGGCTTGACCGCCTCGGCGATGCGCCGGGGCGACGCGGCAGGCGCAGCGGCTTTCTTCAGGCGGGCCTCGATGTCGCCCACGCGGGCCTGCAGCGCCTGCAGGTCGCCGGCACGGCTGTCCGCGGCTTGGGCCTGCTCCACTTGCGACAGCCGTTCGTCGAGCGCCTTGCGGGCGGCCTCGAAGTCCGGTTGGGCGACGGGCTTGGGCTGGTTCTTCGAGGTTGCGGACTGCTGTTCGAGTTCCGCGACGCGCGTGTTGAGCGCCTGCACGTGGGCATCCTGGGCACTGGCCTGGCTTTGCTCGGCCAGGCGCGACAGGCCCACGCTGTTGACCACGGCCAGCACGCTCACGAGCAGCAGGCAGGCGGCCGCTGCGATCTTCAGCCAGCGCGCGCGGTCGGCGCCTTCGGCGGGAAGTTGCGGGATGTTCATGGCTGGGCCTCCTGGGGTTGCGCGGGTTCGGCTTCCGTCGTGCCGGGTGCGGGGACGGCGGCGACGCGGCCAGCGGAGCGCGCTGCCGTCACGCGCGTGAAGCACACCGCGCGCGCTGCGTCATCGACGGACAGCTCCCAGGCCGGGCCGGCGAGTGCCAGCAAGGCATCGCGCAGCGACAGCGGCCCGAGCCGCAGATGCGCCGCCGGCAGCGGCAGCGCGTACAGCGCCGCGGCCTCCGTCGTGTCGCAGAGCCGGTAGCCGGTGCGCAGCAGCACGTGCCGCAGGGCATCGCCGACGTTCGCATCGAAGGTCGGCGGAATCGAAACCTCAATCACCTGTCGCGTCAGGTCGCGCTGCGCGGGTTCCGGCACCAGCTCGACCAGCGTGTAGCGCCCGTAGCGGGCGACCGGGATCAGGGTCGGCTCGGGTTCCGGGTAGATGACCCTGGCCGACAAGACCGGCTCCGGTGGCATGGCGGTGGCCGTCGGGGCATTCGCCACGCCCGTGGAGGCGCAGCCGGTGATGAGCACGCAGCCGGTGAGCAAGGCGGGCACAACCAGGCGATGGGCGACGCAGGTGAGTGATTGCATGGTGCAGTTCCCTGGAACACGGAGCCCTCACCATCGCCGCCGCAGAGCTTTCGGGCAGCAAACAAAGGGAACTGGCATGCGCCCGATTCATGGCGCGGCAAAAAAAGAAGCCGGCGACCCGATGGGCCGCCGGCATGGGTGGGTGGATCAGGCCGCGATGAGCTGCCGGGCCAGTGCCACCTCGACGGAATCACCGTCCTGGTTCAGCACGTCCAATCCCGATTCGGGCACGTCTCCCGACGTGCTCTGCGAGACCATGATCTTCCGTGCCATCAGCCCCAGGCAGGTCATCTGCGAGGAAGCCGCGTAGCCGAGGTAGATCACGCGAACCGGCTGCTTCTGGCCGATGCGCCATGAGCGCCGGGCCGCCTGCTGCAGGCTGTAGACGTTGTAGCCCGACTGCATGAACACGATCGTTGGAAACTCCAACAGGTCGAGACCCGTCTTGACCAACTCCGGGTTCGTGACCAGCACGTCGATGCCGCGGTCCAACTGCTCGGCGATCCAGTCCTCGCGGCGGGAGGCATCCACGCTCGCGCGCAGCACCGCCACCTTGAAGCCTTCCTGCTCCAGCAGCACCTTCAAACGCGACGTGGTGTCGCGCGTGCCGGTGTAGACCGAATAGACCAGCGTCTTGCGACCCGCAGCCTTCTCCTGCTTGCAGATCTCGATCAGCTCGCGCTCCTTGGGCATCACCTCCAGCTCGTTGAACTGAGCCGGAACGAAGGCCAAGGTCTGGCGCGTGCGCGGGTGCACCACCGTCTCCGACCGGAAGCAGCAATCCGGCCAGGCCAGCAGCACGTTGAGGACCACACCGAGCAGCGTCGTGTCGCGCTTCGCCAGCGCCTGTTTCAGCGCTGTGGTCAGCCGACCCGAGAGATCGCGATAGGCCGCGGCCTGCACCGTGTCCATCGCCACCTCGCGGAACTCCTCGTCGTAGGGCGGCAGCACATTGCCGCCGATGTCCTTCAACTTGAGGAAGACCGTGAACGGCAGCACGCAACGCAGTACGCCTTTCGGGCCGAAGCCCGGCGCCTTGACCGTGCGCACCGAGACCTTGTTGCCCTTGGCCGTCTTGTGCGCCGTGCCGGTGCTCTCGGAATAGATGTCCTTGAGGACACCGTGATCGCGCATGAACGCCATCGCGGCCGAGGTCATGCTGCCGCTCTTGGTCAGGCGGTAGCCGTCTTCGATCATTCGCCCCGGCAGGGCTCGGAACAGCAGGTGGAACAGGTCGTCGCCGTAGCCGCCCATCAGCGTGCCGGTGAGCAGCAAGGTCTTGCGCGCCTTCGCTGCGAGCACGCCCATGGCCTGGCCCTGGGCACTGCCGCCGTTCTTGTACTCGTGCGCCTCGTCGGCGATGAGCAGGTCGAACGCGCCTTGCGGCAGGTAGCGCTTGATGAACTCGGACGGCTGGTAGCCGCCCTCGCCGAAGCCGAACTCCATGTTCGCCATCGCCCGCTCCATGCGGTGCGCCTGACGATCCGAGAAGACCAGCTCGCCGTTGCCATCCATGAGGTTGATGAACTCGTGGATGTTGTCGCCGAGCATCGACGCCAGGAAGGAGTCGCCGAACTTGCGCATCAGCTTCTGCGCGGTGACTTCCCCGATGGTCGGGATGCGCTGCAAGGCTTTGAAGACGGCCGTGGACTGGTCGTTGGCGGAAAGGCTCCGCGGTCGCATCAGCGTCCACAGCGGTGCGGCGCAATGGCTGCACCGGCGGCGGTAGTCCTCGGCTTCGAGTTCGACCGGGTTGATCGGCTCGCCGTCGAGGTTGGTGATGACCTGGCCGCAGTCCGGGCATGCGCCGACTTCGCCGTGCTTCGTGTGCCGCACGTTGAACACGGGCTTCCAGTGGAAACCCATGCGCATCCGCACGCGCCCGAGCACGAAGAACTCCTGGCCACGCGCCTGCATGCCCAACTGCTCGCGCAGCTTGATGAGCTTGACCAGCGTGTCCGGGCCGTTGAGCACCCAGACCTTGGCACCGGCCACCGTCTCCTGGATTTCGCGGCGCCACTTGTAGACCAGGTGGGGCGGCGACAGCACCAGGGTGCGGCGGTAGCCTTCGGCGTGCAGCACGGCGGCCGTGGCGATGCCGACGGTGGTCTTGCCGCAGCCCATCTCGCCATTGACGATCGCGGCGCGTTCGCTACGATCGGCCAGCAGTTCGGTGACGGCATGCACCACTTCGGCCTGCGCCTGGAACAGCTTGCGCTTGAGACTGGCCAGCACGAGCTGGCGATGCGGCCGGGCTTGGCCGGTGTAGACGGGTGGATTGGCGCGGTTGAGCGAATCCAGTAGCTCGTCGCCGAACTCGGCGACGAAATCCTGAAGGCTCAAGGCCAAGGGAGAAGCGGCCGCTTCGAGCAGGTCGCCCTGGACGGGCGTGCCATCGGCGGCGGGAACAACGTCGGTATCGAGGGACATGGTGATGCTCCAAAGAAGATGGGGCATGCACCTCCCCCTGCGGGGGCGATGGCATGCCCCGGGGTGGGAAGAGAAGAACGGCGCGAAGCCGCAGTGGAAGAACAGATCGACGGCGAACCGTCAGGGAACAGCGATCAGCGGATGGTCAACACCTCGCCGCAGGTCGGCGAGCCTGGGGTCATGTCCCAGGCACGGATGACCGGCACAAACTTGTCGGTCAGGATGCGCGTCTCGGCCACGGAGCCGTCGTCGCGTTCGGTGTATTCCGTCTGCAGCGTCTTCTCCTTGTGGGTGTCGCCCTTGACGACGAGCACGCGGCCCGTCTTGGACTTCACCACGCCGGAGATCGCGCCAGCAGCAAGCGCCAAGGCAAGATGCCAGTGCGACAAGGCCCGCGCCGGAGGCCGCAGCGATTGCTGCGCGGCGCCCAGGTGCGTATCGAGCGTCGGCCAGAGCCCTTGCAGCCGGCCGACTTCCTCGGCGAACTGCTCGGGTTCCATCGTCACGCGGTAGAAGTGCTCCGGCTCGGCCGGGCTGGCAGGCACCGTGTAAGGCAGGAACGGCCATTCGACTGGCAGTTCCTCCGCTTCGGCGTCGCCTTGCCCGATCTGCAACAGCAGCGCGCGCGTGGCTTTGACCGAATCCGATGCCTGGTCGCGCTGACGAACACGGCGGCCAAAGATCACCACCTGCTTGAACTGTGCTTCCACCGCGCGGTAGATGCGCAGATCGGCGAAGTGCCGGGTCAGCCATCCGACCAGCTCGGCATCGAGCACGTAGTGCGGCACGATGTAGATCAGCACGCCGCTGTATTGCAGCAGCGGCAGCGCCTTCTGGTAGAACAGCTTTTCCAGCCTGGCGCGGCCCTGGCCCTGGTAGCCGACGTTGCCGTTGGCGTCCTTGGTCAGGTCGCCATACGGCGGGTTGAGCCACAGCAGGCCGAAGCTCTGCCGGCTGATCAGCGTGTCCATCAGGTCGCCGTGGATGCAGCGATCGACCAGTTGCCGGGCATGGCGTGCACGCTCGGCCTCGTACTCGACGGCAAAGGCCTGGACCTGCTCGCGCCCGAGGGCGTGCGCGGCTTCGGCGATCGCCACGCCTTCGCCGGCGCAGGGATCGATGATGCACAGCGGCCCGTTCGAGGATTCGGCGGGCGCCAGCGCTGCGAGTGCTCTTTCGAGCGTGGGTTCATCCGTGGGGAAGTACCCGTTCTTGACGAAGTTGCGGGCGAGCCGCGGGAACATGAGGGCCATGGGAATCTCCTGGCATTGAAGATGAAGGGATGCGGACATGCGCGCGTGCATGTCCGGTGAAGGAGCCTCAAGCCACCGCTTCGAGCGGTTGTGCCGAGGGGATGCGGCTGGCGGGCGTGCCGGCGACGAGCGCGCCGCTGCGGATCAGGCCGCCCAGCACCTGGGTCAGCGTCGGCACGTCGATGGCGAGCCGATGGCCTTCCAGAGCCCCGAGGGCGAACGGCAGGCGCGTCAGCATCGACTTCGCCTGCAGCAGTTCCAGCACGGGTTCGCGCCATGGATCGAGAAGCGGCAGCGGGCAGGTGTCCCGCACCAGCTTCCACAGCCGGTCGAGCCGGTGCGTGGAATCGCGAGGCAGGAGCGCCAGCGCGCTGGCGTTGGCCTTGTCGGGCTTGACGCAGCGCCGGTCGAACAGCCAGATGTTGGTCAGCGAGCCGAACAGCGTGCGCCGGTAGGCGCGTGCGCTGCGCTTCTCCAGGTTCTCGACGTTGCCGACGAATACCGGGATGCTCGCGCCCTGCTCGGTGATGACGTGGAACTGATCCAGTCCCTGTTCGTCCCGGCCCAGGGTGAGGCGAGCCAGGAATTCCTGGACGGCGGTGTCGCGCGCCCAGAGGGAGATGAAGACCAGGTTGCCGTTCTCGTCACCGACGACGCCATCGGCCATCAGGTCGGGGCATTCGTCGATGCGATAGAGCGTCTTGGGGGAAGAAGGTGCAGGCATGGTGATGTCCTCGAAGTGAGCGGAGACAGCACCACCCGCGAGGGCAGTCACTGCCCCAGGGGGATGGAAGAAAACGCGGTGAGCGTCGTGGCGAAGAATCAGACCGTGCGTCGCAACGCACCGTAGCCTTGAAGGTCTGGGCTACCTGGGCATGTTGTCGGCAGCGCCGACGGACATGAGCGTAGCCTGCGCCCAGGCGGGTGGTTTACGGCAGCGAAAATCCGCCGCGCAGCGCACCCCTATTTGCCTGAGACTCACCCACCAAAGAAAAAAGCGGACCATGCCGCATGGACACGATCCGCTTGTGGGTCAGGCTTTGAGCTGGCGCAAGCCATCCGCGAGCAGCCATAGCGCCCGGTTGAGCCGGACGTTCTGGTCGATGCCCTGAACGGGGCGCGTGCGCTGCTGGCGCCCGTTGGCGGCGCGGCCGGCCAGGCCGCCTTTGACCAGGTTCTCCTGGATTCGGTTGAAGACCGACCACAGATCGGCGCAGTTGTCGTCGAAGCGACGGGGCCGCAGGATCTGGGTCTCCGTGATGGGCAATGCCTTGCCCGAATCGTCGTACTTGAGGGTCAGCGCCGATCTGGCGAAGACTTCGGCCTCGCCGTCGTCGAGCGTGATGACACGCATGGCGTCGCGCGAGTCCTGCACCCTCTCGAAGCCGTGCAGCACCTCGTAGGCGCCTTCGATCACGTGATCGGTGACGTTGCCCTTGTGAGGCACGCGCACGTCGGCGAACGTGTCGCCGCACACCAGCCCGTTCTGGCAGACGAAGCGGAACATGCCCGCCAGCATCTGGTAGCTGCTGGTGCCGTCGTGCGAATTGAGCAGGATGATCTCGTTCGCCTCGGCGCCGTTGATCTGACTGGCGTGGCGAAGGCGCAGCATGTGCTTGGTGTAGTCGCGGCGATCCTCGTGTCGCACGCGGGTCTGGCACACCATGAACGGCTGGAAACCTTCCTTGCGCAGTTCGGTCAGCACAGCCGCCGTGGGGATGTAGCTGTACCGTTCGGAGCGGCTTTCGTGCGGGGTGTCCGCAAAGATGGAAGGGCCACGATGCGAATCTGCTCATCCGACAGCGGGTGACTTGAGCGCAGCACTGGCGAGCGATAAGCGAAGCGGGATGCAAGTTGCATGACGATCTCCTTGGGAAAAGAGACCGGAGCCCCGCCCCACCGGGGAGGAACCCCGGTGGGTGGTGGAATGCCGCGCAAGGCGGCGGTGGGAATCAGACCCTGGCGAGGTGCCAGTCCTGGGACAGCGGAGCAAACTCGTAGCCGAGATCACCGAGGCGGTCGCGCTGCTGACGCAGCACACGCCGATCCACGGTGGCATCGAGCTTGACGACATCGCCCAGCGGCCAGAGCGCGCCGAACAGGGCCGCGTCGCCGTCGTCGTCCGCATGGGCCGAAGCATCGGCAGACGCAACAGCCGGTTCGCTGCCGAACGGCGTGGTATCGACCAGCGGGTCGCGCGAACTGCGTGCCTTCTTCCGGCCGGCCGCCTTGGGGGCGGTGGTCGGCGTCGGCGTGGCGGTCTGCGCTTCCTCGTCGATCGGATCGACTTCCTGCGGACTCAGCCGGCTGGCGTCGTCACGGCTCAGGGCGTCGATGGCCGACAAGGTCATGCCGCCCAGCAAGGCGCGGATCTCGATGACCATGCGACCGTTGGCGGTGTACGTGGACGGGCGGATTTCCGCGATGGCGAAATCGCCCTCGTACTTGCCTTCGGCGTACTGGTCGAGTTCGGCGTTCTTCACGACGAACTCGCCGATGGAGGTCGCGAGGCGGCCGACGTTGAAGTCGCCGTTGCGGCCGTGGATGGTCTTGATGGCCAATTGGCCGGGAATGGTGATCATGAAGAACTCCTGCGGACGAAGCCGCGATCACGCACACGGCCGTCATGGCGACGGTCGCATGCGCACGCGAGTGGGAAGAAGACAAGGCCCCAGGGGACGGGGCCTTGCGGATCAGAACGACTCGGCAACTTCCAATGCGGGGGCATCGGCAGCGGCTTCATCGGCAGCTTCGGCGGCGGGCCTGGAAGGCTCGGGCGCGGCGGCTTGCGGCTCGGCGGAAGTCGCGGGGACATCCGTGTTGCGCACGTCGCGATCGTCGGCATCGGTCGGCTTGGGCTCGGCCTTGTAGACGAGCTTGCCATCGACCTTGATCCAACTGACGAACAGCAGGCGGGCCTTGAGGCTCACCCCCTGCTCGCCGGCACGCTTGCCCTTTGAGTAGGTAAAGGTGTCGGCCCACAGGTCGCCCAGGCGGAAGCCGATCATCACCTTCTTCTCGGCATCGACCGCTTGGATGCAGCGGCGCACCAGGTGCTGCGCTTCGGAGCCCGAGACGCGCGTGTCGAAACGCACGTAGGCAACGTCATCGCTGGGGCCGTTGAGCGCCGCGATGTCGCAGGCCAGGAACGCATCGCCTTTCTTGGGCTTCACTTCGCGGATGCGATTGAGATACCCGAGGCCGGTGATGTGCAGGTCGAAGAAGGACTTTTCGGTGGAAGTGGTCATGGTGAATCTCCTAAGAACAAAGAGGCGGAGACACACCCGACCCAAGGCGGGGAAGGTGTGGAACCCCCGCGTGGGTTGAAGGAACAGCTTGGGTGGCATCACCATCGGGAGAACCGATGGCCGTTCGTGCTGGGATGCCGGAGCGAACTGGTTGATCAACGCAGTCGGAACCGCGTCGCAGTCTTGAAGATCGAGACTGCCTGGGCATGCTGCTGACGGGTGTCAGCGGAACATGGCGGCAGCGTGGCGTCAGACGCGCGCCCGCGCGAGCGGCAATCGGCACCGGCCGGTGCCCGCATTGGGTGGTCGGCGCACTACCGTTGGACTGACCCATGCCCTTTGTGAGCTACCCTCGTACATGCAAGGCTAGAAAACTCTTGGCCTTACTTTTGCTAAATCCCTGTCTGGCGCGTCCGCACGTGCCGACTCGAACGAACTGATTGGGGTAGTGTTTTCTTGGATCGTCTTACTCTCGAACGCCGCCAAGTATGGGTCTATCTGGCGGCCATCATTGCCGGCTTGCTGGTCGGCAGCGCGTGGCCCGGCGTCAACCCCACTTTCGAGGCCCTGCTGTGGCCGGCCCTGGTGCTGCTGCTCTACGCGACCTTTGTGCAAGTGCCTCTGCTGCATTTGCGCGAAGCGTTCCGCGATCATCGGTTCGTTGCCTCGGTACTGATCGGAAACTTCATCGTCGTGCCGGCGCTGACTTGGGGCTTGGTGCAATGGCTGCCCGCTGATCCGGCCGTGCGATTGGGCGTGCTGCTGGTCCTGCTGGTGCCCTGCACGGACTGGTTCATCACGTTCAGCCAATTGGGCGGCGGCAATGTGCCCCGCGCCATCGCCGTCACCCCGATCAACCTGCTGTTGCAGTTGCTGCTATTGCCGACCTACCTGTGGCTCATGCTCGGGGCCGATCTGTCATCGGCCCTGAGCTTTGGCGACGTGTGGCCTGCATTGCTGGTCGTCATCATCCCGCTGGTCGCCGCTGCCTTGTCGGAACGCTGGATCGAAGCCCGAGCGGAGCGCGCGGCCGTGCGCGAGCGTCTGGCATGGTGGCCGGTGCCGATGTTGGGGCTCGTCGTCTTCATGATCGCCGGTGCGCAAGTCAATGCGGTCTGGGGAGCCGTGGGACTGTTCCCTTCGATCGTTCCGCTGTTCCTAGTCTTTCTGGGGGCCGCTGCGCTGATTGCCAAAGGGCTGGCCTGGCTGATGGCGCTGCCGACCGATCAAGGACGAACGCTCGCCTTCAGCCTGGGCACGCGCAATTCCTTCGTGGTGTTGCCCTTCGCCTTGTCGCTGCCCGCCGGGTGGGAAATCGCCGCTGTGGTGATCGTGGTGCAGTCGCTGGTCGAGCTTTTCGGCATGGTGTTCTACCTGTGGTGGATACCGCGTCGCCTGTTCAGATAACGGAGCGGGCCTGGAATTGAAAATATGGAGTCCTGACGCTGGTCGTCCTGAAAAAAGAGAAACCCCCATGCGGGGGCTGGGAGGCAGGAGGGTCAGTGGCCGGCGAGTGACGCGAGCACGGGCTGCAACGACAGGTGCGTCGCGTGGCCGACACTTCGAGGTCGTCCTCGCTGTGCTGGATGCGGGCGAACACAGGTTCTTGCAGATCGAAGAACTCGCCGAAGTCGTCGCCGC
Organism: Cupriavidus sp. EM10; assembly: GCF_018729255.1. NCBI lineage: Bacteria > Pseudomonadati > Pseudomonadota > Betaproteobacteria > Burkholderiales > Burkholderiaceae > Cupriavidus > Cupriavidus sp. EM10. The sequence continues at coordinate 2,676,519 of NZ_CP076060.1, forward strand.
CGAACTCGGCGCGCGCCAGTTCCCACCAGTTGTCGAACGGATCGGCGTCCGGGTCGCAGTCAACGGCGTAGGCGATGGTCTTGCGTCGCCCATCGGGCCGACGCTCGCCGCGCTCGGCCATGAAATAGACGCCCTGGTCCTTGACCAGGATGACGCGGCACTGGTTGGCCAGCGCTTCGGCCAGCACGGGCCGCAGATCGGCGCCCTTGAATCGAACAGTCATGGAAGTGGTCTCCAACGGATGCAAGAAGAAGGCTTCCCGCCGTGAGGACGGGAAGCCGCATAGGGACGCAGAGAGGTCAGTGCGAGACAGGCTTGCGGCCCGACAGGCGCTGCACGCGGATGAGGCGCCAGGTGCCGTCGTCGATCAGCCGCTCCAGCGTCTGGCCCAGGGTGTCGAAGAACACTTCATCGACCCGCTCGACCAGTTCGCCGTCGCGGCGCAGTTCCACCGCGTAGAGATCGAGGCCGCGCTCGTAGAGCACGGTGACGTGCCCTTGGAACTTCGCCGAGGCGACCGTGAAGCCGATGGCCGGCGGCGTGGCGATGATGTCGCTGGGGCTCGGATCGACCACGGTGAAGTCTCGCGCGCCGGCATCCACCAGCAGGTGCGTGATGCGGCGGAAGCCATCGGGCGCGGGCAACTGCTCCAGTTGGTGGATCAGCTCCTGCAACTCGGGGCACTGCGGCTCCGCGATCGGCAGCTTGGCCGGCGCCGAGCCCAGGATGAACCGCTTCACCGTGTAGGCTTGGCCGCCAGCAGTGAACTCGGTGCTTTCCTCGGGCGTGTCCGCGCGCAGGCCGTCGAAGCGGCGCCGCGCATACGGTTCGACCTGCACCTTGGCGCCTTCGTCGGGCACGTCGGTGACGAGCGCCTTGTCGAGCACCGCGAACTCGGCCCGGCCCGTCTTGACGACGATGGCCTCGTCGGTGGTGGCGATGACCTTGCCCTCGAAGGGCTTGGGATCGATGTGGACGCCCAGCGTCGAAACCTTGGGCTGGCCGTCGAAGATGTTGAACTTGAAGCTGCGGACGTTGGAAGGCACGTGGCCGCGAACCAGCGTCGGCATCTGTGCGCGGATGGCTTGGGTATCCATGGAAAAGCTCCTTGTGGCAATCCAAGGAACTCCCGCCCGCAAGGGAGGCATGTCCCTTGGGGGTGAGGTGGATGGACGCGCATGCGCCCGTGGAAGGAAAAACAACCAGCGCGGCGAACCGCACCGCAGCCTCGAAGGTCTCGACTGCCTGGGCATGCTTGCCGGCAACGCCAGCGAACATGCGATCAGCGTGCGGCAGACGCAGGCCAGCGTCGCGAGGGAATCGGCACTGCGCCGCCACCGACTTCCTCAAAAAAAACGAGCCCCGCGTGGAGGCTCGTGAGGTGGTGTCAGTCGTCGTAGATCGGCAGTCCGTCCAGCACCTGCGCATCGGCATCGAAGACCAGCATGCGCACGTCGGCGAGCGCGGCCAGGTGCAGCACGTGCACGAGGGATTCCGGCATGCCCTTCTTGCGGTGCTCCTGCATCAGCCGCTTGGCCGTGATGCCTTCGACCGCGCGCAGGTTGTCATCCGTCCAGGGCGTGGCGATCAGCTTCACGCCGATCGCCGGGCTGTACGGGATGCGGAAAGCGATGAACAGGAACAGCGTCGGCGTGGCGATGTCCGCCAGCTCGGCGAGGAAGCGATGCGCTTCGGCGTCGAGGTGCCCGCTGCTGATCTCCCAGCACCGGCTGTAGAAGCCAGTTTCATAGCGTAGGCGCCGCACGACTTCCCGGGCCGCCTCGTCGGAGTAGGTGTCGCCGACGTGCAGCGGCTTGCCTTCTTCCTGGGCCATGACGGCGTAGACCACGTTGCGGGCGAGCCCGTGGCTGCGGCATTGCGCCTCCAGTTCATCGGGAACCGCCTGGTCCTCGGTGATCAGCACGAAGTCGTCCGAGAAGATGCAGGCCCTCCGTTCGACCTGGCCGTCCGGCAGATGCGACTGCGAGGGATGCAGCGGCAGGTAAGTCAGCGGGCAGTCGTCGTCATAGGAGACGGCGAGCAGCCGTTCGACCGACAGGCCATCGTAACCGCGGACAAAGGGATTGTTGTTCGAGTAGGACATGGGATTTCTCCAGCAGAGGATGGCCGAGGCAATCCCCTGCTGGGGATTGAACCCCAGCGGGTGGATGAAGTGGCAGCCGGTCAGTCGGCAGCGGTAGAGGACGGGTCGCCCAGCGTCTTCAACAGGTCGAGCAGGCCGCCATTGGCAAGCTGGTACAGGCGGTTGTAGTCATCGCCGGTCGGCGCCTGCTCCAGGCGATCAAGCCGCGCATCCAATTCGAGGATGCTCTGGTGCACGCCGCGGGCGATGCTCAGCGCCGAAGGTTCGTCGGCCGGCTTGCGTGCATCGAGTACCGAGAGGATTTCGGCGGGCGACGGGTAGCGGCAATCGGGGCCGTACTCGACCGCGAACACCTCGCGGCCGGTCAATCCGGCGTCCGGGGCTCCGGTGCTGACGCGCAGCACGTATTCATCGAGCACGTCGTTGCCGGCGTAGTCGAACACCACCATGCGCGGCTTGGGCACACCGTCCGGCCAGCCTTCGAGGATGACCGCATCGATGTCGTCGTTGGTCACGAGCAGACCGATGGAAAAGCCTGGGGACATGATTCACTCCTATGAAAAAGGAGGGACATGGCCCCGAACAGGGACGCATGTCCCTCGTGGGGTGGGAAGAAAAGAAGAACGTCGGCGGGCCGAAGCGGCTCACCAGCCGTTGTAGTTCAGCGTCAGGTCGGCGATGACCTTGCGCCGTTCGAGATCGAGGCCGCCCAGGTCGGACAGACCCTCGAAGCCGCAACGCTTGAGCATCGCGCCACCCTCGCGGGCGTTGTAGAAGCTCACCATCGCGGACAGGAACATCCGCTGGCCGCTGCTCAGGACGCCCAAGGCATCGTTGAGCATCAGCAGGTTCGGCCGCAGATCCCACTTGGTGGTGGCACGCTGCAGGCCTTCGCGGGTGCCGTCGCCAAACCATTCGGCTCCGGCGATGCGTGCACCGCGCTTCCACGCCTCGAAGAAGGCTTGCGGCGCGGCGGCGAAGTGCTGGTGTTCCAGCTCGATCTGATCAAGTACCTCTTGAGGCAGGGCACGGTTCATGACATGGGCTCCAGGTGGTTGGATTCACGGGTAGAGGCGCTGCTGAACATGAACGGCATCGGCGTCGTGAAACGCCCGTCCGCGGTGGTCGATGCGAAGCGGACTGGTGGTGGGTCGCACGAGGAGAGTCCCGCGGCAGCCGAAAGACCCAGGCTGCTGGCATGTGCTGATCAGGTCAGCAACACGTGCCGCAAAGCATCACGCCGGGGCGCGTTCTGCGTCACGGGGGAATCGGTTCCCGCCTCGTCCCTGATTGCTGCTGGGTGCTGTTCAATGATTCGATAACTGTTGTATCATTGAACAATGAACGAGATCCAAGCCATTTCTGCCCTGGGCGCCCTGGCTCATACCCAGCGCCTCCGCGTGTTCCGTGCCTTGGTCGTCGCCGGCCCCGAAGGGCTCACGCCCAGCGTCCTGGCCGACCAACTCGACGTGGCCCGCAACACGCTGTCCTTCCACCTGAAGGAGCTGGCCCATGCTGGCCTGGTCAGCATCGAACAGCAGGGCCGCAACCTGATCTACCGCGCCGACTTCGCCCACATGAATGGGCTGCTCGGCTACCTGACCGAGCACTGCTGCCAAGGCGGCGTGTGCGAGGCCAACGAATCCACCCGCGCCTGCACCACCTGCTGAAAGGAACCTTCCCATGAAACGCTTTCACGTCCACCTGCATGTCGATGACCTGGATCGCAGCATCGGCTTCTATTCCCAACTGTTCGCCGCGCAGCCGGCGCGCATCGAGAGCGACTATGCGAAGTGGATGCTCGAAGACCCGCCGGTCAATTTCGCCATCTCCACGCGCGGCAGCAAGCCGGGCATCGACCACCTGGGCATCCAGACCGACGACGCCGAAGAACTGGCCGCCCTGAAAGCCCGCGCGCAGGCCGCCGACATGGCGCTGCTCGACGAGGGCACCACGACCTGCTGCTACGCGCGCAGCGAGAAGCACTGGATCACCGACCCGCAAGGCGTGGCCTGGGAGCACTTCCACACGCTGGGCAACATCCCCGTATTCAACGAAGCGCCGCCGCCCGCGCCGGGCACCGCTCCGGCCTGCTGCGCGCCGAGGAATGGCCGGGCTACCGCGAAGCAGGTTTCTTCCTGCTGCTGACACGAGGCGCGCATGACGACTGAAAAAACCTACAACGCGCTGTTCATCTGCACTGGCAATTCGGCGCGTTCCATCCTGGCGGAAGGCATCCTCGACGAGCTGGGTCAAGGGCGGTTCCGCGCCTATTCGGCAGGGAGCCACCCCAAGGGCGAAGTCCACCCGCTGGCGCTCGCCACGCTGGAGCGCCTGCACCTGCCGACGACCGGCTACCGTAGCAAGAGCTGGGACGAACTCGTGGCGCCCGGCGCGCCGATGTTCGATTTCATCTTTACCGTCTGCGACAACGCCGCCGGCGAGGTGTGCCCCGTCTGGCCGGGCAAGCCGGTCTCGGCCCATTGGGGCGTGCCTGATCCGGCCGCCGTCGAAGGCAGCGAGGAACAGCAGCGTAAGGCGTTCATGGACGCTGCGTTGACGCTCAAGCGTCGCATCGAGCTGTTCCTGTCGCTGCCGCTCCAACGGCTCGATGCCATGTCGCTGCAGCACGAGCTGCGCGCCATCGGCAAGCAGTGAGGTAGCGCGATGGCCGTACAGACCGAAGCCGTTGCCGCCACGCCATCGTTCTCGATGAGCATCTTCGAGCGCTACCTGACGGTGTGGGTGCTGCTGTGCATCGTCGCCGGCATCGCCCTGGGCCAGTTCGCGCCCGGCGCATTCCAGGCCGTCGGCCGCATGGAAGTGGCCCAAGTCAACCTCCCGGTCGGCCTGCTGATCTGGATCATGGTGATCCCCATGCTGCTCAAGGTGGACTTCGGCGCGCTCGGCCAGGTCCGCCAGCACTGGCGCGGCATCGGCGTGACGCTGTTCGTCAATTGGGCGGTCAAGCCGTTCTCGATGGCGCTGCTGGCTTGGCTGTTCATCCGTCATGTCTTCGCCGACTGGCTGCCGGCCGATCAGATCGACAGCTACGTCGCCGGCCTGATCCTGCTGGCCGCCGCGCCCTGCACGGCGATGGTGTTCGTCTGGAGCCGGCTGACCGGCGGCGATCCGATGTTTACGCTGTCGCAGGTGGCCTTGAACGACACCATCATGGTGTTCGCCTTCGCGCCCATCGTCGCCCTGCTGCTCGGCCTGTCCTCGATCGTCGTGCCGTGGGACACCCTGCTGATCTCGGTGGTGCTCTACATCGTCATCCCGGTCATCATCGCCCAGGTATGGCGCCGCTCGCTGCTGCGTCGTGGACAGGCAGCGTTCGACCGAGCGCTGGAACGCATCGGCCCACTGTCCATCGCCGCGCTGCTGTTGACCCTGGTGCTGCTGTTCGCCTTCCAGGGCCAGGCCATCCTGCAGCAGCCGCTGGTCATCGCCATGCTAGCCGTGCCGATCCTGATCCAGGTGTTCTTCAATTCCGGCCTGGCCTACTGGCTCAACCGCCGTGTCGGCGAGAAGCACAACATCGCCTGTCCCTCCGCGCTGATCGGTGCGTCCAACTTCTTCGAGCTGGCCGTGGCGGCCGCCATCAGTCTGTTCGGCTTCCACTCCGGCGCCGCGCTGGCCACCGTGGTCGGCGTGCTGATCGAGGTGCCGGTGATGCTGCTGGTGGTGCGCGTGGTCAACCGTTCCCGCGACTGGTACGAACAGGCCCCGCGCAATGTGGTGAGGCATCCGGCATGAGCACCGTCACGATCTACCACAACCCGGACTGCGGCACGTCGCGCAACACGCTGGCGCTGATCCGCGCCAGCGGCATCGAGCCCACAGTCATCGAGTACGTGAAAGCACCGCCCGACCGCGAGACCTTGAAGGCGCTGATTGCGCGGATGGGCATGCGCGTGCGGGATGTGTTGCGCGTCAAGGGAACGCCCTACAAGGAACTGAACCTGGATGCCGCGCATTGGAGCGACGACCAGTTGATCGACCAGATGCTGGCGCACCCGATCCTCATCAATCGGCCCATCGTGGTGTCTCCCCTGGGCGTGCGGCTGTGTCGCCCTTCGGACATGGTGATCGAGCTGCTGCCGCAGCGACCGGCGGGCGAGATTTGCAAAGAAGACGGCACGACGCTCCTGGTGGACACGCCGATCGCCGGCAGTGACCCGGACCTTGCGCTGGCGCTGCACGAGGCCGGCCTTCCCACCGCCGACCTGACCGAGCCGGGGCGTCGCTTCTTCGCCTATGCCACCGTGTCAGGTGAGCGCGTGGGCTTCGGCGGCTTCGAGCATATGGGCCAGGACGTGCTGGTGCGCTCCCTGGTGGTTCTGCCACAAGCACGCCATCGCGGCACCGGCAGCGGCATGCTCGCAATATTGCTGCGCCGCGCCTTCGATGAAGGCGGACGCCAAGCCTGGTTGCTGACGACGACGGCAGCGCCGTTCTTCGAGCGTGCGGGCTTTAGTCCCGCGGAGCGCACTGCCGCGCCAGCGGCGATCCTTGCCACACGGCAGGCCGCGAGCTTGTGCCCTTCGAGTGCTGCGCTGCTTAGCCGCCGCATGACGTTGTGATGCAGTCTCGCAAGACTGTGCCGGAGCGGGGATGAATCCGTAGATGGAACAAGCGCCGAAGGTCACTCAGACCTTCGGCTGGAGAGGAAGCAAACCACCTGTGGGCTGCAAGCAGGCCAGGCCGTCGTCAAAGCCATTCGCTGCGTCAGCAATCTCACCCGGCCCGTTTCGTGGCTGGGGCCGGCATCCTCTGGCGTGTATCCACACACAAAGGGAACCCGTTTTTTCACCGGCGGGCACCGGCACCGAATACCGTCGACCGCAAGCGGTCTCCTGGCACCTCGCAGCCTTGCGGGCCAAGGCGTCAGGAGACCGCTCGCGGATGGACGCGAACACCTCGATCAGCGGAACCGCGTCGAGCGCGATTCGATGGAGCAATGACCTTCTCGCCCTGTGGCGGTCTCGGGCCAGCAGGACGCGCACACCGTTGCAGAAGGGAACGCGCGCTGGGGAATCCCGCGGGGAGCGGGAGGTTTGCCCCGCCGTCGGCAGCAGCCGGCGTGGCAGAGGGAGACGTGGGCGTCAGTTCGCCCTGGAGCGCCGACGCGGCGTGCTGGATGGTCGGCGGGAGGCGCCGCGCTTGCCTGCCGCGGTATCTTCGACCGGCTGCGTGCCCTTGCAGTCCGGGTAGCGGCTGCAAGACCAGAACGCGCCGCTCTTGCCGCTGCGCTGGCGCATCGGTGAACCGCACTGCGGGCAGTTCGGCGCGGGCGGCAGCTTGAGGTCCAGCGTGGCGCCGCGGTACTGCCGCACGAGCTGGGCGACCCAGCTCGATTGCTTGGCGATGAAGGTGTCCAGCGTCATCTGGCCTGCCTCGATCATGTCCAACGCCTGCTCCCACACCGCCGTCGTGCCTGGGTCGGCGATGGCCGTCGGCACCGCGTCGATCAACGTGAAGGCCGCATCCGATGCGCGGATGGCACGGCCCTTCGTCAAGAGATAACCGCGGGCCAAGAGCCCGCTGATGATGTTGGCGCGCGTCGCCTCGGTGCCGATGCCCGTGGTGTCCTTCAGCTTCTGCTTCAGGCGCGGATCGGTCACGAGTTTGGCGACGCCCTTCATGGCCTTGACCAGCTCGCCCTGCGTGTAGGGCTTGGGCGGCAGCGTCTTCAACGCCTTCAGTTCGACCTGGCCAACCTGGCAGGAAGTCCTAGCTTGCAGCGGCGGCAACACCTGGCCGCGCTGCGCGTCCTCGCCGTCCGTGTCGTCGGGCACCGACGCCGCCAGCACCTGGCGCCATCCAGCTACCGCGATCTGCTTGCCGACCGCCACCAGCGACTGCCCGTCGCACGTGAGCTGCGCCACCGTCCGGTCGAACTCGTGATGCGGCAGGAACTGCGCGAGGTAGTGGGCGCGGATCAGCCGGTAGACGGCCAGCTCCTTCTCGCTCATCACCGAGAGATTGGCCGGTTCCAGCGTCGGAATGATGCCGTGGTGCGCCGTGACCTTGCCGTCGTTCCAGGCGCGCGAACGCTGCTGGTGATCCAGGCGGTCGATCAGCGGCCGCAGACCGGGATCGGTCTTGACCAGGCTGTCGAGGACGGCCGGCACCTCGGCCAGCATGCTCTCGGGCAGGTAGCCCGAATCCGAGCGCGGATACGTCGTCGCCTTGTGCGTCTCGTACAGCGCCTGGGCGATGTCCAGCGTTTCCTGCACGTCCAGGCCCAATTGCTTGGAGCACACCTCTTGCAGCGTGCCGAGGTCGAACGGCAGCGGCGGGCCTTCGCGCACGCGCTCGGTCTCCACCGACAGCACCTGGGCGGCGCCGGCCGCGCGCAGGCGCTCGCCGGCCTGCTGCGCCACCGGCTGCTGCAGGCAGCGGCCGGCCTCGTCGGTACTGCCCTGCGGCGGCGTCCAGCTTGCGACGAAGGTCTGGCCCGCATGCGAAAGCGCGACTTCGATGGCCCAGAACGGCACCGAGACGAAGCGTGCGATCTCGCGATCACGGTCTACGACCAGCTTGAGGGTCGGGGTCTGCACACGCCCGACCGACAGCACGCCGGTGTAGCCGGCCTGGCGGCCCAGCAGCGTGAACAGGCGACTCAGGTTCATCCCGATCAACCAGTCGGCACGCGATCGGGCGAGCGCGGAGAAGTACAGCGGCAGCGTCTCGGCGGATGGCTTGAGTGCACCCAGCGCCTTGCGGATCGACGCATCGTTGAGCGCCGACAGCCACAGCCGCTGGATCGGGCCACGGTAGCCGCACAGCTCGATGATCTCGCGGGCGATCATCTCGCCTTCGCGATCAGCGTCGGTCGCGATCACCAGCTCGCCCGCCTTGGCGACGAGCTGCTGCACGACCTTGAACTGCGCCGCGGTCGCCGCCTTGGGCTCGACACGCCAGCGCTCGGGAAGAATGGGCAGTTGCTCGATGGCCCAGCGCTTGTACTGCTCGCCGTAGCCTTCGGGCGGAACCGCCTCGACCAGATGACCGATGCACCAGGTCACGACGACACCGGCACCACTGTAGCAGCCGTTGCCGCGTTGGCCGGCGCCCAGCACACGGGCGATGTCCTTGCCCTGGGACGGCTTCTCGCACAGGAACACGCGCATGAAGCCTCCTTGGAAGTGTGCGGTTCATCGGATGGCCCCAGCTTGGCCGGGCCAGCGGAGGACGGCAGCAAGGAAGCCGATCGGCGCAGACACCGCTTTGTGATCGGCAGACGATGCGTTGCCGCAGCGGCATGCGCGGCACTGCAACGGCTGGCGCAGCGAGGGCGTAGTTTCGGGAGGGCGGCTGGAATTCGGTGGAACACCCTGGCGCTATCCCCTGGGGATAGCTGGTGCATGGCGGGCGTCTGACGGTTGCTACAGCCGCCCCCTCGGAATCAGCCCTTGGCCTTGGTTTCCTTCGGCGCCTTCGTCCCCTTGGTCTCCTTCGGCGGCGGTACTGCGGCCTCGGGTTCCAGCGTCCTGGCGCTGAGGGTCACGGCCTGGATGCGGTACGGCAGAATGCCGATGCGGCGGGCCTCGATTTGAAGGTCGTGCGCTCGTTGTCGTCGGCGTCCTCCCACTCGTCCTTCACCGTGCGGCCTTCTACCAGCACGCGCATGCCCTTCTGGTACAGGTCTTTCCAGTGGTCGGCGTCGCGGTGCCACAGCTCCACCGGCGCCCAGAAGCCGCCGCGGTCCTCGAATTCGCCGTCCTTCTTCGGGATCGGGTTGTCGAAGTAGACGTTCAGGCGCAGCAGCCGACGCGGCTCGTCGTTGCCGTTGGGGAATTCGCGGTAGTCCGGCGCAGAACCGATGTTGCCCTCGCCGACGAAGTGCGTGCTCATGGTGACTCCTTGGGGGTGGTGGATGGAACGGACGCGGCATGCCCGTGGACACGTCGCAGGTAAGCCGCTTCGGCCTGAGCGGCCTTGCTGGCGCACTCCTGGGCCTGGCGGCCCAGCGTGTGAAGGAGGCTGATCTGCATGTTCAAAGCGATGCGCTGCAGCTCCATCGCGTACAGGTCGTCGATCAGCGAGGCCGGCGTCGCCGGGCGGTCGAGCAGCGATTCCCACAGCGCCACGCCCATGGAAGAACGGTCGTGGTTGCGCCAGCGCAGGAAGGTCGTGCCTGCGCCAGTGGTCTGCTGGGCCAGTTGCACGTCGAGCAACGTGAAGGGATAGGCCCGCGCCTGTTGCAGCACGCGCCGCTGCGCCAGGCCGATCAAGTCGTCGCGCAGTGCCGTGCATTGGTTGGCCCAGGTCTCCAGACTCCCCTTACCTTTAAAAGGCTGTAAAAGGCCTTTTAGGTAGGGGCCGTGTTCTAGGCGCTGGAAGTCCGCCTGTTCCAGCGGCAGGAAGCGCGCCGGTTGGCCGGTGGAAGACGATGCTGTCATGCCTTCGTGCCTTCGCCGTCATGGTCGTGGTCGTCGTCCGCCACGTCGGCTGCGCCAGCGCTGGGTGCCGCATCGGGGGCTGCACCCGGCTTGCCCGACCGCCGTGCGATCGGTGGCGCAAAGCGCGAGCGGCGCGTGCCTTCGAGCACGTCCTGCGGCAACTCGCCGAACTTCTCCAGCGCCGCCCGCGCCACCGCGTTCTTCGAGGCGAAGTCGTCGCGCGTCGCGCCGGAGTAGCGGTACTGCTGTGCCAGCGAGAACAGGCTGCGCAGCGCATGCGCGCCGTCGTTGAGCCAGCGTTCCAGCGTGCTGCGGTCGATCAGCGCGGTGTGGTGGGCGAGGATCAGCTTGCGGGCCAGGTCGTCGTAGTCGGCCAGCAGGTACACCGCCATGAAGCCGAGTTGCGCATTGACGAACAGCGGCAGCTTCACAGGCTGCACGTTCATGTTCTCGCCCAGCGACAGCGCGGGCGGCACGTCGGCCAGCGCCTGGTCCACCTGCTCACGCAGCGCCTGCAAGCTGGCCTTGGTCTGCGTCAGCTTGTCCTCGATGCGCAGCATCCAGAAGTCCGAGTAGGGGTCGTCCTGCTCGGCGCCGCGCTTCATCTTGTTCATCACGCTGATGTAGCCGTTCAGGCCGATGATCCCGGTCCGGCCCTCGGCGGGCGCTCGGCCATGCCAGATGCGTGAAGCGTGGTGGGTGTGCAGCGTCAGCGACATCGCGCTGCGCAGCGATCCGAGATTCAACTGCAGGGGCGGCTGGGATTCGTTGGCCATGATGACGACTCGCGGTAAGGGAACGAGCCGCCAGCATCGGCATCGCCCGGAAGGGCGTCAGTCAACAAACCGCAGCGGGTGCGTCCCCCGTTGTCGTCCCGGAAGGCCGTGTGTTCCGTCTATCCCCAGGGGATAGCTGCCGTCACGGGCGATGAAGACGCGACTGAGCCGGACGGCGCGGAAGGCGGCGTGTTCCATCTATCCCCTGGGAATAGGTCCGCACCGGGCTGCGACGATGTGACGCATGACAGCACCGAAGCCGATGGCTGGAAGGCTTCGTGTCCCAGCTATCCCCTGGGGATAGCTGCTCAGGAATCGCCGAGCGTCGAACGCAGTTTCGCCAGGTAGGCCCGCGCCGCCTCGCGGCCAGGGCCGTTCGGCGCAGGCGGTGGCGGTGCAGAGGGTGCGGGTGCGGCTGGACGTGGCGGCGTCGATGGCGAGCCGCCTTCGCCGGCCCAGGCCTTGAACTCGCCGCGGATGGCTTTCTGGATGATGCCGAACAGGTAGCCGGCCGGGTTGCGCACCGCGCTGTTGCGGCAGCGTGCATCCCATTCGTCCAGCACCGCCTGCCGCAGTGACTCGTCCACCTGCTGCAAGGCCACCAGCGCGCCGCTTTGTTGCTCGTCCTTCAGGCGCAACAGACGCTCGGGCAGGCGCAGGTGTTGCAGCGCCTTCGCGCGCGGTACTGTACGTACTTGATTTATACGATCCATACGTACAGTACGGTCCTCCTTCGGATTCCGAAGTGAGCCGTCTGGCGCGGGTTTCGGCCCAGCTTCGGATTCCGAAGACGTGGCTTCGAGATTCCGAAGCAGGCCGTCCTGGCCTTCTTCGGATTCGTGATCCACAGGGTCTTGTGGATAACTCGCATCAGCCCATTCGCTGCGTGTCATGCGCTGTGCCAGCACCTGCAGGCGCGTGGGCAGCGTGCGGCCGTTGAGCATCGGGTCTTCGGCGATCTCCCGCAGCGTGTTCATGCCGACGATCTGCACCGCCTTCGCGGCATGGGTCAGCGCCTGGCTGACCAGGCCCAGGTAGTCGGGGTCGAGCTGCATCGCCTCGAAGGGCGTCAGCGGCTCGTCGTGCAGGACATAAAGGTTGCCGAGGATGCGGCCGGTCTTCGGATCGCGGCGCCGCCGCACCAGGCTCAGCCAGCGCGTCAGCCGCAGCAGCGTCAAGGCGCGCGCCACGGTCTCGTGCGAGGCCTGCGCCGCGCAGGGCATCGAGGCGAGGTAGGGGCGAAGCTGGTCGTAGGTCGGGAAGGTCGTCACGCCGTCGTCGTTGAGCTGCAGGCGGAACACCTGCCAGGCATTGCGCTCCAGCGGCGTCAGGCGCCGATCGAGGAACAGCGCAAGCGGCACGCTCTCATGGCGGTTGCCGCTGTAGAGGAAGCCCTCGCTGGCCGGCGCAGCAGCTTGCGCCGTGGTCGTGCCGTGCCCGGCCGGCTGCGCGGGGGGCAACAGTTGCCGCAGCGCGTCGTCGAATAACGCGGACAGCGCAACGGGGCCATCGCGCCGTGGTGCGCCGCCCGTCGCCATGACCTACACCAGCCCCTGGTCGATCCAGTTGCGTATCGCCGCCCAGATCACCGACATCGGCAGGCTCAAGGTCTCGGCCAGGTCCATGGTCAGCGACAGCATCGCCACTTCGTCATCCAGCGCGATGCCGCGTTCGGCGATGCCGGCCTGCCAGTGCTTCCACAGCGCCGTGTCCTGCGCTTCGTCCAGCACCGGATGGCGCCCCTTGCGCTTGGGCAGTCCGAGAATGTCGCGGCGCAGGGCGACCTCCTGGTGTGTCAGGCCGTAGAACCGGCTCACCATCTCCGTGCTGGCGCCCAGGCGCAGCATCCGGTCCACCGTGGCGATCTCGCGCTCCACGTCATGCACCTGGCTTAGCAGCCGCTTCAGCACATCTCGGTTCACCGACACCGAGCACCAAGACACCGTGGCGTTGACCAGCATGCTCACGAGTTCGGGGTGCTTGAGCGCGTCCAGTTCCTCCTCGCCGAAGCCCATCGCCTTGCAGCGCCGCAGTTGCCCATTGCGCAGGTCGTGCAGCGCCTGTGCGATGACGGCCTGGTTGAGCGGATGCGGTGCCGACATGATGGCCTCCGCTCAGGCGCCGTGGCCGAGGTTGCTGGAGGCCGCGCCGGTCTCCAGATCCAGCAACCGGCGCGCCAGGCGCAGCAGCCGGAACAGCTTTACCAGCCCGGCATCGCTCAGGCGCGGATATGCGCCGCCGCCATGCAGCAAGGCCGCCAGGTCGTCGGCCAGCCGGGCGCCATCGAGGCCGGCTGCGGGTCGGGGCGCGGCGCATAGCGCATGCAGCAAGGTCAGCACCGCACGCGCGAACGGTGGCAATGCGCGCACCGCCGGGGGCGCCACGCAGACGAAGCCGATGCCGCCTTCGCTGGGCTCGACCTGCCCGGCCACGTCGGCTTCCTCGGCGATCTCGCGCGCGAACTGCGCGATGTGCATCCGCAGCCGATCCGGCACGTCCAGGCCGGGCTCGATGTACCAGACGTCCGAGATGGGGTAGAGCCCGCCCGCCTGCACGGGGATCGCGCGCAGCGCGTCGGCCTCGAAGTCGGGCAGCTTGTCGCCCATCTGATCGGCCACCATGCGCTGGATGGATTGCAGGCGTTCGGTGGTCGGCGCGGGCGACACGATATGACCCTGCAGGCGCTCGTCGCGCAGCCCGCCGTCCTGCTGCAAGCCCTCGGCGCCGACGGCCGGTGCAGCCAGGCCGGCGCCCGCCGGCGCGGAAGTACGAGGCTCCGACGACTGCACCGTAGGGCCTGCCGGCGACGAAGGCGGTGACGGTGGCCGCGGCGGCTCGGGTGCGGTCGGTGCCACAGGTCTTGCCGCCTGCGACGGCGCGGGATCGCTGGTCAACGCACGCTGGCGGCTCTCCGTGTCGTCGATCTCTAAGGCCAGCGTGTCGTAGTCCGCCTCCAGCAGCTCGGCCATCTGGCCGACCAGCTCGTCCTGCACCCGCTGCGGTGAGAAGTTGTCGGGCTGCGTGTCGAACTGCGCGAGCACGTCCTGGAACAGCGTAGCGAAGTCCATCGACAGGTTGCGTCCCAGGGCACGCCGCTCCCAGGTGCGTTCGCAGGCCTTGCGCAGCACTGCGAGCCGTTCAACCTGATGCCGGCCAAGCCCGCCGTACAGCAGCGTGGGGATCGCCGGCAGCAGGTAGTGCACGGCGTCCTGCATGCGGCTGATGTGCGACTGCGGCAGCGGGAAGCCATCGGCCGTAAGCCGCCGCGCCAGCTCGCTCTGCGACAGCGGCTGGCCGCTGTCCCGCCCCATTTCCTGCTCGTAGAACTCGCGCGCCTTCTCCACGCCCAAGGCCCGCTCGATGAAGCTGAGCCCGCCGCGCAACTCGTTCTCGGCCAGGTGCCCGGTCAGCATCACCACTTCGCCGCGCTGCGGCCACGGGCGGAACAGGCAGGGGATGCGGAAGAACCGTTCGTCTTTCGTCTCGCTCCACAGCTCGCGCAGGATCGCCAGGCGCGTGTTGCCGCCGTTGCGGATGATGTAGTGCGATTCGCCGGGCCGGCGCGTGATCGCGGGCGGCGCATCGAGCCCGCGTTCGCGGATCGAGGCCTTGATGTCCTCGTAGGCCGGGTTGCGCGTCACGCGCGGGTCGTGGTCGTAGGGGCGCAACTGGTCCAGCGTTACCACCATCGGCGTGTCGGCGATGGGGTCGCTCAGGGCCGCGACCGAAGGGCCGTTGCGCTCGAAGCCCGAGGCCAGCAGCTTGGCGGCCATGTCCTGCGGCGTCAGGTCAGCCACGGCCGTTCTCCTGAGATGCTGCAACACCCTGGGCCGCCTGCCGGTCGGCGCGGCGAAGCTGCGCACGGGCGTTCCGCTCGGCGCGGTGGTCGCTCGCCGTCGAGCTGGTGTAGATCGGCGCGCAGCCTTGCTTCGTGAACAGCAGGTGCCCGCCGCGGGTGCGCACCACCTTCCAACCTTCTCCCAGGGCGAACTCGATCAGCCCTCGCAGCCGCTTGTGGCCGCGGGCCAGGTCATGTGCGCTGGCCATGGCCGGCCCCTCCCGCGTCGCCTCGGCCGGTGACGAGCGCAAAGCGCTCCTGCCACGCCGGGAACAGCTCGCCGGCCAGCGCGCGCATGGTCTCCAATGCGGCGGGTGCCGTGCGGCCCGCCGGCTGGCGGTATTCCACCCGATGCACCGGCAGGCCGCGCGTCGCGGCGCGCGGATAGGCTTCGATCGCCGGCACGTCGGTGTCCAGCACGCGCACGCCAGGCTGCTCCTGGAATACCTGACGCAGCGCCTGCTGGATCAGCCGCGCATTGGACGACACCGGATGCACGCGGTTGATGAGCAGGTGCAGCGGCGGCGGCTCGATGCCGAGGTGGCGGTACGGCGCGATGTCCTCGATGAGTTGCAGCGTGCCGCGCCGCAGCTCGCGCGCCGCGAGGATTTCCGGCGTCACCGGCGACAGCGCCAAGTTCGAGGCCAGCACCGCCATCTCCAGCAGCACGCTGCGCGCGCCCTGGGTGTCGATGAGCAGCAGGTCGTAGCTCGGCGCCAGCGTGGGCAGCAGGTGGCGCAGCCGCAATCTGCCATCGGGCGCGTGCAGCAGCAGCGTGTTCAGCTCGCCGCGGTCGTCGTTCGAGAGCACCAGGTCAAGCCGCTCGAACGCGGTGCGCGACACCAGTTGCTCGGCGCGCTGCTCGTTGTAGGCCAGCATCTCGTAGATGCCGGCCGGCGCGCGCTCGGCCAGCGTGAAGTAGCTCGACAGCGTGGGCTGCACGTCCAGGTCCAGCAGCAGCACGCGCAGCCCGGCGTCGGCTGCGAAGCCGCCCAGGTTGGCCGCCGTCGTGGTCTTGCCGACGCCGCCCTTGGTCGAAATGATGGACACCACCTGCATGGGCTTCTCCCGGTTGAATGGCATGTACCGAGGAAAAGCGTCAGGCGCGCTCATTGAGGCGATCGGCGATCCATTGCTCGACCTCCGCCGAGTCCCAGCCCACGGCGCGCACGCCCAGGCGCAGCGCCTTGGGGAACTTGCCTTCTTTCATCAGGCTGTAGATGTGCGCGCGCTTGAAGCCGGTTTTGGCCTCGACTTCGGCGCGACGCAGGATGCGGTGCTCGGCCGGCACTGCCGGCGCGGTGGTCTGCGAAGACATGAGAGACACTCCTTGACGCTCACTAGCGCTGTTCGGAAAGTGCCTCGTATTCAATACACCACAGTCGCCGAAATCACTGCAATTGCAGAAGCAGCGACTGCAATTGCAGTGCGCCGCATCGGCATCATGCTGGCCGCGTCGTCAGCGCGACTCCTCCAGGTGGCGCCGCGCCTGCGCGAGCTTGCTCCACAGCGTCCGCTCGCTGAGACCCGGCCGCCCCTCATGGTGTGCGATCAGCGCGCTGACCACGGCATCCATGCTGCGGAACGACGAATAGGCCGCGCCTGACGGCGAATTGCCCAGCAGCAGCGTCAGCAGTCCGCCTATGATGTTGAGGTAAGTCGTCTCGCTGCGCAGGCCAGGCTCGCGCGCCTGTTCGTCGTTGGCCGCGCGCGTGGCATGTTCCTTCGCCAGTGCTTCGTGCGCGGTGCGCAGCGTTTCATGCACCAGGGCAAGTTCGGCAAGTTGCGACTTCGCTGCTTCGCGATCGGCCAGCAGGATGTTGAGCGTGTCCACACTCACCGCCGGATGCACCGCGCGTTCGATGCCGTCAAACAAAAACCCCGGCCGATCGCCGGGGTAGAACTGCGACATCCACGCTTTCAAGTCCACGTGGCGCACGGTCAACTCGGGGTCGTCGAGCGCCGGCCGCTGCGAGTCCAGCACGATGCCGGCCTTGCCACCGGGCAATTCGCCATGCGTCAGCGCGTCGAAGATGCGCTCGGCATACAGGCGCAGCAGCGGCCAGCGCGGGAATTCGCCGGGCTCCGGCATGGCACGCTGCGCCAGCGCTTCCAGAATACGCTGCTCGAAGCGCAGGAGACCGCACCAGCGGACGGCCGCCTCGATCGGTCGGTAGTACGTCTTTGCGCCAAAGGCGTGGCTGCTCGATTTCGGCATATCGCGCTCTTCCCATCGTCGGATCGACACATGGCAAGCGCGCGCGGCCCACATGGGCGCAGCGATTGCCCAAAGAACCCGATGAAGCGCGAGCCGGTCGGCATCGTGGTGGACGTTGGGTGCGGCGATGTCGCCGAGCGTTGCGCAGGGGGCAAACCTCCTTGCGGTGCCCGCTACACCTCCACCATAATGCACCTGCGAAAAATCTTGTTACCGGCGCAACGGTTTGAAAAGCCGCGCATCCAAGTTCGATCAGGAAGGGATGCCGCGCTTTACCGGAAAACCAGGGCAAAGTTTTCGTAGGAAACGGGCGGGGTAAAGCGCCAATGCGTCTTCCGGCTGAGCCGGTTTGCATCCAGCAAAGGCTCATGCGTTCTGCGTCACTGCAGTGACCTCGACAGCTTGAAGGTGCCTTGCGTGATGCCGGGTGGATAGGCCCGATTCGCCATCCATGCCCGTGACGCAAAAGGTCGGCCGCCGATGCAATTCGGGTCAAGGTCCAGACCGAAAAGGAATCGTACCGTCCAAAATCCCCGCGTCACATCGGGCGTTGATCGGTGCCTTGCGGGCGTCCGACACGATCCACGCGGTCGATGAACTGCCGCAGCGGCTCCATGATTTCGCCTTCGGGTCGCAGTAGATAGGTCGTCAGCGAAGCGGTCTCGTCGGCCAGCGGCCGCACGACGACATCGGCCTGATGGCAACCCGCCAGATGCGCCGCGCTCGAAAAGCCCACGCCGTAGCCGGCGGCCACGAGGGCCAGCATCAGGGAATGGGTCTTGACGTACTCGGCTACCGTCGGCTGCGCATCCACCGTGCGGAGCAGCCGTTCGCGCTGCCGGCTGCAACCTTCGCAGACCTGGGGATCGCACAGCACCAGCGGATAGCTCGCCACTTCCTCCAGCGGCACTTCCTTGAAAGCCAGCAGCGGATGCCTGGCGGGCAAAGCCAGCACCAGCGGGTCTCGCCACACCGGCATGGCGACGACGCCGGCGTCCATTTCACCAGCCAATGCAAAACCTGCGTCATACAAGTCGTTGCGCAGTCCAGTCACCAACTGCGCCAGTGGCGCTTCAAATATCCGAATGCCGACCTGTGGTGCCTCCTCGCGGCAAAGCGCAAGCAACGCCGACAAGCGGGCCTGCCCCATGTCACCCGATAGTGCAATGCGCAGCGTGTTCCGCTGGTTCGCTGCGGCGCGTGCCTTGGTCTGCGCTTGCTCGAAGGCCAGCAGTACGCGCCGGGCTTCTTCGAGGAAGACCTGTCCCGCCGGTGTGAGACGAACACTGCGTGGCAAGCGGTTGAGCAGCGGCACCCCTAAATCCGCCTCCATCTGGCGGATCGTGCGCGACAGTGGAGACTGTTCGATGTGCAGCCGTCGAGCAGCCCGGCCGAAGTGCAGTTCCTCGGCTACGGCGATGAAGCAGCGAAGATGGCGTAAGTTCATGCTTTCTCCCTACCGATGTGATCAGTCCATATCATCGTAGGGAGCCGAATAGTGCGGAGGATTCACCTCTGTATCGAGATGAGAGCCATCCTGGGGGGATGCTCGGATGCTTTTCGCCCATGTCAGCGCCTACGGCGAAGCTCTCGTTCGAGATCGCCCAGCTGCGACGCCTGAAGTTCGGCAAGAAGAGCGAGCAGTGGGCTGCTGCCGGTTTCATGGACACCTTGTTAAGGTCGATGCCGAACAACGCGCGCTGTTCGACAAGGCTCTGGACGCCTACATTGCCTCGGCCGAGGCGCAGCATCAAGAACTGCTGAGCAAGACGAAGCCGCCGGCTACGCATGGCGCGGTGCCGAAGCGCACCGCCTTGCCGGCGGACTACCGCGCGTGGACCGCCACCACGAGCCCGAGAACACCCGCTGCGCGTGCGGCTGTGCGCTCAAGCGCATCAGCGAGAAGCTGGACTACACGCCGGGCGTGTTCACGGTCGAGTGCCACATCCGCGGCAAGTGGACCTGCGCACAGGTGCCGAACGCTGACCCAGGCGCCGGTCCCGGCGGAGATCATCGCCAAGGGCATCCCCACCTCCGGGCTGCTCGCGTAGGTGCTGGTCGCAAAGGACTCCGACCATCTGCCGCTTACATGGTCGTCCCTAGGCAAGCAGGAATCAGCTGCGTGAGTGAATCGGGAGGTTTGCGTAGCTGATGGCTGGTCAGCAGCGTCTGCGCCGGCGGCTTCACCGGCACGAAGCGCATGTGCGGGCGGGTCGCCGCCTCGCAGATCGCTGCGGCATCGGCCGCACCGTTCTTGCGTCCCTTGCCGGCCATGCGGTAGGGCGTGACGAAGTGGCCTGCAATCAGCCGCGCATCCAGCCCATAGCCGCGCAACTTGCGTGCCCAGTGATGCGCACCGCCGCAGGCCTCCAGGGCCACCAGGCAGCCGGGAGGCAGCTGCGCGCACCAGGCCGCAAACTTGTCAGCGGCCAGCGCCTTGGCAACCACCACGCGCGCATCCACCGCATGCACCTAGATAACCCGCTTGGCCAGATCCACCCCGACTCGGGCAATCTCGTTCATGGACTTCCCCTTTCACATGGCTGCAGATTGATGACTTGGGGAGCACCATCGCGGTGGCAGCCAACATTTGTTTCCTGGCTGCTTACGATTGAGTCACATCAATCGGCCAGCAGATCGCTGGATGTTGACTCTTGACTTTCGGCATGTTAGGCGCAATATCTTGCAAAGTCTTGCAAGAATTTCCTCAGGCGAGGCCGCGTGACGACGGAACTTGTGGGGTGGTATGACAGCGCGCCAGCTGGCGATCTTCACACTCGACGAGTTGGCTGCCTACTTGAAAGTCGGCAAGCGGACGCTTTACCGGCTCGCCTCGCACGGGGAGATTCCGGCCTTCAAGGTCGGCGGGACGTGGCGGTTTCGTCAAAGTGAAATCGATCGATGGATCAATGATCAGATCCAAGCAGGCAGAAAGAAGGAGGTGATACGCACAGATGAGCAGCCAAGGTCAGCGGAACACTCCGTGTCGTCTGGGCGCGCTGTCCGTCGCCGCAGGCAAACGGAGTGAGCGAGAGTCTTCAATTTTCTTCTGGAGGTGTGACATGGACATTGACTTCAAGAAATTGGCTCCCTGGAACTGGTTCAAAAGGAGCAGGAAGAACAACAGAGCACCGCCTCGCTGCCGGTGCAGCGCAATGACCTGCCGGCGGCAGGCGGGCCGGTCAGCCCCATCCTGCAATTGCATCGCGAGATCGATCGCCTGTTCGACGAAGCGTTTCGAGGCTTCGGTTTCCCGGCGCTGGCCTTGCCGCGCTGGCCGGCGGACTGGCCGGGCATGCTGAAGCCGGCGCTGGACATCCAGGAAACAGACAAGCAGTACACGATCGCCCTGGAAGTACCCGGCGTCGAGGAAAAGGACATTCAGATCACGCTCGATAACGATGTGTTGCTGGTGCGCGGTGAAAAGCGTCAGGAGCAGGAAACCAAAGACGGTGGTTTCCACCGGGTGGAGCGCTCCTACGGCAGCTTTCAGCGCGCTCTGAACCTGCCGGCCGATGCCAACCAGGACACGATCAAGGCCGCTTTCAAGAACGGCGTGCTCACGATCACGATGGACAAGCGCGAGGCCAGTACGCCCAAGCAGGGGCGCTCGATCCCGATCAATGGCTGACGCCCACCTGCTAGTCCTTTGCAAAAACCAAGTGAAGGGCGAGGCGCCTTGATCTGCGGTGCCTCGCCCAGTTAACCCTCCCGGAGTATCAGCATGGCCAGAAAACAATGCCAAGTCTGCGGCCAACCCGCCACGGTGCGGGTGGAAGCCAATCTCAATGGTCGCCACAGCACCATGCTGTTGTGTGACGATCACTATCGCCAACTGGCGCGCCAGCAAAAGCGCACCGTCTCGCCGCTGGAGGCTCTGTTTGGCTCGCGCAGCGGTTTGTTCGAAGACTTCCTCGGCAGCGACTTCTTCCGCATCGGTGACGATGCACCGTCCGTGGCGGCTGATGCCGACGAAGTGGTCGATGCGTCTTTCGGCGAATCCGCTCCCGCAACGGCGGGCACGGCGCGCCGCCGCGGCAGTGGGCTGGCCAGCCGTATCAGCGAACAGTCTGAGGCCCTGTTGCAGGAAGCCGCCAAACATGCTGCCGAGTTCGGCCGGCCCGAAGTCGATACCGAACACCTGCTGCTGGCGCTGACCGGCAGCGACGTGGTCAAGACCATCTTAGGGCAGTTCAAGATCAAGGTCGATGACCTCAAGCGGCAGATTGAATCCGAAGCCAAGCGTGGCGACAAGCCGTTCGAAGGCGAGATCGGCGTGTCGCCACGTGTCAAGGATGCGCTCAGCCGTGCCTTCGTGGCCTCCAACGAGTTGAGTCATTCCTATGTGGGGCCAGAGCACTTTCTGATCGGCCTGGCCGAAGAAGGCGAAGGCTTGGCAGCCAACCTGCTGCGCCGCTACGGGCTCACGCCGCAGGCGCTGCGCCAGCAGGTGAGCAAGGTGGTCGGCAAGGGGGCCGAGGACGGCCGTGCCGAGACGCCGACCAATACGCCGGAACTCGACAAGTATTCGCGCGACCTCACCAAGATGGCGCGCGAGGGCAAGCTCGATCCGGTCATCGGCCGCGCGCAGGAGATCGAGACGACCATCGAAGTGCTGGCCCGGCGCAAGAAGAACAACCCGGTGCTGATCGGCGAACCCGGCGTCGGCAAGACCGCCATCGTCGAAGGGCTGGCGCAGCGCATGGTCGCAGGCGAAGTGCCCGAAACGCTGCGTGACAAGCGCCTGGTCGAACTCAACATCAATGCCATGGTGGCCGGCGCCAAGTACCGCGGCGAGTTCGAGGAGCGCGTGCAGAAGGTGCTCAAGGAAGTGACCGAGCACCAGGGGGAGCTGATTCTCTTCATCGACGAAGTGCACACCATCGTCGGTGCCGGCCAAGGTGGCGGCGAAGGCGGGCTGGACGTGGCCAACGTCTTCAAGCCGATGATGGCGCGCGGCGAGCTGAACCTGATCGGCGCCACCACGCTCAACGAGTATCAGAAGTACATCGAAAAGGATGCCGCGCTGGAGCGTCGCTTCCAGCCGGTGATGGTGCCCGAGCCGACGGTAGCGCAGACCATGATGATTTTGCGCGGCCTGCGCGACACCTTCGAGGCGCACCACAAGGTCAGCATCACCGAGGATGCGATCATCGCCGCCGCCGAGTTGTCCGACCGTTACATCACCGCGCGCTTTTTGCCCGACAAGGCCATCGACCTGCTCGACCAGGCGGCCGCACGCGTGAAGCTGTCGGCCACGGCGCGCCCGGTGGCGGTGCAAGAGCTGGAGTCCGAACTGCATCAGTTGCGGCGTGAGCAGGACTATGTGGCTTCGCGCAAGCAGTACGACAAGGCTGCCGAGCTCGGCAAGCGCATCGAGGCCAAAGAGGCCGAACTCAAGAAGCTCGTCGAGGATTGGGAGCGCGAGCGCGCCTCGGGCAGCGCCGAGGTCAAGGCAGAGCACGTGGCGCAGATCGTCTCGCGGCTGACCGGCATCCCGGTCAACGAGCTGACGGTGGAAGAACGCGAGAAGCTGCTGCATCTGGAACAGCGGCTGCATGAGCGCCTGGTGGGACAGGACGAAGCAGTACGTGCCGTGGCCGATGCCGTGCGGCTGTCGCGCGCAGGCCTGCGCGAAGGCAGCAAGCCAGTGGCCACCTTCCTGTTCCTCGGGCCGACGGGTGTGGGCAAGACCGAACTCGCCAAGGCACTGGCCGAGTCCATCTATGGCGATGAGGGCGCGCTGCTGCGCATCGACATGTCCGAGTACGGTGAACGCCATACCGTGGCACGCCTGGTGGGCGCGCCTCCGGGTTATGTGGGCTACGACGAGGGCGGCCAGCTCACCGAGAAGGTGCGCCGCAAGCCCTACAGCGTGTTGCTGCTCGACGAGATCGAAAAGGCGCACCCCGACGTCTACAACATCCTGCTGCAGGTGTTCGACGACGGCCGCCTCACCGACGGCAAGGGCCGGGTGGTGGATTTCACCAACACCATCATCATCGCCACCTCGAATCTGGGCTCGGACATCATCCAGCGTCGGCTCAAGGCGCGTGGTGCCGCCGGCGAGGAGTATGAAAAGACCAAGACGGAGGTGATGGACGTGCTGCGCGGGCATTTCCGCCCCGAGTTCCTCAACCGCATCGATGAAATCATCGTCTTCCATGCGCTGGGCAAGGAGGAGATCCGCCATATCGTCGGCCTGCAGCTCGATCGCGTGGCGCGCAACGCCGCCAGCCAGGGCGTGACGCTGGCCTTCGATCAGACCTTGATCGATCACTTCGCGGAGGAAGGCTACAAACCCGAGTTCGGCGCGCGCGAGCTCAAGCGGCTGATCCGCAGCGAGCTGGAAACCGCTCTGGCGCGCGAGATGCTGGGTGGCGGTATCGGCAAGGCCGATCACGCCAGCGCACGCTGGGACGACAAGGCCGAACGCGTCGTCTTCGAGCGCAAGGAGCCACCCGCGCAGCCGGCCGAGCCTGAAAAGCCCGATGCCGCGAACGTGGCCGAGGCACCGCCGAACGGCGAGAGCAAGGCTACGCGCAAGAAGAAGCCGGCGGGCGGCGAATCTTGAGCGATGGGAGGCTGTCGTGTCCGACCCCAACGGGCTGACATGGGCAGCCACCCTCGTGTCGCTGGCGGTCGCTATCCCATAGCGGGGCACGCGGTCATCTACAAGCGTGACCCTCGATCGGCCACGCTGTGGGTGCTGCTGATCGCGCTGTTGCCGCTGGGCGGTTCGCTGCTGTATGGGCTGTTCGGCATCAACCGTTACCAGCGGCGGGCGCGGCGGCTGTTTCCGGGGGCAGATCCTGCTGTTCGGCAGGACCTCGCGTCTACGATGCCCCAGGCCGTATCGGCGCCGTTTGCCGGCCTGGCGCACCTGGTGGGACGCGCCACCGGCCAGTCGCTGACCAGCGGCAACCGCATCGAGCCGCTCGTCGATGGCGAGCAGGCCTACCCGGCCATGCTCGCTGCCATCGAGTCAGCGCGGCACAGCGTCGCGCTGGCTTCGTACATCTTCGACAGCCAAGGCATCGGGGCGCAGTTCGTCGATGCGCTGCGCCGGGCTCATGAGCGCGGCGTGCAAGTGCGGGTGCTGATCGACGACGTCTATGCCCGCTGGAGGCCCCGCAGCGCCTACCGCGCCTTGCAACGCGCCGGCGTTCCGGCGGCGACGTTCAACCCGACGTTGATTCCCGCGCGCCTGCATGCCGCGCATCTGCGCAATCACCGCAAGCTGCTGGTGATCGATGGCGAGACGGGTTTCACCGGCGGCATGAACATCTTCAGCCCGTATTGGCGGCCCGATGCGCCGGAGCAGGCCTGTCACGATTTGCACTTTCGTCTGCGCGGGCCGGTGGTTGCGCATCTGATGCAGTGCTTCACAGATGATTGGTGCGATACCACGGGCGAGCGGCTCAGCGAGGGTTTCTGGCGCGAATCGCCCGCAATGGCTGATGAGCAAGGAACCTCTTGGGCGCGCGGCATCGAGGCCGGTCCCGATGAGGCCCTGGACCGGCTGCGCTGGACCTTCATGGGCGCTTTGAGCGCGGCGAAGCATTCGGTGCGCATCTGGACACCTTACTTCGTGCCCGATCAGCCGATGATCGCGGCGCTGAGCACGGCCGCGTTGCACGGCGTGCGCGTCGAGGTGCTGACGCCCGCAAACGGCGACCATCCCACGGTGCAATGGGCCGCGCGCGCCCACTACTGGCAGGTGCTGGAGCACGGTGTACGCATCTTCGAACGGCCTGGCCCGTTCGACCACAGCAAGCTGATGCTGATAGACGGCCAGTGGTGCTGCCTGGGTTCGGCCAATTGGGATGCGCGCAGCCTGCGCCTCAACTTCGAGTTCAATGTGGAGGTGTACGACACCGCGCTGTCTACGCGGCTGGAATCCCTTTTTGATGCCGCCCGTGATGCATCGAACGAGATATCGGTCATGGCGTTGCGCGCCCGCCCGCTGGCCATCCGCTTGCGCGACGGGGTGGCCCGTCTGTTCACCCCCATTCTCTAGCGGCACGACTTGCGAGGAACATTGCCCATGGAAAAGAAAGATCAATGGAACATTGGCTACTGGATCGTCGCCGGTCTGTTGCTGCTGACGCTGCAGAACTACTGGCAGGCGGCGAAGACCGTCGAGCCCGTACCCTACAGCGAATTCGAGAAAGCGTTGGCCGAGGGGCGCGTCGCCGAAGTGCTGGTGGCAGACCGCACGGTCACCGGACGCCTGAAATCGCCGGACAGCCGGGGCAAGACCACGATCGTGGCCACCCGTGTCGAACCCGACCTGGCCGAGCGGCTGTCGAAATACGACGTGCCCTACGCGCGGGTGGTGGAAAGCACCTGGCTGCGTGATGTGCTCTCCTGGATTCTGCCGGCGGTGGCCTTCTTCGGCGTCTGGTTTTTCCTGTTCCGCCGCTTTGCCGAGAAGCAGGGCATGGGCGGCTTTCTGAGCATCGGCAAGAGCCGCGCCAAGGTGTTCATGGAGAAGAACACGGGCGTCACGTTTGCCGATGTCGCGGGCGTCGATGAGGCCAAGGCCGAGCTAGTCGAGATCGTCGACTTCCTGAAGAACCCGCAGGATTACGGCCGCCTCGGCGCGCGCATCCCGAAAGGTGTGTTGCTGGTTGGCCCGCCCGGCACGGGCAAGACCCTGCTGGCCAAGGCCGTGGCGGGCGAGGCCGGGGTACCGTTCTTCTCTATCTCCGGCTCGGAGTTCGTCGAGATGTTTGTCGGCGTGGGCGCGGCGCGGGTGCGCGACCTGTTCGAGCAGGCCCGTGCCCAGGCGCCGTCGATAATCTTCATCGACGAGTTGGATGCCCTGGGCCGCGCGCGCGGCGTCGGCGGCCCCATCGGCGGCCACGACGAGCGTGAGCAAACGCTCAACCAGCTGCTCACCGAGATGGACGGCTTCGACAGCTCGGTGGGGCTGATCATCCTCGCCGCCACCAACCGCCCCGAAATCCTCGACCAGGCGCTGCTGCGTGCCGGCCGCTTCGACCGCCAGGTGCTGGTGGACCGGCCCGACAAGAAGGGGCGGCTGGACATCCTGAAGGTTCATGTCAAGAAGGTGACGCTGGCCCAGGATGTAGACCTCGAACAGGTAGCCGCACTGACCACGGGCTTTTCCGGCGCGGACCTCGCCAATCTGGTCAACGAGGCGGCGCTGGCGGCGACGAGACGCCGTGCGTCCGCCGTGGAATTGCAGGACTTCACCGCGGCCATCGAGCGCATCGTGGCGGGCCTGGAAAAGAAGAGCCGCGTGCTCAATCCCAAGGAGCGGGAAACCGTGGCCCATCACGAGATGGGCCATGCGCTGGTGGCGCTGGCGCTGCCCGGCACCGACCCCGTACACAAGATCTCGATCATCCCGCGCGGCATCGGCGCGCTGGGCTACACCTTGCAGCGCCCCACCGAAGACCGCTTCCTGATGACGCGTACCGATCTCGAGCACAAGATCGCCGTACTGCTGGGCGGGCGTGCCGCCGAAAAGCTGGTGTTCGGCGAGTTGTCTACCGGGGCGGCGGACGATCTGGCGCGGGCCACCGACATCGCCCGCGACATGATCACCCGCTTTGGCATGGACGAGGGCCTGGGCTACATCGCCTTCGAGGCGCAGCGGCCCCGCTTTCTCGATACACCAGAACTGGCCCACGGCGGTTGCCGGGTGGCCGAATCGACCCAGGCGCGCATCGATCAGGCTATCCGCGACATCGTGATGGGCGTGTTCGAGCGCGCCTACCGGATTCTCGACATCAACCGCGCGGTGCTGGAGCGCTGTGCGCGCGAGCTGCTGGCGCGGGAAACGCTCGACGAAAGCGATATCCGTCAATTGACTCAAGGACTTGTTCGGAACTGAAAACAGTAGTAGGTGCCATTCAGAGTAAGCCGACGGCTCTGTTCAGTGCGTCATCCAATTCGCCGGCATTGTTCAAGGAGAACCGATATGTCTGCATTGACTCCGTGGGACCCCTTCCGGGAACTGGATGAATTGCAAAACCGCCTGGCGACGATGTTCGGACGGATACCCCAGCGACAGGGCGCCCGTACCGGCAACGAAGCCATGACCACGGCGGACTGGGCACCAATGGCGGACATCAGCGAGGATGAGAACGCATTCCTCCTCAAGCTGGATCTGCCGGAGGTCCCCAAGGATGCCGTGCGCGTCAGCGCGGAAAACGGTGTGCTCACCATCAGCGGCGAGCGCAAACTGGAAAAGAGGAGCAGGGCAAGAAGTTCCACCGCATCGAACGTGCGTATGGCCGCTTTGTGCGCAGCTTTGTCTTGCCTGACAACGTTGATCCGACCAAGGTGACGGCTTCGATGAAAGACGGCGTGCTGGAAGTGCGGCTTGTCAAGGCCGAGCAAGCCAAACCGAAACAGATTGAAATCTCAGTCAACTAACTTCAATCAGGAGCCCAAGATCATGAATATCAAACAGCCACAATACACCTTCTCCGCACTTGCCCTGGCGGTCGTCGTCGGACTGAGCGGACCGGCTCTGGCCCAATCGGCGGCAGGTTCTAGCCCAGGTGCTGCAGCACCCTCTGCCGCATCCAAGGCGGCACAGCCACAGGTAGATGACAAGGCCGCCCGGGAAGCCGATAAAAAGCGTGCCGAGCTCACTCAAGACGCCATCACGGCGCTCACCAAGACCCAGGAGGCTTTGACCCTCCTTGATGCAAAGAAGACCAAGGAGGCGCTCGCTGCGCTGGAACTGGCCAGCGGAAAGCTGGAACTGGTATTGGCACGCGACGCCAAACTTGCCTTGGCGCCGGTCGATGTACGCGTCATCACCCACGATATCCACGCCAACGTGGAATCGGTAAAGAAAGCGGTCAAGTTGTCTCGGGAGTTGTTGGGTGATGGCGAGGTGCAAAAGGCCCGGCCCATCGTTGCCAATCTGGCCAGCGAAATCGTGATCGAAACCGACAACCTGCCGATGGCAACGTACCCGGCAGCGATCAAGTCGGCCGCACGGCTCATCGACAGCGGCAAGATCGACGACGCCAAGGCGGAACTCGCCCGAGCACTGAACACGCTGGTGGTGACCTCGGTCGCCTTTCCTCTGCCCGTGCTCCGGGCCGAAGCCGCGATGGCAAAAGCTGAAAAGCTGGCCGAGACCGACAAGCGCGATGCCAAGCAGAACGAGGAGCTCAGCACCTTGCTGTCGTCCGTACGCACGGAGATCGAGCTGGCGCAGATCCTCGGTTATGGCAAGAAGGCGGATTTCAAACCCATCTTCGATCAGGTGAAGTCGATTGAGCAAAAGTCGGCTGGAGGCAAAAGCGGCAAGGGATGGTTCGACGAGTTGAAGACGCGGATCCAAAAGCTGTTTTGAGGTGATGAAAGGGCCGACTGTTCGGTCGGTCAGTCTCGCGATGTTCGCAGTCAGCCCCAATAGATTCGCCTATTTTCACTAACTCATACGAGGCATGTCACCATGAATGAGCAAACACCGAATCCCAATGCGACGAACAAAGGAATTAACGAACAGGCCGCGGTAAGCAGCCTTCCTGTCAGTCCAGAGGCCAAGCCTGAAGTTGTCACGGAGGTACAGCCAGAGGTTCAGAAGGAAACGGACTCGCAGGCGGCAGACAAACGTAAACAAGTCCTCGATGAGGCCGTCTCGGCCTTGGCGCTGACCAAATCAGCGCTGGCCGCACTTGACGGCAAGGACGCTGCACGCGCACTGGCAACGCTGGCCGAAGTGACGGGAAAGCTGGAGCTGATCGTTGCGCGCGAACCAACGCTCGCCCTGGCCCCCGTTGATGTGCGCACCATCGTGCACGACGTGTTCGCCAACACGGAAACCATTGAGGCGATGACTGACGAGGCGCTGGATGCCCTCAAACATGGCGAGGTGCAACAGGCACGTCTCGTGCTGGCTTTGCTGGCCAGTGAAATCGTGATCGCGGTCACCAACATCCCTCTGGCGTCCTATCCCGCAGCCGTGAAGTCAGTCGTGCCGCTGATCGATCAGGGCAAGATTGAAGAAGCCAAAGCCGCGCTGCAGGCAGCGCTCAGCACGCTGGTCGAGACGCGCAGCGTGCTTCCGCTGCCCACCCTGCGTGCCAGGCTGCTCCTGAAGCGCGCCGAGACCTTGGTGGAAGATGGTCAGCGGGGCGAAGCGTCCAATGAGCGCCTGGAGACATTATTGAACGAAGCGCGGCAGCAGTTGGAAATGGCAGAACTGCTGGGCTATGGAAAAAGAAGGACTTTGAGCCCCTGTTCGCTGAACTCAAGAAAGTCAAGGAAAAGACGGCTGGGGGAGGCGGCGGAAAAGGCTGGCTCGATGAAATCAAGGCAAAACTGTCCAAGTTGTTCTGAAACCGCTGCATAGGGCGTAAGAGGGGCGCGTCGCGCCCCTCTCTTGGCTCAGGAGTGTTTGATTTTTCACCCCATTAGATCTTTAGGAGATATTGCATGAACACAGACACCATCGCCAATTCCAATGAGGATGAGCCCACCAAAGCACTGTGTTCGCTGAGCCAAATTGGTGGCTTTTTGCGCTGCGCGGTGTCTTGGCATTGATTTTTGCAGCCCTCGCGTTCTGGATGCCACAATCGGCTCTGTTGGCCATGACCATCGTGTTCGGCGCATTTTCCTTGGTCAATGGCGCGTTCAACTTGTTTGCAGCGGTGCGCCATATCCAGAAAAAGAGCGCTGGGGCTGGCTGCTGTTCAGCGGCATTGTCGGCATACTTACGGGCGTCGTCGTCCTGGTTGCTCCTTGGGTCGCCACGATAGTCTTGGCTTCTTTTTATGGGCTAGCGTGGGCTTCTGGGCGATTTTCACCGGTGTGCTGGAGATATCCGCCGCCGTTCGGCTGCGTCGGGAAATCAAGGGCGAAATCTGGCTTGCCCTCAGTGGACTGCTCTCGATTATCCTTGGCGCTATCGTCTTGTGGATAGTTTTTACCCGTCCGGTCGAGTCATTCGTGGCCGCAGGCTGGTTGTTGGGTTTCCATGCGGCAGTCTATGGCGTCACGCTTTTGTTCTTGAGTTGGAGTCTTCGCAAATCGCGCCTGGGGTAAGAGCGTGCCAAACCAAAATCTATGGATATGAGCATCCTCGATTCATGCCTCCATAGAAATGACATCGAAGGAGTCATACATGCAGATGCAATATAGCTATCGAGCTATCGACAAAGAGTTTCATGAACCTTGGCAGAGAGCTTTGGGAAATGTGATCGAGCGCGACCTCAAGCCATTGCTCGACAAACACACTAAAGATTCAGCGCGACTTCAAATCGTCCTTGATCGCGACAAGACCAAGCGGCAATTTCTGGCCAGTGGCTATATGCACCTGCCCGGCAAAAAGATTGTCAGCGTTACTGCATCACATGACGAGC
Source organism: Cupriavidus sp. EM10 (assembly GCF_018729255.1). Taxonomy (NCBI): domain Bacteria; kingdom Pseudomonadati; phylum Pseudomonadota; class Betaproteobacteria; order Burkholderiales; family Burkholderiaceae; genus Cupriavidus; species Cupriavidus sp. EM10. Next base: position 2,707,224 of record NZ_CP076060.1, read on the forward strand.
TGACGCCCCTCGCGCAGATGCTCGCACAGTCGTTGTTCCGTCAGGCCAAGAAGCATTTTGACCGACTGCATGCTCAGGATCAAATCAAGCGCAAAGCACGACGCGAGCGCTTGCGCGAGCTCAAGGTGCGAATTGCCGCAAACCCCGCGTCAGCCGCCCATGAGGCCAAAGTGACCCGAATGCCTCTACTGTCGAAACTTGAGGCTGTCGCAAGGCGTGAGCTGGCTTATCTGCGGGCCGTCGGCGATTTACCACGCGATTATCCGACGCTGCGCGACGTGGTGGATGAAGCGATTGTCCAAGCTGAGGTGGAATGGCAATCCGTGCCGGAAGAAAAAGCGGCTTACTTCGGTCTTCTGAAGCATCTGTTCGCCGTCCTGGATCACGAAGTGGCAAACAGCCGGCAATTTGGCGAATTCGTTTCTCTGGACGCGCCGGTCGAAGCGGATGCCCAGGACGTCGCCGAGGCCATGGTGGAAGAGGAAGTCTTCGAATTTTATCAGCCCGATGACACACTCAGGCTGGCCGATATCATCGCTGACAGTCAGCATCCCGATGCCGCAACGATCGCAGAACAGGAGGAGCTAGTTGATCGGTCGAGCGAGTTCGCTTTTGCATTCGACCTGCTGAAGGACATGCCGCGTTTGTGGCGGCGCATTTTTCTGCTTATCCGTGTGGACGGGCTCGATGCCAGCAGCGTCTCTGAAATCCTGCTGATTCCTAGTCAGGAAGATACTGTCCAAAGGTGGCTCATGCAGGCCGAAGCGTTCATCGCTGCTCATTTGGAAGAGGCCGGAGTAAGCAAAGACGGGAACGATTGGCTCCAAGGCGTTGATTGGTCGGCATTGTCTGTGACCCGAAGCGCGGCAGCCTCACTGTGGTCCAAGGAGGCGAACCATGAAGAATGATCTTCACCTCGTCTGCCCGCATTGCCAGTCCATCAACCGCGTACCGACTGCGAAGGTATCGGAACATCCCAACTGCGGCCGCTGCCAGCAGCCTTTGTTCACGGGCGAGCCCATCGAGTTGACCACGGCAACATTCTCGCGCCACGTGGAGCGCAGCGATTTGCCGCTGCTGGTCGATTTCTGGGCGCCATGGTGCGGGCCGTGCAAGATGATGGCGCCACAGTTCCAGCAAGCGGCGCACCAGCTCGAACCGAGGATCCGGCTGGCGAAGGTGAATACCGAGGCTGAGCCCCACCTGGCCGCGCAGTTCGGTATCCGCAGCATCCCGACGCTCGCCCTGTTCCAAGGTGGGCGGGAGATCGCCCGTCAGGCCGGCGCGATGGGCGCGCAGGACATCGTGCGCTGGACGTCGACGCAAGTGGGGCGCTGACCGATGCAGGGCTTGCTCGGCGCTACGCTAATCCTGCTGGCGGCTTGCAGCCTGGCGGCGATGGCGACGGCGGCGTTCAGAGTGCCCGCCTTGCTGGGGTATCTCTCTGTCGGCGTTGTACTGGGCCCCTCAGTCATCGGCGTGATCGCGCCGGGGGAGACGCTGACCTTTCTGTCCGAGCTGGGCGTGGCGCTGCTGTTGTTCATGGTCGGACTGGAATTCTCCCTCGGACACTTCTGGCTCGCCCGCAGGACGGTGCTGATGGCGGGCGCTCTGCAGATGATCGCCGTGGCCCCGCCGCTGATCCTGCTATTGATGTGGCTGGGGCAGCCCGGCCAGAGCGCCGCGCTGCTCGGCACTGCGGCGGCCATGTCGTCCACGGCGCTGGTCAGCCGACAACTGGCCGACCAAGGCGAGCTCACCACCCGCCACGGCCGCAGTGCCATCGCCGTGCTGGTCTTTCAGGACCTGGCCAGCGTGCCCCTGCTGGCCTTGCTGGCGATCTGGGCGCGCGGCGAGTCGCCGAAGATCGAGCATGTGCTGCTCGAAGTGTTCGGTGTGCTGCTGCTGTTCGCGGCAGCGGCCCTCGCCTCGCGCCGTCTGTTGCATGGCCTGCTGGGCTGGGTGGCGCGGCGGGGCCACGAGGAATCGTTCGTGCTCGTCTCCTTGTGCGTGGTGGTGGCTGCCGCCGCCGCTGCGCACGCGGTCGGCGTATCCGCCGCCCTGGGGCCTTCCTCGCCGGGATGGTGCTGGGCGAGAGCGACTTCCGGCACCACATGGAAAGCCACCTCAGGCCGTTTCGCGATGTGTTGTCGGGCGTGTTCTTCGTGACCATCGGCCTGCAATTGGACGCAGCACAGATTCTTTCGGCACCGCTGGCGGTGCTGGCGTGGCTGGTGGTGCTGGTACCGGTCAAGATCCTGCTCAATACGCTGGCCTTGCGGGCGACGCGCCTGTCCGCCCTCGATGCCTGGCGCACGGGCATAGCGTTGGGGCACGGCGGCGAGTTCGCCCTGCTGTTGTTGGGCACGGTCTTGCAGCAGCATCTGATCCCCGCGACCGTCGTCCAACCCATGCTGGTCGCGCTGGTGCTCAGCATGGCCCTGGCACCGCTACTGATCCGCCATCACGATGTACTTGCCCGGTTCTTGAGCCGCACCGGCGGCGTCATTCAGCCACCCCAGGCTGAAGAAGTCGAGATCGCCGCGCAGACGGCGCGATATCGAGACCATGTCATCGTTTGCGGCGCGGGCGAGCTTGGCCTGACAGTCAGCGAGATTCTTCGCCACGCCGGCGTAGCGCATCTGCTGCTGGAGGCGGACGCGCAGAAGGTCGAGGCCGCGCGTGCCGCCGGCGCGCCGGTGTTCCATGGCGATGCCAGTCGGCCCGATACCTTGCTGGCTGCCGGCTTGACGCATGCGCACTTGGTGGTGCTGACGTTCGCCCATGCCCAGCAAGCGTTGCGCATCGCCCAGGCGATTGCCGAGCGCCGTCCGGCGCTGACCTTGTGGGTGTCATGCAGAAGTACGACCGCGGCCGATGCATTTCGCGCCATGCCCAACGTGCGTGTGTACCAGCAATCCTTTGCCGCAGGCCTTGGGCTGGCGGAACAAGTGATGTCGTCGCTTGGCATGTCGGCCGAGCTCGTCGAACGAAACATCAGTGCGATGCGCCGCCGTCTCGACAGCGGCAATGTCGCAGGGAGTCCATCTGCATGAAGTCAACAGGCCGCAATCCATTTCAGGTCTTCCGTGACCAATGGGCCATCATGAGTTTTTACGAGCGCTTCGAGCAGGTCGTCGCGCTCGTGCTGTCGGCGGTAATTGCCGTCATCATCGTGGTGTCGCTGTTCCAGCTCATCGCCATCGTCTTCACGCTGCTGGTCCTCGATGCCTTCAATCCCCTGGATCACAAGGTATTCCAGAGTGTGTTCGGCATGATCATGACGCTCTTGATCGCGATGGAGTTCAAGCATTCCATCGTGCGCGTGGCGCTGCGTCGGGACAGCATCATCCAGGTCAAGACCGTGATCCTCATCGGTCTGATCGCGCTGGCGCGCAAGTTCGTGATCCTTGACCCCGAGGCGAGCCCCGCAAAGATTGCCGCGCTGGCAGGCGCCACGCTGGCTCTGGGTGCGACCTACTGGCTGCTGCGCGAGCGCGGCGACCGCGCCGCCGAGACCTCTGAGCATGACCCGTCATCATCCCAGTGATCCGCGCGCGGCGCTGTTGCAACACCGCTGGCTCAACCGCCTGCAGACCGGGCTGTTGGTTCTGACCCTGGTCGGGATCGCAGCCGCAGCAGGGAGACTGCCGTTTGGGGAAGGCGGCCTGTGGCTCGCGCTGTTTGCAGTTGCAGGCACGCTGCTGCTGGAACCGGCAGCCGCATCCGCCTTGACCTTGCGCCTGTACCGCGCACGGGCTTTGCACCCGCACGAAGCCCCCGAGATTTGGGCCCTGTTGCGCGAGCTGTCCGCCCGTGCCGGTTTGCCCGCCACGCCGGTGCCGCACTATGTGCCCAGTGCCGTCGTCAACGCCTTCGCCACCGGATCGAAGCAGGAGGCATCGATCGCCCTCACCGATGGCCTGCTGCGCAGCCTGAGCCCACGCGAGCTGGCGGGTGTGCTCGCGCATGAAGTCGCGCACATCGCCAATGAGGATTTGCGCGTCATGGGGCTGGCGGATTCCGTCAGTCGCCTCACGAGCCTGCTGGCCCTCATGGGACAGATCGCGATCCTGCTCAGCCTGCCCGCGCTGCTGGTTGGGGCGGCGGAGGTCTATTGGCCTGGTCTATTGTTATTGGCCGCATCGCCCCAGCTGGCCCTGCTCGCACAGCTCGGCTTGTCTCGCGTGCGTGAGTTCGACGCTGACCGCCTCGCGGCGGAACTGACGGGCGACCCGCACGGGCTTGCGTCTGCGCTGGCGAAAATCGAGCGGGTCAGCCGCTCCTGGCGTGCCTGGCTGTGGCCGGGATGGGGCAATCCCGAGCCCTCCTGGTTGCGCACGCATCCGGCAACACAAGAGTGCATCTCACGCCTGCTGACGTTGGCGCCCAGGCCAGCATCAGCGTTGCCGTTTCACGAGACCCATTTCTTGCCGGAATCCGCTGCGACGCCGCGCTGGCGCCCGAGCGGGCTGTGGCGCTGATTGCCCTCAACAGGAGACTTCTCATGGCCTACCCCGACCCGTACCAACGCCCCGCGCCGGACCACTTCGTTCGGCGCTGGCTCTTCATCACCGTCTGTATTGCCGCGCTCATGCTGCTGTGGCAGTTCCTGCCCGCCATCGAGGCCTGGTTCAGTCCGCGCGAGGCGGCAGAACGCACCGTGACGGCGCGTGGCGATCTGGCGGCGGACGAGAAAGCCACCATCGAACTGTTCGAAAAATCGCGCGCCTCGGTGGTCTACATCACCACCGCGCAATTAGTACGCGATGTCTGGACGCGCAACGTGTTCTCCGTGCCGCGCGGTACAGGCTCGGGCTTCATCTGGGACGACGCCGGCCACGTTGTCACCAACTTCCATGTCATCCAGGGCGCGTCCGAAGCCACCGTCAAACTCGCCGACGGCCGCGACTACCAGGCCGCGCTGGTGGGGACGAGCCCCGCGCATGACATCGCCGTGCTCAAGATCGGCGTCGGTTTCAAGCGCCCACCGGCCGTGCCGGTCGGCACCAGCGCCGACCTCAAGGTAGGTCAGAAGGTGTTCGCTATCGGCAACCCCTTCGGCCTGGACTGGACGCTCACCACTGGTATCGTCTCCGCGCTCGACCGCTCGTTACCCGGAGAAGCGGGCGGAGCGGCCATCGATCACCTGATCCAGACCGACGCCGCCATCAACCCTGGCAACTCCGGTGGCCCCTTGCTCGATTCGGCGGGGCGGCTCATCGGCATCAACACGGCGATCTACAGCCCTTCCGGCGCCTCGGCCGGGATCGGTTTCGCCGTGCCGGTGGACACCGTCATGCGCGTGGTGCCGCAACTCATCAAGACCGGTAAGTACATCCGTCCGGCGCTCGGCATCGAGGTGGACGAACAGCTCAATCAGCGCCTGCTGGCGCTGACTGGAAGCAAGGGCGTGTTCGTGCTGCGTGTTACCCCGGGTTCGGCAGCGCACAAGGCCGGCCTCGCGGGTGTCGAAGTCACGCCGCAAGGCATCGTGCCGGGCGACCGCATCATCGGTGTTGATGGTAAGGCGACGGACGATGTGGCTAAGCTGCTCGCGCGGCTAGACGACAGGAAGGTCGGCGATGTGGTGGTCTTGTCAGTGGAACGGGCCGGCAAATCGCGCGAGGTGCGTGTGGAGCTGCAACCCGGGAATTGATTGAATTGAACCTGTGGATCAGGCGGTAGTGCAGCGTCGCGGCGATTGAGGTTCTCAGGTCTTCGGCCAGGTAGCGTTCCGCCTCAACCTCCGTAATTTTCGGATGCGATCTGCCTATCCGAATAGGCAAGCATGCAACGCCGGAACCTCTTGCCAATCATCGAAGGAGAAAGCGAGGCGCAATCCGCATGAGGTGGACGCAGGCCAGGAACGAGGCAAACAGGAGGCCGCATTGGAACTCAGAGTACTGCGCTATTTCGTTGCGGTCGCGGAAGAACTGCATTTCGCGCGAGCGGCCGAGCGCCTTGGCGTAGAACAATCGCCTGTGTCGCGCGCAATGCGCAATCTCGAAGCCACGCTCGGCGTGCAGTTGTTCGACCGCAGCGCGCACCAGACGCGACTGACCTGGGCCGGTCAAGTGTTCCTCGGTGAGTGCCGGCGTGTGCTGGCCACCGTGGAGCAGGCGGTGAGTGCCGCAAAGGCGGCGGCGCAGGGCTATCAGGGTTATCTGCGCATCGCCATCTGCGACAGCTTGGCGCAGCCCCACATTGCCACCTTACTGGCGCGCAGCCGCGAGGAAGAGCCCGAACTGGAGATTCGCGTCTTCGAGCTGCCTTTCGCGCAGCAGCTCAAGGGCCTGCACAACGATCTGCTGGACATCGGCTTTGCGCTGTCGGACGCGGTGAGCGAAGGCCTTGTCGCCGAGCCCGTGTGGACCGATCCTCTGTCGGTGATCGTGCCCGTGCGCCACCCCTTGTTGGCGCACGCGGAAGTGCCATTGGATGAAGCCTTGAAGTTTCCGTTGGTACTGTGCCATCCGGACGCGGGATCGGGCTGCCACCACCAGATCCAGGCGGTGCTTCAAGGTGCGTCCAAGCCGCTCAAGCTGGTAGATCAGGTGACGAGCCTAGGCGTGATGCTGACTCTGGTCGGTGCCGGTTATGGCCTAGGTTTCGCCATTGCCTCGCAGGTGCAGACCCTGAACCGCCCCGACATAGCCGTCCGTCCCCTGGCCGGCACGCCGCCCATGCTGTCCACCTACCTGCTGCGCCGCGGCGCCGAACCCTCTGAGCCCATGAAGCGGTTTCTGCAGCGCGCACGCGAGGAGTTCCTGCCAAAGGGAGATGAACCGGCCTCGTGACGTTGAGCGCTCGGGTACATTGGCTACTGCTGGCTGTCCATGGCTCGCACTGGACTTGCTCGGAGCGCGCGTTGACCAAGCGTGGTTTTTCAGTCCATAATTATGTCCATCTCGGTTCGCCGAGTGCGGAAAACTCGTTATCAATCAACGAGTTAGGGACACGATGATGTTCCCTTCGCCCGCTCCACTTCTTATCTGACAAGCCGCCTCTGGCACCCGGTCAATGGATGACCGGCGATCCGCCCGGCGGTTTTTTGTTGCCATGCTTCCCCAAGACACGAACACCGACACGCTGCCGGGCGACGACGCCGACGGCGCCAGCGGACAACCCGCAGACGTCACCCCTGCCAATCCGGGTGACGAGGTCGCGCATCCGCGCCGCATCCGATCGTTCGTCAGGCGTGCCGGGCGCACGTCCACCGGTCAGCAGCGCGCCATCGACGACCTTGGTCCGAAGTTCATCGTCCCCTACCAAGCCGAACCGCTGGACTGGGCCGCCACGTTCGGGCGCGAGGCACCGTCGATTCTTGAAATTGGCTTCGGCATGGGGGAAACGACGGCGCACATCGCCAAATTGCGGCCCCAGGACAATTTCCTGGGGTGCGAGGTGCACGAGCCGGGCGTCGGCGCGCTGCTGAAGCAGATTGGCGAGAACGATCTGCAGAACGTGCGGATCATGAACCATGATGCCGTCGAAGTCATCGCGCATATGCTGACCGAGCAGTCGCTCGATGGCGTGCATATCTTCTTTCCCGATCCCTGGCACAAGAAGCGCCATAACAAGCGCCGGCTGGTGCAGCCGCCGCTGGTCAAGGTGCTGGCCAGCCGCCTGAAGCCCGGCGGATACTTCCATTGCGCGACGGACTGGGAGGAATATGCCCACCAGATGGTGGAGGTACTGGCCGGCGAGCCGACGCTGGAAAATACGTCGACCGCGGCGGGCGGCTTTGCGGAGCGCCCCGATTACCGCCCGGTGACCAAGTTCGAAAAGCGCGGCGTGCGGCTAGGCCACGGCGTCTGGGACGTGGTGTTCCGTAAGAAATAAGGGAAAAAAAAGAAAGGGGCCCGAGGGCCCCTTTTTCATGCTGTCGCCGGTTATCCCGGCGGAAAAATTCAAGCGTGCCAGGACACCAGCCCCGTCCACGCGGTCAGCAGCACGATAATCCCGAAGGCAATCCGGTACCACGCAAACGGCTTGAAATCGTGCGTGGCGACAAAACGCAGCAGCCACCGGACGCACAGGAACGCCGACAGGAACGCGAACACGAATCCGATGCCGAAAATGCCCAGGTCATCGGCCGACAGCAGTGCACGCGCCTTGTAGAGTTCGTAGACGGTAGCGCCGAAAATCACGGGAATCGCCAGGAAGAACGAGAACTCGGTTGCTACCTGGCGGGACAGGCCGAACAGCATGCCACCGATAATCGTGGCGCCCGACCGCGAGGTGCCCGGCACCAGCGCGAAACACTGGGCCAGCCCCACCTTCAGGGAATCGCGCCAGGTCAGGTCGTCGATCGACTCGATGCGCGGCGCGCCAGCCTTGGCCGCTTCCAGCAGCGCATTGCCTTGCGGATGCGACACGGTACCGCGCCGCCCCTCGCGCCATTCCGCCCAGAGAATCACCACGCCGCCGACGATAAATGCAAGGGCCACAGTGATCGGGTTGAACAGATGGGCCTTGATCCATTTGCCGAACACCAGCGCCAGCACGATGGCCGGCACCGTGGCGACGATCACGTTGATCGCAAAGCGTTGCTGCTTCGGATCCGACACCAGGCCGCCCAGCGCGGCGCCGATCCGGCGGCGGAATTCCCAGCAGACCGCCAGGATGGCGCCGAACTGGATCACGATCTCGAAGATCTTGCCCTTTTCGTCGTTGAAGTCCAGCAGTTGGCCGGCAAGAATCAGGTGGCCGGTGCTGGAAATGGGAAGAAACTCGGTCAGTCCTTCGACGATGCCGAGAATCACGGCCTTGAGGGCGAGTGCAATATCCATATGGACTCAAAAAGTAGGCGCGAATGGCGGAAGTTCCGCCCGCAATGCCCGAAGGCATCGCATTATTGTTGCTCTGGATTTACGGCCGATTAATCTTGACGTTGATACCGTCCGGAAGGACCGTGATTGTACCGGGCTCCACGCTGGTGCCGGCCAGCCGCAACTGCTCCGGCTTGAACGTATAGAGCGGATAGCCCTGCAGCAACTGCTCTGACAGGATACCGCCCAATGCATTGAGCTGGCGCGAAAACTGGCCGGGCAAACCCTGCACGTCGAACTGCTTGACTTCGGGGTCCTGCAGTACCAGCGAATGGCTGGGCGGGTCGTAGCGCAGCGCGCTGTCCA